>JAIXOF010000230.1 GCA_027486935.1 Cyanobium sp. C1_MAG_00004 | reverse complement strand
GGCAGCCTGGGGCCAACGGCAACGCAGGATCACGGCAGTGAGGAGCGAGAGGTGTATTTGTACAGCCGGCAGCAGGACCGCGAGCTCTTGGCCTCCGCCTACGAGGCATTCAAGCAGCGGCCCTTATTCCAGCGAGTGTGCCCGGACGACGAGGGCATGCAGCAGCGGGCTACGCAGGACCTGCAGGGAAGCCGGGGTATGCGAACCAAGCGGAGGCGCTAGGCTCAGAGCCAGTCGACTGACAGCTGGTGCCTCTCCTTCTCGCCGACCATGAGCGAGACGACCTCCAGCACGAGGCCGGCCATGCCCTTCTGGAGATAGACGGATTTCACGGCCAGCATAGGTAGCACGGGGAGCCCTGTCCACTCGGTCGGAAGGGGCACTGGCTCTCCTGCCGCGTTGTAGCATCGGCAGGCTTTGTCGCCCGAGACCACGATCTTGGCCCTTAGGGTCGAGGCGTACTTGCCCGGCGGCTTGGTGCTGCTGCTCCAGATGGCGTCGATGCCCGGCACGGTCTGCTTCAGGCCCTCGCGCACCGCCTCCTCAACGAGCTCCATCTGCTGCCGGGTCTCCTCCGGCACGCTAAACGTTATCGTCTGCCGCGGCTCGCTGCCGCTGCCGTTGAATACGCTTGGGGCCCACGGAGTGCTCACTTGGCCCAGCGAGCTCTTCGGCGCCAGTTGCAGGATAGCAGGCTGCCCGTTGATGCGTCGGAAAGGAGGGTCGTCATCTTGCTTGGGTTGCTGTTTTACTAAGACCAACCAAAAAAAGTTGGGCGTCTGAACGCACGGCGGGGAGTGGGTTGCATTTTTCCGGTTGCCCACGGGAAAGGGGTGACCGCCATGTCGGTATACACACTCGAGTTGGCGAACGGGAAATTCTACGTGGGCCACAGCGACGATATTCCGAAGCGCATGGCCGAGCATTTCCTGGGCAGGGGGGCTTACTGGACACGACTGAACCCGCCGATTAAGGTGCTCGAGGTCGTGCCGGGCAACAAGGAGCTAGAGGCCGCCAAGACCATCGCCCTGATGTGTCGCGTTGGATGGCGGAACGTGCGAGGAGCGGCCTGGTGCGCCACGGAGATGAAGGGGATGCCGTTGCCTCTGGCCAGGGTCCTAGCGCAGAGGCCGCCAAGGGAGTTGCCGGAGGAGAGGGGCAACGGGGCGTATGAGTACCTAGGGCAGGCGATTTGCGTGCGTCAGACCGACGAGGGCTTCAGCGCGAGAGTGACCGGGCCACTCGCTATGCGACATTCGCCGGAGCAGGGGGTCAAGACGCTGGTCGCGGCAACCGAGAGCCTCGCCAGACGGGCGGCGGAAAGCTGGGTCGACACAAGAAATGACGAAGGGCACTGCGAAGGAGAAGAGTTGGAAGGACTACGCTACTGTCCTGAAGGGGGACAAGGTGAAGATCCTTGAGGCTCCCGGCGTCCACTCCAAGGACACCTATGTTGTGTCCGACGTTCACGTGCGAGCTGGAGGCCCCATGTACGAGCTTGCCGGCTTCCACCACCATCTTCCGCGGCAGAGGCTCAAGAAGGTGGCTAGGCGGTGAGGGCACGGCGATCGCGGGATTTTTTTGTTCCTGCTACTGTAAAGGGCGACCTGCAATGGCGACGAGGAAGGCGTCGCAGTTCGAGACGGTGCTGAAGGGTCCAATCGACTGCCCCACGTGCGGGAAAACTATGACCATCAGAAATCTCCGCTACAAGCACGCCTGCGGTGCGAAGAGGGGTCCGCCGACGGAGCAGCTTGTGGAGAAGGCGAGAGAGGAGGCCATTCGAGCTCATCGAGTGCGGATTGGTGCGGCAGAGTGACGAGTAAGTCGGTCGCCCATAGGAAAAGGGCACCCATGCCGGCGAGCGACGTGGAGTCGTACAAGCAGCTGCCGAGTTTGGGCCCCTCGGCGGTGGTGGAGCTTCACGGTCTACACTTGCATAGGCACCTACCCAAGAGCCCCATAACCATCGAGACTGATAAGGGCGAGCGGAGGATCAGCAAGCCACTCATGACCCTCGCCCGCAAGGCGCACGCGAACCTCCTCGCGGGCGCGGATTGCCCGGAGAAGGGGCCTCTGAAAGCGGTGCTGCAAGCCCTTGCCGGCGACGACGCCAGCGAGGCCGACACGGCTAGTCAGGCTGAGGAGTCCACCGAGGCAGTCGAGGCCCTGTGCAACAGACTGGCCATAGATGCCCTCGGCAGAGTGGAGTCTATGCTGCTTAAGGCCGTGCGAGCTAAGTACAGCAGCGAGAGGGAGAGGATGATCGAGCTTGCCCTGCAGACGGTGGCCGATGAAGGCTAGGGTCGTGGGGCTCGCTCGGCCGACGAAGAATTTTGGGAAGCAGTAGGGAAAAGCACTCGACATGGACGAAGTGAGCTCTTCCGTGAGCCAGAGGCCTCGCAAGGTGTCCTATGTGGCGCTGGAGGAGCGCGTAGCTGTGAGGAACTTGAGGCTGATTGCCAGTTCAGCCGCGGCCAAGATGTGGAAGCCGATGGGCACCGTGAGTCTGCGGACCATCCTGACCGACATCATCCTGTGCGCGGAAGACGGCAAGCTCGTCAGCCTCTGGGCCGAGGAGGCGCCCAATT
>JAIXOF010000091.1 GCA_027486935.1 Cyanobium sp. C1_MAG_00004 | reverse complement strand
GAAGTTGTCGACAATGCAGCCGCATATGTCCGCGCGCTGTATAATGATGTTGCGCATTTTTGTCATCCACACTGCTTCCTGGTAGAGTACATGGAGCGCCAGGGGTTTGTAGCTGTAGTTGTCGAGAATCGGTGTGCAGCTCTTGTAGATCGGCGGTAGTCCCTCCTCAAAGCCTACCTGCGTCACGCGGTCCATGTCTTCCATGATCATCGTGCGCTCCACACGCCAGTCCATAGAGTTGGGCTTTCCCCAGAGCCCGATGAGGGAGAGCATGGCCCGCTTGACGGCGTCTTCGCCGAAACACTGCTCCACGAGGCGCTCCGCAAGCTGCAAGGTCTTCTTGAGGTCGCCCGCCTTGACCCGGCGACTTGCTTTGATGCCCCACAAGATGTGCTGATGCAAACAAATCTCTTCGTCCAGGAAATATCTGACGACCACCTTGGGGTACAGGTGAGGTCCGTCGTACGGCAGAAAGCTGAACCTCCTTTCGTGGAGCCCTGTGCCGAGGCATTCTTCGCAGAGTGCTCGACACTCGCAGTCGCAGGGCTCAAGCGTCAGGTTATCGCAGTCCACCCAAAAGGCGTCGTACTCCTCAAAGCGATTCATGTCGTATTCCTCAGGCTCGTCGGTAAAGTCGAAGGACGGCAGATCCTCGGTGAGTAGGGCGTTGCGTCGGCAGGAGTTAATGTCAATGGAGCACACTCGCTCCAGCAACTGGCCGTTGTCGTAGACCCCGACTCCCCAATGGATCTGCTGGGGCTTTGGCGCACCGACGCGGTAGAGCTCCTCCATTTCCGGGTTGAAGCAACTGCGGAGCCGCGGATTCTTGGAGAGATACTGCTGCTCCGATTTCTGCGCATGGCACATGTGGCAGAGCAGCTCGAGGTTGGCAGGGTCGTTGTCGCCGCCCTCGGCCACGGCCTTGACGTGATGCACCTCGCCTCGTCCGGCGAGCTTATCGTCACAGGCGTTGCACTTGTCTCCTTGGCGCGTCCGAAGCTTCGCGCGGAGCTCGGCGGGGATGTAGGGCCGCCTCGAGTGATGGTATTCGTCGACCAGGCGCACCAAGAGACTGGGCATCTCCTCGCCATAGTAGGGAAGCCTTAGGTTCGTCTCCTTTTCGAAAGTCCTTGCGAGTAGGCTAAGTCGCTCGGCGTCCTCGGAGACCTTCCGGATGCGGATGACGCTTTGCGAGACCTCGCCGCGCTTCTTCCTCCCGGGGTCTGCCAGCTTAAGCGTGTAGCCCGAGACGGCGCGAGGACCCTTGATCAGCGGGTGGGCCTGTAGCTTCCGCGCCCGGATGTCGGCTTCAACCTGGTCCATATCCTGCGCGCAGAAGGTCGTGCTGACGCGCGCCTCGACGGCGGCGTCCAAGGCCTCTGCGCTGTAAGGCTGCATCTCCTCGAAGGTGGTCCGAGGGAAGCGGGTCGCGTCGCTCGGATGCTGGGCCAGTCGGGCGGGTGGCGTGCTCTTGCGGGTAGCTTTCATCTGCGCGATGGCTCCGCCGGCCGAGCGTTCGTAGAAGTAGGCGTGGTCCGAGTACACATTGAACATCACACGCGGGGTCTCTCTCTTTTTGTCTTCGGACCACTCCGCGTAGTCCTCCGGCAACCACTCATCTATGGTATGATCCTTGTGCACGATATGACACGGATAGCCACTGAGCTTGCAGAATTCCTTGACGACGTTTGCCGAAATGCCGCCCGGCTTGCCCGCGTCCGGGTCGATGTACCGAAGGAGGCCTTCCGGTCGCGGCAGAACCCGCCGGCGCACGGTGTCGTCGCGCAGGTCAAAGAAGGCACGGAAATAGCTGCGGTAGCTCTCCTGGACCCCAATGTATCTGGGGTAGACGCGCTTGAGCGTGTCCGGGAAAGAGGGCTTCTTCTTGTCGCTTTTAAGGTGCTTGACCTGCGTGCGCAGCCATGTGAGTTCGCGCGCCTGGCCGAACGGGATCTTCTCTGCCCAAGCTTCGTAGAACCGACCCAGATGAGCCTGCTCTAGCACCGTCGGCTGCTGGTAGACCGTGGGCTGCTTGCCCGGACGCGGTCCATAGAGCCGCTCGTGGATCTGCTCCAGCAGCTCTTTCAGCTCCTCGACACAGTAACGCGGCTGAGTGTCACGGATCTGGAGGCGTTCGCCGTCCGTCTGCGGGTGGTACCGTCGATTCAAACAGAGCTGCAGTTGTATCGGCACGCAGTAGCCATCAAGGTCGATGCTGGCTTCTGGTATCAAATCCATCTGCCGGAGCATGTCGATGGGCACGTACGGCGTGCCTCGGAGTGCCCGATTCAAGATTGTCTCGGTATGCAGGCGGCCATCCGAGACGTAGCTAGTTTTCCAGTCGTACTGGAAGCCCTCACCGGCCTTCGCTTTGGCAATGTCGAGGGTCCAGTAGGCATCGCTGGCTCGCGCGATCACGATACTGCCTCCAGTCGCCCACTCCCGCGGATATTCCTTCTTCCAATGAGCCTGCAGCGCCTCCTTGATGAAATTCTTCTGCGCCTCCGGGTCGCTCACGGCATGCGTCGTCGTGTACTTCATCATCGCATACAGCGTCGGCTCCGCGTCAAGGTTGTCGCCAAAAGATTGCAGGTTGCGAGTGACCTCCTTGTCTGTGATAACTATCTTGTCTTCGAAGGTTCGCTCCTTTTCGTGTCCGATGGCCGGGATGAGCACCTCCCACTCGTTGTGCTCGCGGAAGCGCAGACCCTTGCGAGTGGCCCGCCACTCGGGTCCGTTCGGCCCCTGCACCAACTTCTTCAAAACGTGCTTGGTGCCGTCTTCCAGCATGTACTGTGTGTTGGCGGTGCGACGCAACTCGCCCTTGTAGCGTACCGGGTCGGTGCCACCAAGCTCGTGCCACAGTTCGCCTTCCTCGGTGTATTCCCCGTTGGCAGCTCGCAGCTTAATCTTGGGCATGCCTACATACATAGCGAATCCCCTCCCAGTGTGATACGGCGCGGCATTGCTCTCGACGAGGGCGGCGAGGCGCGCCCTCTTCTTGGCGGATAGCATTTTTGATCTCTGGGCCCGGCTGACGCTCGTCAGTCGAAGTCTCAGGTCTGGGGTGCGCTTGGAAGCGCGGGGGTTGGAGATTTTTTATTGTGACTCGACGTCGAGCGGGTCGTCTGAACGCGCAGCACCTCAATCAAGTGCTGGCCGATGTGGCGACTACGCTGCGCCATCT
>JAIXOF010000004.1 GCA_027486935.1 Cyanobium sp. C1_MAG_00004 | reverse complement strand
CTCGCGCTCGGGTGCGACAGCTGGCTGGCAAGGTGGCAGCAGCTTGAACAGTTCCGATGGTCTCCTGCCTCAACGATCTGCGCGGCCTGCGCAGTGCCCCCGAGCTGTCGGCACCGCAGCACGATCAGCTGCGCCAGGAGCTGGCAGCCCGGCGGGCTGGCTGTGACTGGTTCACCCTGGGGGTGATGGCCCCCAGCGGCCTGGCAGCCGTCCAGGCCCTGCGAACCCTGGAGGCCGCCCTGGGATGGAAGGCCCTGGAACCGGATCCAGCCAGTCCCCATCCCCAGGATGTGGCGGGATCGGCGTTTCTGAAGGGCAACCAGAACACTGGACGCTTTCAATTGCGACCGGAGAGCGGCCTGGGCGAGGGGCTGCTGATCAGCGGTCACAACCTGGCCGACCCGTCAACCGAGGACACCTGGGGGCCCCTGCCGCTGAACTTCTTTGACTGATGGCCCGGGCATCGCCGGGGCCGGACCCGTCGGTGCCTAGTGTTGGCGGCTGTACTTGGGCGGCTGCCGCTGCCTGCCAAGAGATCTGATGGCCGGTTCCCAACTGCGCATTGCCTCCCGCCGCAGCCAGCTGGCCATGGTGCAGACCCATTGGGTGCGCGATGAGCTGGCCAAGGCCCACCCGGGTCTCGAGATCGCGATCGAGGCGATGGCCACCCAGGGGGACAAGATCCTCGATGTGGCCCTGGCCAAGATCGGTGACAAGGGCCTGTTCACCAAGGAGCTGGAGGCCCAGATGCTGGTGGACCGGGCCGATATCGCGGTCCACAGCCTCAAGGACCTGCCCACCAACCTGCCCGAGGGGCTGATGCTGGGCTGCATCACCGAGCGCGAGGACCCGGCCGATGCCCTCGTGGTGCATGCCAAGCACCAGGACAAGACCCTGGCCACCCTGCCCGATGGGGCGGTGGTGGGCACCAGCTCGCTGCGGCGCCTGGCCCAACTGCGTCATCACTTTCCGCACCTGACCTTCAAGGATGTGCGCGGCAACGTGATCACCCGGCTCGAGAAACTTGATGCCGGTGAATACGATTGCCTGATCCTGGCGGCGGCCGGCCTGGGGCGGCTGGGCCTGGGCGATCGCATCCATGAGCTGATCGACCCCAGCATCTCCCTGCATGCCGTCGGTCAGGGTGCCCTGGGCATCGAGTGCCGCGATGGCGACGCTGCCGTGCTGGCCCAGATCAAGGTGCTGGAACACGTTCCCACGGCCCGCCGCTGTCTGGCCGAGCGGGCCTTTCTGCGGGAGCTCGAAGGCGGTTGCCAGGTGCCGATCGGCGTCAACAGCCGCTTTGTGGGCGACGAGCTGGTGCTCACCGGCATGGTGGCCAGCCTCGATGGGGTGCGGCTGATCCGCGACACCTGCCAGGGTCCCCAGGAGGATCCAGAAGCGATCGGCATCGCTCTGGCCCACAAGCTCAGGGCTCAGGGGGCTGGGGAGATCCTGGAGGCGATCTTTGCAGCCGTTCGCCCCGAAGCCTGACGCCGAACTGCAGACGGCTCCGGTCCAGTGGAGTCTGCTGGCCTGGGCCGCCCTGGTAGGGGTGCTGACAGGGCTGGCCGTGGTGGGCTTTCACGCCCTCTACACCCGCATCAACGGCACATTGTTTGGGCCCTTTGTCGAGGCGCTGCTGCGCATCGGGCACCACTCCCTGCTGCCATTGCAGCTGCCCGCACCCCCGCCAACACCGGTTCCACCGGTGTCGACGGCCGCCGGCACACCGCTCGAAGCGCTGCTGCACATCGGCCTGGGGGGCCTGGGCATGGTGCCGCCACCGCCACCGCCGATCGAACCACCGCCCCTGCCCAGCCTGCAGATCCCCGACTGGCTGCGGCTGTGGCCTGTGCTGGTGGTGCCGACCCTGGGGGGCGCCCTGGTGGGCATTTTGCGCCGCTGGCTGGGGGAGATCGGACCGGGACTCCCAAGCCTGATGGCCATGGCCGACGGTGCGATCGATGCCGCCCCCAGACTGCCCTGGCTGCGCCTGCTGGCCGCATCGGTGAGCCTGGGTAGCGGCGCCTCGCTGGGACCTGAAGGTCCCAGTGTCGAAGCTGGGGGCAATGTGGGGCTCTGGCTGGCCCTGAAGGGCCGGCTGACGCCCCAAAGCCAGAAAGCGCTGGTGGCAGCAGGCGTCGCTGCAGGCCTGGCCGCCGGGTTCAAGGCGCCGATCGCCGGTGTGTTTTTTGCCTTTGAAGGCAGCTTCAGCGGCCTGGGCGGACGACCCAGCCTGCGGGCCGTGTTGGTGGCAGCGATCAGCGCCACCCTGGTGGTGCAGGTGGGCCTGGGGGACACGCCGATCCTGCGGCTACCGGCCTACGACGTGCGCTCCCTCTGGGAGCTGCCCCTGTATTTGGTGCTGGGGGTGTTGGCCAGCCTGATGTCCTGGGCCCTGATCCGGCTGCTGGAGCTGGGCCGCAGCCCCCGCCTGCAGCAGGTGCTCAAGCAGTTGCCCGCCGGCCTGCCCACGGCCGCCGGCGGACTGGCGGTGGGACTGATCGCCCTCGAATTTCCCCAGGTCCTGGGGGTGGGCTACGACACGATCGAAGCCCTGCTGGGCAGCGACGGCGGCGTGCCGTTGCTGACCTTGGTGCTACTGCTTGGGGCCAAGCTGCTGGCCACCGGCCTCAGCAACGCCCTGGGGTTTGTGGGCGGTGGCTTTGCACCGTCCCTGGTGCTTGGCGCTGTTCTGGGCAACTGCTACGGCCAATTGCTGGGCGACAGCGGCCTGCACCTGGCGGTGGCTGCCCCTCCCGCTTACGCCATGGTGGGCATGGCCGCGGTCCTGGCCGGCAGCGCCAGGGCACCACTGACCGCCCTGCTGCTGCTGTTCGAGCTGACCCACGACATTCGCATCGTGCTGCCGCTGATGGCCGCCGCCGGCCTCAGTGCCGGTCTGGTCGAGCGCTGGCACGGTCTGCACGACCCCGGTCTGCTGGGGCCCGATCCCGACGAGGAACAGCGTCGCAGCCAACTGGCCGCCCTGGCGGTCAGCGACGCCCTCGAACCCGAAGCACCGTTGCTGCTGGAGGCCAGCACCAGCGCCGCCGACGGGCTGGCCGCCGTGGTGGAGGCCCATGGCCATTGCCTGCTACTGGTGAACGGCCCCTGGGTGAGCGGTCTGGTGACCCTGGCCGATCTGCAGCGCTGCATCGGCCGCGGGCCTGGGGCCGATGGAACGCCGCCATCGCTGCAGGACAGCCTGCGCACCGACCTGGTTTGGCTGCCGGCCAGCGCCCAACTCAGCCAGCTGGAGGACCAGCTCGAGGCCCATGACCTGCGGCAGGTGCCGGTGTTTGCCGTCCCCGCCGAGATCGCCGCCTCCCTGCCCCAAGGACTGCCACCGCAGGGATTACCCCTGCAGGCCCTGGTGGGGGTCGCCAGCCGGGACGGCATGGCAAGGGCCCTGGCCCGGGCCAAACTCAATCCCGTTGCCGGCGGGGGCACAAGCGGCAAACCCGATCAGTCGAGCTGAAGGGCCGTTCCCTGAAAATGATCGACCAGGGCCTGACCTGCGGGATCAACGCCGCGCAGCCGCTCAAGAATGGTCTTGAGGTCCTGGTCCGACAGCTCACCGTCAAGGCGCCACTTGAGCGCAGTGGGCTGGGTTCCCCGCAGGCAGCCGGAGACCGAGCTGGATGTGGGGAACGGGGCAGGACTCACAGATCAGCCATGAATGAGAAGCCACATTAATGATCGCCAGGGCCATCAATGGGCGATGGCCGCAGATCTGCAGATTCTCTTAGGGGTCGTCTTTGGATTCCTCAGTTCACAAGCTTGGCGTCGATGGTCTGCAGATAGCGCTGTTCACATTCCTTGATAATCCGCACCGCCTCACCGGCATCGAGGAATCCGTTGACCTTGCAGGTGCCTGGCTTCTTCAGATCCTTGTAATGCTCCCAGTAGTACTGGGTCTCCTTGAGCCAGTGATCACCCAGCTGGGTGTAGCTGGTGATGTGATCCATCCGCTTGTCGTCAGCCAGAACGGCGATCACTTTGTCGTCGACCTCGCCGCCGTCATCGAAAGTCATGATCCCGATGATCCGCGCTTCGACCAGCGAACCGGGAACCAGCGGTTCGGTGACGCCGACAATCTCAATGTCGAGCGGGTCGCCATCCTCGTCCCAGGTGCGGGGAATGCAGCCGTAGGCAAAGGGATAGGCCAGCGACGAATAGCCGACGCGATCAAGCTTGAGGTGGCCGGTTTCGGTGATCAGCTCGTACTTGTTGATCGTCATCGAGTTGAGCTCGACGATCGCGTTCAACCGCAGCTCGGCCTCATCGGCAAAGGCCGGCAGCACATGCAACAGATTGAGCATGGTGCGGCTGGGGGCGTGGTCGATGTTCGCCATGGGGCGCGTGGCATGGGCGGAGCGCCGGCATCTTAGGGAGTGGCCTCGCAGGCCAAGTGCGCCTTCTCAGGCAAGCGGTGAGAAGAGTTTCAGTTCAGGCAGGCCCAAGAACGCCGGATCCGCCAAGACCACAGTTCGATCCACGACCAGCGTGGGTGGCGATCAGCAGATCGATGACGAGTGCCGACACACTGCATCGCTCCTCAGCGAACCACGGGTCCAAGGCAGGGCTGCGGCCATTGCGGAAGAGCTTGGCGCGCATCTGATTTCGCCCTGGTCTCGACCCGCCTAGACCAAGGCCGCGAGCTTGGCGCGCAGATGGGTCAAAAACGGTTGGGCGCTGAGGGGGCGGCCCGAGACCCGCTCCACCAGCTGGTCGGCGTTGACGGAACGGCCAAGGGGCCACACGCTCTGACGAAGCCAGGCGCGCATGGCGCCCTCGTCACCGGCGCTGATCAGCTCATCCATGGAGCCATGGGTCTGCTCGAGGGTCTCGCAGATCTGGGCGCTGATCAGATGCCCAAGGGCATAGGACGGGAAGTAGCCGAACAGGCCCTCGGCCCAATGGATGTCCTGCAGGCAGCCCTGGGCATCGGTCGGCGGCTGCAGACCCAACAGATCCTGCATGCGCCGGTTCCACTGCTGGGGCAGCTCTTCGACCGGCAGGTCCT
>JAIXOF010000137.1 GCA_027486935.1 Cyanobium sp. C1_MAG_00004 | reverse complement strand
CCAACGAGAAAAAATGTCCGCTGGTATAGAAACCAGGAATACCACTACTCATCTCAAGATGGCGGCTCAGGTTGTGCGTCGCATCGGTCGCCAGTCGCGTGCCATCGAGCTGACGGCGGACGGGCCTGTGGTCTCGATTCCCGAGGCCATGGCGGCGGCTCGCGAGGCGGTGCGTGCAGATGCTGGAGCTCGTCAGCTTGGCCGCGAGCCGGACACGATAGTCAACGCTATCGTGACTCTGGAGTACGCTGGCGCAAATGGTCCACAGCCCTACTACATGCGCCTCCCCGTCGGTCAGACTCCTCTGGGAGCTCGCGGGGAGGGTGCGGACGCTGCGATGCGTGTGCTGCAGCAGGGCATCCAGAATCGTCTGGAGACCATGCAGATCCGCGAGAGCGGCATCGCCGTGCGAGGCGTTCGTGGCATCCGCCTCTTCCTGAACGCAGGCCCACAATTTCTCGCCCGGGGTATCCAGGGCGATGGCTGGACGGTGCTCCCTCCCGCACTAGCCGCCAAGCAGGCGTGCATCAACATTCAGAATAATGACCACAGATGTCTGATTTACAGCATCTGTGCTTTCATGTTGGACAAGGATGGTCGCCTACCGCAGAACCCGCATCAGGTGAGGCACTACCAAGTGGGCAAGCTGCTGGCCAACGGGAAGCGCAGCAACTCAGTGTTCACCCCCCTCAACGTCGGTCTGGACTTCACAGCGATCGACGTTAAGAATGTGGACATCACCGAGCAGCTGCTCGACTTCGAGGAGACAAATGATTTGGGAGTCTACATCTACACCTGGGAGGAGCGGGACTACGGCCACGGGGTTGTGCTGGGAAGACCCCGCATCATCCGAACTCCCGACCGCCTCCACAAGCTGGAGTGCATTGTCCTCCTCCACAAGAAGCACTACGTGTACGTCCGCGACTTCCAGCGGCTTATGTCCTGCCACGGCGAACAGGTCGTGAAAACTACACGCCACACTGCCGCGATCAAGTACTGTCACCGCTGCAATCGCCACTTCAACACACAGCCCCTCCTCACCGAGCACCTGAAGACCTGCAACCCTTGGGTAATGGAGCAGGGCAAACAGCGGAAGACGTACCTCCCAGAGCATAAGAACGGGAGAGCACCTACAGTCCACTTCAAGCAGCACCATCAGGTCTACGAAGTGCCGGTGTACGTGGTGGCGGACTGCGAGACCTACAGAGAGGGCAACAGCAACGCTCACGTGGCCTCGTTCGCCTTCTGCGTTGTTGGCAGCGATCTGTACACCCCTCCCTTCCACTACAGAACCTTCCTGGACGAAGAGGGTGATTCGACAGTCGGCTGCGTTGCCCGCGGTCTCCGAGCCCTCCTCGAGGAGCTGTGGCCCCATGCGCACGCCCGCTCCCAAGCCCATCCACACCCCAAGCTGACCGATGAAGAGGAGGCTGACTTCCTCGAGGCCACGGTCTGCTTCCTGTGCGGGCTCCCCGAAGAGAAGGGCTTGGTGCGAGAGCACTGTCACTGGACCGGACGATACCGCGGGCCAGCCTGTCTATCCTGCAACGCCAAGCTGGTCTTCAAGAGCATCCCCGTGTTCTTCCACAACTTCGCCGGCTTCGACCATGGCCCAGTATCCCGAGCCATCTCCGAGATCAGCTCGGCGTATCCGAAGTACGAGGCCTCTCCAATCAATAAGTCGTCGGAGAAGATGATCGCGTTGCGCTTTGGCCCGCTATCCTTCCGCGACAGCTGCTGCCTCCTCTCCGACAGCCTGGCCAAGCTGATCGAGGATAACCGAGAGGGCGTGACGGACCTGCACTCAGCCTTCCCGATGATGGCCATGCATCATCCGTACCGGCACGTCGGGCTCGACACTCTGCTGCGAAAGATGCCCTTCCCCTACAACGACCTGACGGACCGCTCCCGCCTCCTGCCTGGCTATAGAATCCCCGACAAGTCAGCCTTCAGGAACGACCTTCGCGACGAGGATGTCGACGAGGAGGAGTGGGCTCACTGGGAGACGGCCCGCAGCAAGGGCGGCATCCACGACTGGCTGGGCATGCACAACCTCTACCTGGCCACGGACGTGCTAGCCTTGGCGGACATCATCGAGCGATTCCGCGTGTCCTTCCGCGAGATCTACGGCATCGACCTGCTGCACAACCTCACGCTCCCCAAAGCCTCCTGGGTCGGGATGCTGAAGAACACCCGAGTGCGCATCGAGCTAGTCTGCAACGAGCAGCTGCGCCAGGACGTGGAGGCGAGTATCCGCGGCGGCGTGTGCGTCCCGTACCAGTCGCACGCTGTCGCCAACGACCCCCGCAGCAGCGAGTTCGACAAATCGAAGCCCGAGTCGATCATCGGCTACTGGGATGCCACGGCCTTATACTCCTACGCGATGAGCCAGCGGCTGCCGATCAGCGACTACAAGCCCGTGGAGTGCGACGACCTGCTGGCCTTCCTGCACGCCCGCTTCGAGGACTACAGCGACGACCATTATCTGAGTTGGCTCTTCGTGGTGGACATGCACGTCCCACGACACCTGCACGACACCATGGACCTGGCCCCCACCCGCAAAGGCCCGATCGACGGGACGGTGAAGCTGTTCCCGTACCTTGGCGAGCAAACCGAGTTCATCGCCCACCTCCCCCTACTCGTCCGCTACCACCGCGAGGGCGTGGTGTTCACGAAGGTCCATAGGGCTTGGCAGTACAAGCAGGAGTGCTACTTGAAACCCATCCTCCAGGACCTGGCAGCCCGCCGTGCAGCCGCGAAGTCTGAGAGCATGAAGTCAGCCTGCAAGCTCAGCGGCAAT
>JAIXOF010000120.1 GCA_027486935.1 Cyanobium sp. C1_MAG_00004 | reverse complement strand
GACTCCAGTTCTTCCAGGGCAACCAGCTCCTGCACCTGACGGCCCAGGGTGATTTCCTGCTCGTGGGTCAGCAGCGGCACCCGGCCGATGTCGCGCAGGTAACTGCGCACCAGATCGCCATCGGGGGCGGGCGCAACGCGCCCCTGCTGGGAGGAAACGGCGGTAGCGACGACCACGGGGCCAATGCCTTGAAGATCTGTAAAGCCTAACCTGAAGAAGTGTGAACTCCTCTCATCTAGGCCCCGATCTCCCGTCTGAGCCTCAGCCGGCCCATCGCAGCAACCAGGCCGCCAGGTTCAGGTAGATGAACACGCCGGCCACATCGGTGGCTGTGGCGATAAAGGGCGCCGACATCAGGGCGGGGTCGAGCCCGATGCGATCGAACAACAAGGGCAGGGCCGCACCGGCGGTCGCCGCCAGGGTGGTGATCGCCACCAGGGCCAGCCCCGCAGCCCAGGCCACCACCCAGTTGCCATGGGAGACGTACCCGGCCCAGGGCACCACGACAACCATCATCAGCAGACCCAGCAGGGCTCCGGCAAGGGCCTCACGGGCAATGGCCAGACCAGGACCCAGGCTCTGGATGCGCTGGGTGCTGAGACCCCGGATCACCACCGTCGAGCTCTGGGCACCGACATTGCCGCCCGTGCCGATCAGCAGCGGGATGAAGGCCGCGAGCACCACCACCTGCTTGAGCACCCCATCCATCGCCGCAATCACGGCGGCGGTGCCACTGTTGGCCAGCAGCAGCACCAGCAGCCAGACCACCCGGCGGCGCGCCACGGTGAAGAGGTTGCTCTGGAAATAATCGTCCTCATCACCGGCCTGCACAGCACCGGCGGCGTACAGGTCGCGGGTGGCCTCCTGCTCGATCACGTCGATCACGTCATCGACGGTGACGATGCCCACCAACCGCTGTTCCCGGTCCACCACCGGCACCGCCAGAAAGTCGTAGCGCTGGATCGCCCGGGCCACTTCCTCCTGGTCCGTGTCGGTGCTGACGCTGACCACCTCGCGGGTCATGACATTGCCGATCCGGGCCTCGGGTTCGGCGGTGACCAGATCGCGCAACGACAGGATCCCGGTCAGATGGCGCGACGCATCGGTCACATAGAGCGAATAGATGGTCTCGGTGTCCCGGGCCCGGCGCCGCACGATTTCGAGCGCCTGGGCAGCGCTGTGGAATTCCTTGAGGTCAATGAACTCGGTGGTCATCAACCGCCCGGCGGTCTCGGCCTCGTAACCGAGCAGCTGGGCGGTCACCCGCCGTTCGGCGGGACTGAGCTGGGCCAGAAGCCGGCGCACCACCTTGGCCGGCAGCTCGTCAAACAGGCGCACCCGGTCGTCGGGTGACATCTCCTCAACCAGTTCGAGCACCTCGCCGCTGCGCAGCCGCTCAAGCAGGGTCTGCTGGACCGCCGGATCGAGGTATTCGTAGACCTCAATCGCCTCATCCTTGGGCAACAGGCGGAACGCCAGCGCCTGCAGGGTTCGCGGCAGGCTGCCGATGGCCTCGGCCGCATCCACCTCCTGCACCGGTTTCAGCAGCAGCTTGGCACCGTCGTAATTGCCGGCTTCAAGCAGCGCCTCCAACTGCTGAGCCACCACTTCGGCCAGCACGACGCCATTGGTCTCGCTCATGGCCTGGACTGCGTCAGCCTGAGTTTATGGGTCGTTAACGTCCGGGCCATAACCTCTGGGTTAGAAACCCTTTTCTGTATGGCATCCCTCTCTGTCAAGGACGTCAGCGTGCGCGATGCCGGCGGTGAGGAACGCCGCCTTGGTGACTGGGCCGGCCAGGTGCTGCTGATCGTGAACGTGGCCAGCCACTGCGGGTTCACCCGCCAATACTCCGGACTGCAGCAACTGCAGGAGGCCTACAGGCCGCAGGGGTTCGCCGTCCTCGGATTTCCCTGCAATGACTTCGGCGCCCAGGAGCCCGGCACCCTGCCCGAGATCCAGCACTTCTGTGCGACCAACTTCGGGGCCAACTTCGAGCTGTTCGAGAAGGTGCATGCCGCGGGCGCCAAAACCGAGCCTTACATCACCCTGACCCAGGCCGAACCGGCCGGAGATGTGGCCTGGAATTTCGAGAAATTCCTAATCGGCCGGGACGGCACCGTGCTGGCCCGTTTCAAGAGCGCCGTCGAGCCCGAGTCCCGCGAACTGATCGACGCAATCGAGGCGGCCCTGGCCGCCTGAGCGTCAGCCGACCATCCAGCCGCGGCGGCCGCTGCCGGCCAGTTCGACCTGGAGCCAGCGCTGGCCGGCGCCGGTGCACCAGCTGCGCAACACCCGCAGCGGCTCCCCCAGGGGAACGGCTGTGATCGCCGGTGCCTGCTGCTGCGGCGCACAACGCAGCACAAGGCGCGCCGGGGCCAGCAAGGGCTCCTGGGCTGCCTGGCGGCGGCGTACCTCAGGGAGCCTTCGTTCGGCCCCACCGGCCGGCAGACCTGCAGGGGCCACCAGCGCAAAGCTCAGCAGAGCGGCCCAGCGCCAGGACACCATCAGATGTCGAGCTGGGCGAGGTCGAGTTCGGCGCTGTGGGTCTCAATGAACTCGCGGCGGGGAGCCACCTTGTCGCCCATCAGGATCGTGAAAATGCGATCCGCCTCGAGCGCATCCTCGATCTCGACCCGCTTCATCGTGCGGGTGGAGGGATCCATCGTGGTTTCCCACAGCTGCTTGGGCATCATTTCACCCAGACCCTTGAACCGCTGGATCGTGTAGTTGGCTTTCTCACCAAAGCCGTCCAGGGTCGTCCTCAGATCGCTTTCGTTGTAGCAGTAGCTGTGATTTTTGCCTCGCTCAACCTTGTAAAGGGGCGGGCAGGCGATGTAGATGTAGCCACCCTCCACCAACGCCTTCTGATAGCGGTAAAAGAAGGTCAACAGCAGGGTCCGGATGTGGGCACCATCCACATCGGCGTCAGTCATGATGACGATGCGATGGTAGCGAAGATTCTTTGCATCGAAATCTTCGCCTTTGATGCCAAGACCCAGGGCTGTGATCAGGGCCTGAATCTCTGTGTTCTTGTAGATCTTCGCGTCGTCGGTCTTCTCAATGTTGAGAATCTTGCCCCGCAGCGGCAGGATCGCCTGGAAGCGGCGATCACGTCCCTGTTTGGCTGAACCGCCAGCCGAATCGCCCTCAACGATGTAGATCTCGGATTCCGAAGGGTCGCGGGAGCTGCAGTCGGCCAGCTTGCCGGGCAGGGTCGAGCTTTCGAGCACGCTCTTGCGGCGCACCAGCTCGCGGGCACGGCGGGCGGCCTCGGCGGCATTGAAGGCCTGGATGGCTTTCTCGAGGATCAGATCGATCACCGAGGGGTTGAATTCCAGGAATTCACCCAGGGCCTCGCCCACGAGGGTGTCGACGATGCCGCGCACCTCGGTGTTGCCCAGCTTGGTCTTGGTCTGACCTTCGAATTCCGGCTCGGGCACCTTGACCGAGAGGACCGCAGTCAGACCCTCGCGGATGTTTTCGCCCGCCAGGTTGGAATCGGCCTCCTTGCGCTTGCCACGCTTCTTGGCAAAGGCATTGAGGGTGCGGGTCAGCACCGTCTTAAGGCCTTCGATGTGGGTGCCGCCGTCGACGGTGCGAATGTTGTTGGCAAAACCGAGAATGCTGTCGGAGTAGGCATCCACACACCACTGCAGCGCCGCCTCGACCTGAACGCCTTCTTTCTCGGAATTGACGTAAATGATGTCGGGATGAAGGGGGTCCTTCTCCGCATTCATGTAGGCGACATATTCCTTGATGCCACCGACGTAGTGGTAGATCTCTTCATGGGCCTCTCCATCGGCCGTCAGGGCCGCAGGCCGCTCATCGCGGAAGACGATCCTGACGCCGCCATTGAGATAGGCGAGTTCCCGCAAGCGCGATGACAGGGTCTGGTAGTCAAACTCGATGCCGACGCTGAAGATCTCGATATCAGGCTTGAAGCGCACCGACGTGCCGGTGCGCTCCTCGTCACCGGCCGGGGCCGGCACCGAGGCCAGAATGCCGATCGGCTGGCCACGCTCAAACCGCTGGGTGTGGACCTGCTGCTGACGGTGCACGGTCACCTCAACCCACTCGCTGAGGGCGTTGACGACCGAAACGCCGACCCCGTGCAGACCGCCGGACACCTTGTAACCACCGGCGCCGAACTTGCCGCCGGCATGCAGCACGGTCAGCACCGTTTCGAGGGCACTCTTGCCCGTGCGCGGGTGCACGTCGGTGGGGATGCCCCGCCCGTTGTCGGTGACGCTGCAGGAGCCGTCAGCGTTGAGCACCACCACGATGCTGTCGCAATGGCCCGCCAGGGCCTCGTCAACTGAGTTGTCGACCACCTCGTAGACCAGGTGGTGCAGACCCCGGGGTCCGGTGGAGCCGATGTACATCCCCGGCCGCTTGCGCACCGGCTCCAGACCCTCCAGGACCTGGATTTGCTCGGCGCCGTAGGCAGCCTCAACTTTGCTGGCTTCGCTCATGCAGGTGGGGCTCCCCGGGTCAAGGGCACAGGACGGCAGGTCCCGGGGCGGGAAAATGACGCCGGGAGCCGGAGCACCCATTGCTGAAGAGCAATTTACCACCGGCGACCACAATTGGCAGGCCCCAGAACGCGCCTGGAGGCCTCTGAGAACGATCCCGGCAGGGGGTTCCTATCGCAACCGCGCCGCCGGCACCGTGACACCCCCTCGGCAGAGTGGCGTCCATGGCCCCGGACACCGACCCCCTGCACCCCCCCCTGCCGCTGGTGATCGCCCTGCTGGGCCCCACGGCCAGCGGTAAAACCGACCTGGCGATCGCCCTGGCCCAGGCCCTGGACCTGGCGGTGCTCAACGTCGATTCCAGGCAGGTCTACCGGGGCATGGACGTGGGCACCGCCAAGCCGACGGCGGCCCAGCGGCAGGCCGTGCGCCATGAACTGCTCGATCTGCGCGAGCCCGACCAGCCCCTCAACCTGCACGAGTACTGCAACCTGGCCAGCGCCGCGGTGGCGGCCGAACACGGGCACGCCCCCGCCAGCCAGCCCATGGCCCTGCTGGCGGGGGGCACGGGTCTGTATCTGAAGGCCCTGACCCAAGGCATGACCCCCCCGGCGGTCGCGCCCCAGCCGGCGCTGCGCCGCCAGCTGGAGGCCCTGGGCCAGACCAGCTGTCACCAGCTGCTGCGCCAGGCGGACCCGGCCGCCGCCGCCCGCATCGCCCCGGCCGACGCCGTGCGCACCCAACGGGCCCTGGAGGTGATCTATGGCACGGGCCGCCCCCTGAGCGGTCAGCAGCGCAGCGCCCCACCCCCCTGGCGGGTGCTGGAGCTGGGACTGAACCCACCGGATCTGGCCACCCGGATCGCGCAGCGCACCCGGGGGCTGTACAGCGGCGGCCTGATCGAAGAGACCGAAATCCTGCTGGGCCGCTTCGGGCCGGCACTGGACTTGCTCAGAACCATCGGTTACGAGGAAGCCCGGCGCCATCTGGAGGGCCAGCTCAGCCGCGACGAGGCGATCGCTATCACCGCCCAGCGCACCCGCCAGTACGCCAAACGGCAGCGCACCTGGTTCCGGCGCCAGCACCAGCCCATCTGGCTGGAGGGCTCGGATCCGCAGCAACTGGTTCAGCAGGCCTTGAATGCGGTGGCGGGCGTCCTAGGGTGAGGTGTTGCTGTTTCAACCCAACCCGGAACCCTTACGCCTGAATGCCTCCACGTCCCCGTTTTGACCGCCGTGCTCCCGTACGGGAGCTGCCCAACATCAACGAGCGCATCAGCTACCCCAACCTGCGGGTGGTCGACGCCGACGGCAGTCAGCTGGGGGTGATCACGCGAGAGGCGGCGCTGGAAGTGGCCCGGGACCGGGAACTGGACCTGGTGCTGGTCAGCGAGAAGGCCGACCCACCGGTCTGCCGGATCATGGACTACGGCAAATACAAGTTCGAACAGGAAAAGAAGGCCAAGGAGGCCAAGAAGAAGTCGCATCAGACCGAAGTCAAGGAGGTCAAGATGCGCTACAAGATCGACCAGCACGACTACGACGTACGCATCGGCCAGGCCGTGCGTTTCCTCAAGGCCGGCGACAAGGTCAAATGCACGGTGATCTTCCGCGGCCGTGAAATCCAGCACACCGCCCTGGCCGAGGTGCTGCTGATGCGCATGGCCAAGGATCTCGAGGAGAACGCCGAGATCCAGCAGCCCCCCAAACGGGAGGGACGGAACATGATCATGTTCCTGAGCCCCCGCAAGCTGGCCGCCGGCAAGGCGCCCTCAGGCGAGGCCAAACCCAAGGCCGCCCGCGAGAGCAAAGACGGCAAAGAGCCCAGGCCCGTGAGGGTCGTGACCACAGGGGCTGCGGCCGGGGCAGCCACTGGGGCAGCTTCTGGGCCATCCAGCGCCGATTAAGGGCAGCCCCGGCAGCGCCCGCCACCGACTCTGCTCAGAGACGCTGCTCAGCCGCTGCTCAGCCAGATAGCCGCATGGCCAGGGCCTGCAGCATGGTCTGCCAGCCAAGTTCGGCTGCTGCCGCTTGGAAATCGGGCCGGGCCTCACACATGAAGCCATGGCCGGCCCCGGGGGCCAGCAGCAGCTCACGCCGGCGACCGTCGCCTGTGGGCGCCAGGGCCGCTTGGATCGCCTGCAGCTCGTCAGGGGGCATCAGTGGATCCTGATCACCGCAGATGCACAGCAGATCGCCCGCGATGGCAGGCACCACCGCCAGGGTCGGCGGTCCGCCCCCGGGGCAGAAGCTGGAGACCCGGGCCCCATAGAAATCACAGGTAACGGCCACCTGGGGCAGGGTCGCCACCAGCATCGCCAGGTGGCCGCCAAAACAGAAGCCGACACAGGCCACGGGCCGATCTTCCAGGCCCGGCTGCCGTTGCAGCCAGGCGATGGCACGGCGGGCATCGGCCAGACAGCCTTTGGCGCTGACCTGGTCGCGGTGCACCCGACCTTCGGCCAGCCCTGCCGCGTCGTAGTCCAGCTGCAGATCGGGGGCGGTGCGGGCAAAGATCGGCATCGCCAGCACCGCATAGCCGGCGGCCGCCAGGCGATCGGCCACCGACCGCACCCAGGCATTGAGCCCGAACACCTCGGGCAGCAGCAACACGGCGCCGCGGGGCTGGCCGGCGGCGGGCTCAGGCCTGGCCCACCAGCAGCGCAGCTGGGGCCCATCTGGCACAGAGGGCAGTGACAGCCAACCGGCGGCGATCGGCAGGGAGCTCGACACGGCAGAACAGACGATCAGCCCGGTTGGGCCACAACGGCAATTGTCACCCGTGCCAGGGGTCCGTAAGGTGGCCAGACGACCATCTGGCCCACTCCGGCGTGCGATTCCACATCCAGCAGGAAAGCGACATCCCGGCCTCAACCCAGCTGTACAACCAGATCTGCTTCGCCATTGCGGCGCGTCACTTTCCCCCTGGACACCGCCTGCCCAGCACCCGCCAACTGGCGATGCAGACGGGTCTGCATCGCAACACCATCAGCAAGGTCTACCGCCAGCTCGAGACCGATGGCGTGGTCGAGGCCATGGCCGGTTCGGGCATCTATGTGCGCGATCAGCAGAATCCCCGCGAACTCAAGCCACCGCCGGGGCTGCGCAACAAGGCCATCCCCGACATCGACCGCGAGGTGCGGCAGAGCGTCGATGGCCTGCTCAATGCCGGTTGCACCCTGCAACAGGCCCGCGATCTGATCACCCGCGAGATCGACTGGCGGCTGCGCTGCGGCGCCCGGGTGCTGGTCAGCACCCCCCGCGAGGACATCGGCGCTTCGCTGCTGATCGCCGAAGAACTGACCCCGCACCTGGAGGTGCCCGTAGAGGTGGTGCCGATGGAGGAGCTCGAGGCCGTGCTCGACAGTGCCAACAACGGCACTGTGGTCACCAGCCGCTACTTTTTGCAGCCGGTCGAGGAGATCGCTCGGCGCCACAGCGTGCGGGCCGTGCCGGTCGATCTCAATGATTTTCGCCACGAGCTCGACCTGCTCAAAGAGCTGCGCACCGGCAGCTGTGTGGGGCTGGTGAGCATCAGCCCCGGCATCCTGCGGGCGGCCGAGGTGATTCTGCACAGCATGCGCGGCAACGATCTGCTGGTGATGACCGCCAATCCGGACACCGGCAGCCGCCTGCTGGCCCTGCTGCGGGCCGCCAGCCACGTGCTGTGCGACCGGCCCAGCCTGCCAATGGTGGACCAGACCCTGCGGCAGAACCGGGCCCAATTGATGCGGCTGCCGGTGGTGCACTGCGCCCAGAGTTATCTGGGCACAGCCACGATCGATCTGCTGCGCAAGGAAATCGGCCTGCTGGGCGCCTGAGCCTGCGTAGGCTCGGGCGATGCTGGACAGCATTCGGGCCGACCTGGCGATCATCCGCGAGCGTGACCCGGCCGCCCGGGGCAGACTCGAGATCCTGCTCTGCTACCCGGGCTTTCATGCCCTGGTGCTGCATCGCATCAGCCACCGGCTGTGGGGGGTGGGCCTGCCGCTGCTGCCGCGGCTGCTCAGCCAGCTGGGGCGCAGCCTGACCGGCGTCGAGATCCACCCCGGGGCCCGGATCGGACAGGGGGTGTTCATCGACCACGGCATGGGCGTGGTCGTCGGCGAAACGGCGGTAATCGGCAACAACTGCCTGCTCTACCAAGGGGTCACCCTGGGGGGCACGGGCAAGGCGATCGGCAAGCGCCATCCCACGCTGCAGGACAACGTCGTGGTGGGGGCCGGCGCCAAGGTCCTGGGCGCGATCACGGTCGGCAGCAACACCCGCATCGGCGCCGGTTCGGTGGTGCTGCGGGATGTGGCCCCGAACAGCACGGTGGTCGGCATCCCGGGGCGGGTCATCCACCAGTCGGGGGTGCGCATCGACCCCCTGGCCCACTCGGCCCTGCCGGATGCAGAGGCCAACGTGATCCGCAACCTGATGGAGCGGATCGATGCCCTCGAAGGCGAACTGGCCCGCACCCAAGCCTGCCTGCGCCAGCTGGCGGCCGGCCGACCCCTGAGCGAACCCTGCGGTGGAGCAGCCCAGAACCTCAAGGACCGGGAGATCCTGGAGTTTCTGGGCGAATGATGAAGGCTTGAATGATCGGGCCCCCGCGGGGGCCCAGCCTCAGGCGAGGGTTCCGACCTCTTCAGTCGCCTGGACGCGGGGCTGGAACATGAACATCGAATAGATCACATTGCGGCGCATCTGCGTCATCATCTCGAGGAACATGTCGTAGCCCTCGTTCTTGTATTCGATCAACGGGTCTTTCTGCCCGTAACCACGCAAACCAACGGACTCACGCAAGGCATCCATCGCCTGCAGATGTTCACGCCAGAGGGTATCGATCTGCTGCAGGATGAAGAAGCGTTCAGCCTGACGCATCAGACCAGGGCTGTCCTGCTCGATCTGTCCTTCCTTGATGTCATAGGCATTGCGCATCTGCTCCTGCAGAAAAGCCTTGAGCTCATCGAACTGAAGGCCCTCCAGCTGCTGAGGTGTCAGATCTTCAAGCAGATAAATGAATTCCTTGACCTTGCCAACGACACTGGTCATGTCGTTCTCTTCAGGCGGCAGGTCGGGATTCACGTAAGCCTCGACGATGTCATCGATCGTGCGCTCGCCATAACCCAGAACCTGCAGCTTGAGGTCGCGGCCCTCGAGCACCCGACGGCGCTCGGCGTAGACGGCCTTGCGCTGGTTGCTCATCACCTCGTCGTATTCGAACACCTGCTTGCGGATGTCGAAGTAGTAGGTCTCAACCTTCTTCTGCGCCCCCTCGAGCGAACGGTTGAGCATGCGCGACTCGATCGGCATGTCTTCCTCAACCCGGAAGGCATTCATCAGGCCGGCGACGCGATCGCCACCAAAGATGCGCAGCAGGTTGTCTTCCAGGGACAGGAAAAAGCGGGTGCTGCCCGGGTCACCCTGGCGGCCGGCACGGCCGCGCAACTGGTTGTCAATGCGGCGCGACTCGTGGCGCTCGGTGCCGATCACATGCAGCCCGCCGGCTTCGCGCACCTGCAGGCCTTCGGGCTGCACGACGCTGTCGTACTCGGCCTTAATTAAGGCCATGGTGTTGCGCAACGCCAGGACCTGGTCGTCGTCGGTCGGCCCTTTTTCGGCAGCCTGGGTCAGGCGCTCTTCGAGCTCGAGCACGGTCAGGGCCCGATCGCCCCAGGCCGTGACCAGGTCGCGGGCCAGGCGGGCCAAGGCCTCATCGGCTTCAGGGGTGAGCTGGCAGGGATAGAGGCTGCCGATCGCCCGGGCCTCGCTGGGAGCCCTGAACGGAGCCGCGGCATCACTGCCGCCACCGGCGAAGCCGCCGCCGCCGCCCGCCGAGCGCTGCAGGGGCACCGGTGGACGGTGGCCCTCGTCGGGGCGCACCAGGCGGGGCAACAACACCTCCCGCACCTTGAGGCGGGCCATGTAGTCGCTGTTGCCGCCCAAGATGATGTCGGTACCGCGGCCGGCCATGTTGGTGGCGATCGTCACCGCACCGGCCCGCCCGGCCTGGGCGATGATCTCGGCCTCGCGCTCGACGTTCTCGGGCTTGGCATTGAGCAGGTTGTGGGGGATCTGCTGCTCGGCCAGCAGGGCTGAAAGCAGCTCCGATTTTTCGACGCTGGTGGTGCCCACCAGGACCGGGCGGCCCTGCTGGTGAACGCCGGCGATCTCGCTGGCGACGGCCTGCCATTTGGCAGGCTCGGTTTTGTAGACCTGATCGGTCCAATCGGCCCGCTGGCTGGGCCGGTTGGTGGGCACCTGGGTGACTTCGAGCTTGTAGGTCTTCTCGAACTCCACCTCTTCGGTCTTGGCCGTGCCGGTCATGCCCGACAGGCGCTCGTACAGCAGGAAGAAGTTCTGGTAAGTGATGCTGGCCAGGGTCTGGGTCTCGGGCTGGATCGGCGCCCGTTCCTTGGCCTCGATCGCCTGATGCAGGCCATCGCTCCAGCGGCGGCCTGGCATCACGCGGCCGGTGCCCTCGTCGACGATGACGACTTCGTTGTTGCGCACGATATAGCTGACATCCTTGATGAACAGCTCCTTGGCCTTGAGGGCGTTGTTGATGAAATGGGCCCAGGGATCGGCCGGGTTGAACAGATCCTGAACGCCAAGCATCTCCTCAGCCTTGGCGTAACCCTCATCGGTGAGCGTGACGTTGCGCTGCTTCTCGTCAACCTCGTAGTCACCCTCAGGATCGATGCCGTCCTTGCCCATTTCGGCGGCGCGCACAAGCGCCTGGGCCACCTGATTGGCACGCTCGTACTTCTCTTGCGGCCGCTCCACCTGGCCAGAAATGATCAACGGGGTGCGGGCCTCATCGATCAGGATCGAGTCGACCTCGTCGATGACACAGAAATAGGAATCCCGCTGCACCACATCGGCGATGTCGGTCGCCATGTTGTCGCGCAGGTAATCGAAACCCAGCTCTGAGTTGGTGGCGTACGTGATATCGCAGGCGTAGTTGCGGCGCCGTTCGGCCGGAGCCATGTCCTGCTGGATCAGGCCGACGCTGAGACCCAGGAAACGATGGACCTGGCCCATCATTTCGGCGTCACGGCGCGCCAGGTAATCGTTGACGGTGACGACGTGCACACCGCGCCCCGTGAGCGCGTTGAGGTAAGCCGGCAGGGTGGAGACCAGGGTCTTGCCTTCGCCGGTCTTCATCTCAGCGATCTGGCCGTCGTGCAGCACCATGCCGCCGATCAGCTGCACGTCGAAATGGCGCATGCCCAGCACCCGCTTGCTGGCCTCGCGCACCACGGCAAAAGCCTGGGGCAGCAGCTCATCGAGCAGCTGACGCTGACGCTGGGGATTACCGGCGGCCGGCTCCAGCTTCTGGCGGAATTCAACGGTCAGAGCACGCAGCTCCTCATCGCTGAGGGCAGCCACCTCCTCCTCCAACAGGTTGATGTCGGAGACCAGGGGCTGATACCGCTGCAGCTTGCGGGCATTGGGATCACCCAGCAACAGCTTGAGCATCGATCGGCCACCATCCAGTGGGGTCACCCTACCACTGCAAAACCGGCATCAGAGGTCCCAAAAGCCTGCTGGCACAGGGGTTTTGCTGCAGCCAAGGCTCCTCCAGCGGGGCCGCCAGGCCAGACGCGAGGATTGGCTGATGCAGAGCGTTGCGCCGATCCAGCTGATCCGCCACCGCAGCGGTGCACCAGGACTGCGCCTGGGGCTTGGTCCTGATTTGCGACCCGTGGGGGCGCTGGATCAACTGCAGCGCCTGCTGGAGCGGAACAGCTTCTGGGCCCGGGGGCGCAGCCACGCAGCCCTGAGGGCCATGCTGCGGGGCAGCGCCGCCGCCGTGAGCGTCTGGCAGGGACGGCAGCTGGTCGGCTTTGGCCGGGCCAGCAGCGACGGCCTGTTCAGGGCCGTGCTCTGGGACGTGGTGGTCGACGAGGAGCACCAGGGGCGCGGGCTGGGGCGGCGCATCGTCGCCACCCTGCTGGAGCACCCCCGGCTGCGCCGGGTCGAACGGGTCTATCTGATGACGAGCAACAGCGCAGGCTTTTACCAGCAGCTGGGGTTCGAGACCGTCAGCAGCCAGCAGCTGATGCTGAAACAACAGACAAGCGGATGAAGAGATTCGAACTCTCGACCCTCTCCTTGGCAAGGAGATGCTCTACCACTGAGCTACATCCGCAGGACGGCGTTCACGCCGACCCGCCCAGCATGCACCACGGGGGTGCCCCCGGTCAAACCAGGCCGAGCCGCTGACCCCCATAGGCCGCACGCTGGCGCACCGTGCTGCACCAGGGGGTCTGATCGAGGTACCAGTCCACGGTCAAGGCCAACCCCTCGGCAAAGCCATGGCGCGGCCGCCAGCCCAGCTCGGTGGCGATGCGGGTCGGGTCGATCCCATAGCGGCGGTCGTGGCCGGGGCGGTCGGTGACGCTGGTGATCAGCCGGCTGTGGGGAGCGCCCTGGGGCAGGCGCTGATCGAGCAGGGCGCAGATCGCCTCGACCACCTCGCGGTTGCTGCGCTCGCTGGGGGTGGCCGGATCGATCGAGCCCCCGACGCAGTAGCTCTGGCCCAGCTGGCCGCGGGTGGCCGCCAGCAGCAGGGCATCGACGTGATCCTCGACGAACAGCCAGTCGCGCACGTTGGCGCCGTCGCCATAGAGGGGGATCGGTTCGCCGGCGGCGGCCTTGAGAATCACCACCGGAATCAGCTTCTCGGGGAACTGCCAGGGGCCGTAGTTGTTGGAGCAGTTGGTCAGCACCACCGGCAGGCCATAGGTGTGGTGCCAGGCCCGCACCAGGTGGTCGCTGGCGGCCTTGCTGGCCGAATAGGGGGAGCGGGGGTCGTAGGGGGTCGTTTCCGAAAACCGTCCCTCGGGGCCGAGGCTGCCGAACACCTCATCGGTCGAGATGTGCAGCAGGCGGAAGCGCTCCTGACGCTCGGCCGGCAGCTGGTGCCAATGGCTGCGCACCGCCTGCAGCAGCTGAAAGGTGCCCAGCACATTGCTTTCCAGAAAGGCGGCCGGACCTTCGATCGAACGGTCCACATGGCTTTCGGCGGCCAGGTGCAGCACCAGGTCGGGGTCGGCGGCGGCCACGGCAGCGGCGGTCGCGGCGGCGTCGGCCAGATCCACCTGCAAGAAGCGGTGGCGCGGATGCTCACCGATGCTGGTCAGATCGCTGGCGTACCCCAGCTTGTCGAGGTTGAACACCAACGCCTCGCTGGTGTTCAACAGCCGGCGCACCACCGCCCCGCCGATGAAACCAGCCCCGCCGGTCACCAGCACCCGCGCGCGGCCTGCCAGCAGCTCGCCGGCCGAGGGCATCGGTGCGGTCATGGGTCGTTCTGCGCAGTCCACGGGCTGAGCGTATTCACAGCTGCGCCAGCAGTTGCCGCAATGCAGTGCGCCAGTGGGTCGGCTCTAGACCCAGCAGGGCGCGGCTGCCGTTGCAGGCCAGCAGCGAATAGCCGGGCCGCTGCGCCGGCGTGGGGTACTCGGCGGTGGTGATCGGTCTGACCGCAGCGGGCTGCTCGACCAGCCCCAGTTGTTGACCCAACTCGCCGACGGCGACGGCGACGTCGTACCAGCTGGCGGCACCGGCGTCGCTCCAGTGCAGCACCGGCGCCTCCAGGCCCGTCTGCAGCACCCGCCAGCAGGCGGCCGCCAGGGTGTGGGTGCAGGTGGGGCCACCCACCTGGTCAGCCACCACCGCCAGGGCCTGGCCCGCCGCCCCGCGCTCGCGGTGCAGCCCCAGCATCGTCAGCGCAAAGTTGCGCCCCACCGGGCCCATCACCCAGCTGGTGCGCACGATCACGCCACGGCCGCTGCCCCCCAGCACCTGCTCGACCGCCAGCTCGCCCGCCGCCTTGCTGGCGCCGTAGACCCCCAGGGGATCGCGGGCCTGCTCGGGGCGGTAGGGCGTGCCCTGGTTGCCGTTGAACACGAAATCGGTGCTCAGCTGCAACAGGCGGCCGCCGGTCTGCAGCAGGGCCTCGGCCAGCGCCCGCGGGGCGCCCCCATTGACCGCATGGGCGAGCTCGGGTTCGCTTTCGGCCCGGTCGACGGCGGTGTAGGCGCCGCTGTTGAGCACCCAGTCAGGCCGCAGATCCAGCACGGCCTGACGGCAGGCCTGGGGATCGGCCAGATCGAGGGGCAGCAACCCGTCGCCGCCGCAGCGGCTGGTGGCGATCAGCTCGACCCCAGACGGCAGCTGGCGCCGCAGCTCGTGACCCAACTGGCCGGCGCCGCCGGTGAGCAGAACGATCACGGCCGAGATGGCAACACCTCACCAGCCTCGGACAGCAGGGGGGCCTGCGCGTCTTTGGGTGACAGCAGCGGCCGGGCCCCGGCCAGGCGGGCGAGGGGCCAGTCAATGGCCAGGGCGGGATCGTCCCAGCGCAACGCGCGCTCACTGGCCCGGTCCCAGAAGGCGGTGGTGCGGTACAGCACCTCGGCGGTCTCGGACAGGCAGAGAAAGCCATGGGCGAAACCTGCCGGCAACCACAGCTGCCGGTGGTTGCCGGCGCTGAGGACAACGCCGATCCAGCGGCCATGGGTGGGCGAACGGGGCCGCAGATCGACGGCCACGTCAAAGATCTCGCCCTGAACGACGCGCACCAACTTGGCCTGGGCATGGGGCGGCAGCTGGTAATGCAGACCCCGCAGCACCCCACGCTTCGAGCAGGAGTGGTTCTCCTGCACAAACGGAGCCGGCTCCTGGCCATGGTCCTGCAGGGTGCGGTGCCAACGGCGCTGGTTCCAGCTTTCAAACAGGCAGCCGCGGGCATCGGCGAACAGCTCGGGGGTGAGTAGCAGCAGACCGTCAAGGGCCAAGGGCTGGACATTCATGGCCGGCCGCTCCCGTCGCCATCGGCCAGCACCCGCAGCAGGTAATCGCCGTAGCCGCTGCTGCGCAGGGGTGCGGCCAGGGCCGCCAGCTGGTCGTCATCGATCCAGCCCTGGCGCCAGGCCACCTCTTCAGGACAGCCGACCTTGAGGCCCTGGCGGCGCTCAAGGGTGCGGATGTAACTGCTGGCCTCATGCAGCGAATCACAGGTGCCGGTGTCGAGCCAGGCCATGCCGCGGCTCATCAGCTCGACCCGCAGCAGTCCCTCCTCGAGGTACTGGCGGTTGAGGTCGGTGATCTCGAGCTCGCCGCGGTGCGAGGGGCGCAGGCTGGCGGCCCGCTCGACCACGGTGTGGTCATAGAAGTAGAGACCGGTGACCGCAAAGCGCGAGCTGGGATTGGCGGGTTTTTCCTCGAGGCTGACCACCCGCCGCTCGCCGTCAAAGCCGACCACCCCGAAGCGACCGGGATCGCGCACCGGGTAGGCAAACACGGTGGCCCCGACCGCTTCGCCCTGGCTGTTCTGCAGCAGGGTCACCAGGTTGTGGCCATGGAACAGGTTGTCGCCCAGCACCAGGGCCGCAGCAGAGCCGTCCAGAAAATCGGCCCCGATCAAAAAGGCCTGGGCCAGGCCGTCAGGGCTGGGCTGGACGGCGTACTGAATGGTCATGCCCCAGGCACGGCCATCGCCCAGCAGGCGCTTGAAGGCCTCCTGATCGTGCGGGGTGGTGATCACCAGCACCTCGCGAATCCCCGCCAGCATCAGGGTGCTGAGGGGGTAAAACACCATCGGTTTGTCGTACACCGGCAGCAGCTGCTTGCTCACCCCCTGGGTGATCGGATGCAGGCGCGTGCCGTTGCCGCCGGCGAGCAGCAGACCCTTGGAAACGCTGGGCAAAGGAGATTTGGGCAGGCTAAGGCGAGCAACCTGCCGTCGAATGGCGGCCCATACCGGATGATCAGCAGATCCGGGCTGGATCGGGCCCATGGGCGCAGCGTTGTTGGGAACGACGCTTAAGGCAACGTCGCCATCAAGCTACCCATTTCGAGCGCCTGCAGGCCATAGCTCCAGCCCAGGTTGCTCTTGATGCCCGCCCGCTCGAGGGCCTGCTGCAGGGTGTCGGTGGTCAGCACGCCGAAGATCACCGGCACGCCGGTGTCGCGGCTGACCGCGGCAACCCCCTTGCTGACCTCGGCCACCACCACATCAAAGTGGGGCGTATCGCCACGAATCACGGCCCCCAGGGTGATCACCACCTGGTAGCGGCCGCTGGCGGCCAGGCGCTGGGCCACCAGGGGGACCTCAAAACTGCCCGGCACCCAGGCCACATCGAGCTGACCGCTGGTCTCGCTGACGTCGATGCCGTGGCGACTGAGGCAATCAAGACAGCCGCTCAGCAGCTTGCCGGTGACCAGATCATTGAAGCGGGCCACAACGATGGCGATGCGCAGGCTGGCCGCACCGGTGAACCGACCCTCAAAAACGCCCAAACCGTTGGCCCTGCAGGTGTCACCAGCCTAAGCAGAAGGCGCGACGAAGCCTGCAACGCCGCCGCTCAGACAACAAAGAAGCTGACGCCCCAGTTGACCAGCACCAGGGCCACCCAGACCAGGCCACCCAACAGGATCAGGCGATTGGAGCGGCCGCTGTCCTCGCTGCTGGCGTACAGCACCGGCACAGCCACGATCAGGGCGAAGGACATCACCACCAGGGCCAGAACGGTGAGGGTGTTGAGGTACTGCATGGCTCAGCGTCGAAGGGCTGCACGAACCTGATTCGCCAGCCAGTGGGGCGGATTCTCACACGCGAGAGCAGCCACCCGTTGGCGGCGGCCCCATCCTTCACAACTCGATGCCAGGACAGCGCAGCCGGCACGCCTACCATCGACCGGCCCCAGTCGCCTGAGCCGTGGCCGCAGACGCCGAGCAGCAGCTCTCGCTGGTGGCCGCCCTGGGATTGACGTCAGAGCCAGCGGTCCCGGCCAAGGCCCCTTCTCAGGCTCAGGACAACGAGCAGGTCTTTGCAGGCCATGACGCGGCCCTGGTGGCGGACGCCGACGCCCGGCCCAGGACCCGGCAGCCAACGGCGACCCCGGGCGCAGCGGTTGCCGAACCCAACAGCGACGCCAGCCCAGACGACGACCTGCCGCCCTGGCACCACCACGACCTGGTGAAGCCCGCGCAGCTGACGCCGATGCTGCGCCACTACGTGGAGCTCAAGCGCGCCCACCCCGACCGGGTGCTGCTGTATCGGCTGGGCGACTTTTTTGAATGCTTCTTCGAAGACGCGATCCTGGTGTCGCGGCTGCTCGAGCTCACCCTGACCGGCAAGGAGGGGGGCAAGGCGATCGGCCGGGTGCCGATGGCGGGCATCCCCCACCACGCCGCAGAGCGCTACTGCGGTGAGCTGGTGCGCCGCGGCCACAGCGTCGCCCTGTGCGATCAGGTCGAAACCACACCCGCCAAAGGCGAGCTGCTGCGCCGCGAAATCACCCGGGTGCTGACCCCCGGCACCGTGATCGACGAGGGCCTGCTGAGCGCCCGGCGCAACAACTGGCTGGCGGCGGTGGTGCACGAGGGCGCCAGCTGGGGCCTGGCGGTGGCCGATGTCAGCACCGGCGAGTTCCGGGCCAGCCAACGCAGCGGCAGCGCCGAGCTGCACCAGGAGCTGCTGCAGCTCGAGGCGGCTGAACTGCTGGTGCCGGGGACAGAGGCCCAAACCACTACCGAAAGCGGCAACGGCGCCAGCGACCCCAACAGCTGGTGTCCACCTGGCATTCACCAAACCCCCCAGCCGCGCACCCCCTTTGCCGCGGCCGAAGCCGCCGCCACGCTCAAGCAGCGCTTTGGCCTGGCCAGCCTCGATGGTCTGGGGCTGGGGGAGATACCCCTGGCCCTGCGGGCCGCCGGCGGGCTGGTGGCCTACCTGGACGGCACCGTCAGCGAGGCCCGGGTGCCCCTGGATCTGCCGACCACCTGGCACCCGGGCGATGCCCTGGTGCTGGATGCGGCCACCCGCCGCAACCTCGAACTGACCCGCACCCAAACGGGGGGCAGCGTCCATGGCTCCCTGCTGTGGGCCCTCGACAGCACCCTGACCGCCATGGGCGGCCGCTGCCTGCGGCGTTGGATCGAGGCGCCCCTGGTGGAGCGGGCCGCGATCCTGCGTCGGCAGGCCGCCGTGAGCGAACTGGTTGGTGCACGCCCCCTGCGCAACGCCATTCGCCGGCTGCTGCGGGCCATGGGCGATCTGGAGCGGCTGGCGGGGCGCTGTGGCGCCGGCACCGCCTCGGCCCGGGACCTGGTGGCCCTGGCCGATGGCCTGGAGCGGCTGCCCCAGCTGGCGGGCCTGCTGCAGCAGAGCAGCAGCGATCCGCTGCAGGCCCTGGCCCGGCCCTGGCCTCAGCTGGAGGCCCTGGCGGCCGAGCTGCGCCACGTGCTGCTCGACACCCCACCGCTGTCCTTGACCGAGGGCGGCCTCATTCATGACGGCGTCGACCCCCTGCTCGATGGGCTGCGCAACCAGCTCGACGACCAGGACCGCTGGCTGGCCCAGCAGGAAACCACCGAGCGCAGTGCCAGCGGCATCAGCACCCTGAAACTGCAATACCACCGCACCTTTGGCTACTTCCTGGCGGTGAGCCGGGCCAAGGCGGGCAAGGTGCCGGACCACTGGATCCGCCGCCAGACCCTGGCCAATGAAGAGCGCTTCGTCACCCCGGCGCTCAAGCAACGCGAAGGCCAGATCCTGCAGCTCAAGGCCCGTGCGGCTCAGCGCGAGTACGAGCTGTTCTGTGAGCTGCGATCGCGGGTGGGCGAGCAAGCCACGCCGGTGCGCACGGCCGCCCGCCTGGTGGCCGAGCTTGATGCCCTGGCCAGCCTGGCCGAACTGGCCGCCACCAGCGGCTACTGCGCACCCGAGATCACCGACCCCGATGGCCCCGACGCGCGGCTGCTGCTGATCGAGGCGGGCCGCCACCCGGTGGTCGAGCAGCTGCTGGTGGAGGACCCCTTCACACCCAACTCGGTTGCCCTCGGCTCAGGCAGCGGGGCCACCGGGACGGACTGCGGTGGCGAGCTTCCCGACTTAGTGATCCTGACCGGCCCCAATGCCAGCGGCAAAAGCTGCTATCTGCGCCAGGTGGGCCTGCTGCAGCTGATGGCCCAGATGGGCAGCTGGATCCCGGCGGCCTCAGCGCGGCTGGGGATCGCTGACCGCATCTTTACCCGGGTGGGTGCCGGTGACGACCTGGCGGCAGGCCAGTCCACCTTCATGGTGGAGATGGCCGAGACGGCCAACATCCTGCACCACGCCACCAGCCGCTCAGTGGTGCTGCTTGATGAGATCGGGCGCGGCACCGCCACCTTTGACGGACTGGCGATCGCCTGGGCCGTGGCCGAGCACCTGGCCGGCGATCTGGCTGCCCGCAGCATCTTTGCGACCCATTATCACGAGCTCAACGAGCTGGCGGCGCTGCTGCCCAACGTCGCCAACGCCCAGGTCCTGGTCGAAGAAACCGGCGAGGCCCTGGTGTTTCTGCACCGGGTGGTGCCGGGGGGAGCCAGCCGCAGCTATGGCATCGAGGCCGCCCGCCTTGCCGGGGTGCCCCCGTCGGTGGTCCTGCGGGCCCGCCAGGTGCTGGGCCGCATCGAAGCCAACAGCCATGTGAGCGTGCAGCCAGAGCGTGGGCAGGAGCCCAGGGCAACCGACCAGGACAGCGCGCTCGCCGCCTGAGGTCAGCTGTCGCCAGCGGCACGCAGCAGGGCGTTGCAGGCCGCTGCCACCAGGCCGGCGCCGCCGCGGGAGCCTTCGAGCCGGATCTGGGCCAGACCGCTGGCAGCCAGGTGCCGTTTGCTTTCGGCGACGCCGACAAAACCGACCGGCATGCCGATCAGCAGCGACGGGGCCGGTGCGCCGGCAGCCACCAGATCCAGCAGCCGCTCCAGGGCGGTGGGGGCACTGCCGATCAACACGACCGGCGCCGCCCCAGGGCGATCCGTCAGCGCTGCCGTGAGGGCGCTCCAGGCGGGCTCGACGGCGGCGGCGCTGCGGGTGCTGCCGGGCGGGGCAGTCGCCGGTGCCCAGTCGAGCAGGCACAGCACCCGGTTGCCGCGGGTGCGCCTGGCCATGGGGGCCACGGCCGCCGCAGCCATGGCGGTGTCACACAGGATCGGCGCCCCGGCCTCCAGGGCCGCCAGACCCTGCTCGCAGGCACCCAGAGCTGACCCAAAACACAGGACATCGACCAGGCTGGGATCGCCGCTGCTGTGAATGCAGCGCTCGAGCACGTCGCGCTCGAGGGGGCTCAGGCACTGCAGCCGGGCCGCCAGCGCTGGATCGCTGGCACCCCGGGCCGCCAGCTCCTGACGGATCAGGGCGATGCTGGCCGTAAAGATCGGATGATCAAGCACCGCCACGGCCCGGCAATCAGCAGCTGATCATGCCCATTCACCTGTTCTGGGGCGACGATGAGGCGGCCCGCAACCGGGCTGTGGAGGCCCTGATCGCCGCCAAGCTGGATCCCAGCTGGGCCGCGATCAACCTGAGCCGGCTCGATGGCAGCGATGCGGACCAGGCCGCAGCGGCCCTGGCCGAAGCCCGCACGCCCCCCCTGGGCAGCGGCAGCCGGGTGGTACTGCTGCAGCGCAGCCCCTTTTGCAACCAGTGCCCGGCCGAGCTGGCCGCCCAGCTCGAGGCCAACCTGGCGTTGATCAGTCCCGACTGCCACCTGCTGCTGGTCAATAGCGCCAAACCCGATGCCCGGCTGCGCACCACCAAGGCCCTGCAGCAGCTGATCAAGGCCGGCGAGGCCCACGAACAGAGCTTTGCCCTGCCGGCCATCTGGGACGGGGCCGGCCAGGTGGAGCTGGTGGCCCGCACCGCCCGGGAGCTCGGTCTGGCACTGGAACCCGCCGCCGCGGAGGCCCTGGCCGAGGCGATCGGCAACGACAGCGCCCGTTTGGCCAGCGAACTTGAAAAGCTGAGCCTGTATGTCAACGCGGCCCCTCAGAGCCAAGCCGCCGCGCCGATCAGCTCCCAGGCGGTCGAAGCCCTGGTGGGGGGACGCAGCACCAGCGCCCTGGCGGTGGGCGACGCCCTGCTGGCGGGCCGACCTGCCGATGCGATCGCCCTGGTTGATGCCCTGCTGGAGGCCAACGAACCAGCCCTGCGGATGGTCGCCAGCCTCTGTAGCCAGATCCGGGGCTGGCTGTGGGTGGCACTGCTGGAAGCATCCGGCGAGCGGGATCCGGCCGTGATCGCCAAGGCCGCCGGCATCGGCAATCCCAAACGCATCTTTGTGATGCGCAAACAGATCCGCGGCAAGACGCCGGACCAGATGCTGACGCTGCTGGGCCAGCTGCTCGAGGTGGAAGCCGCGCTCAAGCGGGGCCGCGAGGCGGGCGAGGCGTTTCGCGACGGTTTTCTGCTGGGCCAGCACCAGGGCAGCAGCAACGGATAATCAGCCGTTGACAGATGCCGGTCACCGCCCACCGCCATGGCCCTGCTGGTTCAGAAATTCGGGGGCACTTCGGTGGCCGACGTCGAACGCATCCAGGCGGTGGCCGCCAGGATCGCGGCCTGCCGTGAGGACGGCCACGACATCGTGGTGGTGGTCTCGGCCATGGGCCACACCACCGACGAGCTGACCGGCCTGGCCCGCGCCATCAGCAGCGACCCGCCCCAGCGGGAGATGGACATGCTGCTGGCCACCGGCGAGCAGGTCTCGATCGCCCTGCTGTCGATGGCCCTGCACGCCCAGGGGGTGCCGGCGGTGTCGATGACGGGCACCCAGGCCGGAATCATCACCGAATCGGCCCACGGCCGTGCCCGCATCCTCGAGGTGCGCAGCGAGCGGCTCAGACGCCTGCTGGATGCCGGCCAGGTGGTGGTGGTGGCCGGGTTTCAGGGCACCAGCGGCGGCGCCGCCGGCACGCCCGAAATCACCACCCTTGGGCGGGGCGGTTCGGACACCTCGGCGGTGGCCCTGGCTGCAGCCCTCGGGGCCGCGGCCTGCGAGATCTACACCGATGTGCCCGGGGTACTGACCACCGATCCGCGCAAGGTGGCTGATGCCCAGTTGATGGACCAGGTCAGCTGCGACGAAATGCTCGAGCTGGCCAGCCTGGGGGCGGCGGTGCTGCATCCACGGGCGGTCGAGATCGCCCGCAACTACGGCGTGCCGCTGATCGTGCGCTCGAGCTGGAGCGACGCCCCCGGCACCCGCCTGACCAGCGGCGCACCCCGCCCGATCGGCCACGGCGGGCTCGAACTGGGCAAACCGGTGGATGGCGCTGAGCTCGATGCCGACCAGGCCGTGCTCTCGCTGTCCCACGTGCCCGACCGCCCGGGGGTGGCGGCGACCCTGTTCGAAGCCCTGGGGGCCGCCGGCCTCAACGTCGACCTGATCGTGCAGGCCACCCATGAAGGGGCCAGCAATGACATCGCCTTCACCCTGGCCGCGGCCGAACTCGACAGGGCAGAACTGATCTGCCGCGAGGTGCTACTGGGCCTGGGGGCCGAACTGGCCAGCAGCGCCGATAGCGCAGGGGCCCGGCTGAGCAGCGAGGCCGGCATGGCCAAGCTCAGCATTTCGGGGGCCGGCATCATGGGGCGCCCCGGGGTGGCGGCCCGCCTGTTCGACACCCTGGCCCGGGCCGGCATCAACCTGCGACTGATCGCCACCAGCGAAGTCAAGGTCAGCTGCCTGGTCAGCGGTCAGCAGGGCGCCCGTGCCCTGCGGGCCGCCGCAGAAGCGTTCGAACTGCAGGACGGCCAGCTGCAGCACAACCCCCAGGCCTGTGACCTGGGGGACCCGCCCGTGCGCGGGGTGGCCCTGGACCTGGGCCAGGCCCAGGTGGCGGTGCGCCGGGTGCCGGACCGGCCCGGCACCGCCGCCGCCGTCTGCCGGACGCTGGCCGATGCGGGCCTGAGCCTGGACGCGATCGTGCAGTCCGAGCGCACCCACGAGGACACCAAGGACATGAGTTTCACCCTCAAGCGGGATGAGCTGCAACGGGCCCACCAGGCGCTGCAACCGCTGCTGCTGCAATGGCCCGGCTCGCGCTTCGAGGAGGGGCCCGCCATCGCCCGGGTCAGCGCCGTCGGTGCCGGCATGCCTTGCACAGCCGGCACCGCGGCCCGCATGTTCAGGGCCCTGGCTGACGCCGCCATCAACATCGAACTGATCGCCACCAGCGAGATCCGCACCAGCTGCGTGGTTGCCGAAGCCGACGGCGTGCGGGCGTTGCAGGTGGTGCATGACGCCTTTAACCTCGGCGGCGCAGCCATCCATCGGGCCGAGGGCACGGAAGCGCCGGTCTGATTCAGGACCCGATGCCGATCGATCCCGACACGCTGATCGATTGGGCCACCGGTTATCTGTTCGGCCTGAGGCTGGCCACCGCCGCGGTGGGCACGGTGCTGGCGGTGCTGGGCAGCGAAGACCTGCTGATCGACCTGCTCTATTGGGCCCGGCGGTTGTGGCGGCGGCTGACGGTGTACAGCCGCCACCGCTTTGCCGATGAGCAGCTGCTGTACCAGCAGCACGAACGGCCCCTGGCGATCCTGGTGCCCGCCTGGAACGAAGTGGGCGTGGTGGGTGAGATGGCCCGTCTGGCCGCCAGCCGCCTCGACTACGAGAACTACCAGATCTTTGTCGGCACCTACCCCAACGACCCCGACACCCAGGCGGACGTCGATGAAGCCTGCAGCCGCTTCAGCAACGTGCACAAAGTGGTCTGCGCCCTGCCCGGCCCCACCAGCAAGGCCGACTGCCTGAACAACATCATCGCCGCCGTCTTCGCCTTCGAGCGGGAGGCGTCGGTGAGCTTCAGCGGCTTCATCTTGCACGACGCCGAAGATGTGATCTCACCGCTGGAACTGCGGCTGTTCAACCTGCTGGTGGACCGCAAGGACCTGATCCAGGTGCCGGTGTATCCGTTTCTGCACCGCCATTGGTGGAACTTCACGGCCAACCATTACGCCGACGAGTTCGCCGAACTGCACGGCAAGGATGTGCTCGTGCGCGAGGCGCTGGTGGGCCAGGTGCCCAGTGCCGGGGTGGGAACCTGCTTTAGCCGGCGGGCCATCCTGCGGCTGCTGGATGAAGGCGAAGGGATCGCCTTCTCGACCCAGAGCCTGACCGAGGATTACGACATCGGCATCCGCCTGCGGCAGGTGGGCATGGCCGAGATCTTCGTGCGCTTCAGCCCCCGCGATCCGGCCCTGGCGCCCCTGCGCGAGCGGCGGTTCGGGGTCAACCGCCGCGACAGCCAGGTGATCTGTGTGCGCGAGAACTTTCCCGACACCCTGGCCACGGCGGTGCGTCAGAAGTCGCGCTGGATCACCGGCATCGTGTTTCAGGGGGCCCGCACCCTGCCCTGGAGCTCAAGCCCGCTGCTCAATTACTTTCTGTGGCGCGACCGCCGTGGCGGCATCAGCAACCTGATCGGCCTGATCTCGATGCTGCTGGCGGTGCAGCTGGGGCTGGTCTGGCTGATCACCCAGGAGCAATGGAGCGGCTGGGACTATCCATCGGTGCTGGGCGACAGCCGCTACCTGCAGCTGGTGCTGGCCTACAACGGCCTGCTGCTCCTGAACCGCATGGTTCAGCGGGTCTATTTCACCGGCAGCTACTACGGGCTGGTGGCGGCGCTGATGGCCGTGCCCCGCATGGTCTGGAGCAACTGGATCAATTTCTTTGCCAACCTGCGGGCCTACCGCCAGGTGATGGCCCTGGGCGATGCGCGGCGGGTGGCCTGGGACAAGACGACCCATGTGTTCCCCAGCGTCGCCGAAACCCGCCGCAGCCAACCCCTGGGGCAGATCCTGATCGCCCAGGGGGCTCTCAATCAGGAGCAGCTGGAGGCAGGCCTGCAGCGCAGCGGCCGCCGTCGCCTTGGCCGCACCCTGCTGGACGAAGGGGTCATCAGCAGCGGCCAATTGGCCGCTGCCCTGGCCGAGCAACAGAACCTGGATTGGCGGGATCTGGACCCGTTCGATCTGGATCCCCACCAGGTCGCCGGGTTCCCCCAGCGCCTGGCCTACAAGTACTCGGTGCTGCCGCTGAGCACCGAGGGCGACACCCTGGTGCTGGGCCGCGAAAGCCCGGCCAGCGCCGTGGCCCTAGGGGTGATTAGCCGTCAGATCGGCCGCCCCTGCCGCCAGGTGCTGGTGCCCCAGGGGCGCATCCAGGCCGGCCTGGGCCATTGGTACCGCCCGGATGAGCCGACGCCGATGGCGGCGGGCATCCGCCGGCTGGCGGGCCTGCACTCCAGCCGGCCCGACCTGCTTGAACAGGTCTGCCGCCAGCTGGTGCTGCTGGGGGACCTGGCCCTGGATCTGGGCCTGCTCAACCAATCGGTGCTGAACCAGGCCCTGATCAGCTTTGAACCCGAACGGCAGCGCCTGGGCGAGCACCTGGTGCAGCAGGGCCTGCTGAGCCCCAGCAACCTCGAGCAGCTGCTGGCCGAGCAGGCCCGGCTGCGATCGCGGGGCCTGGCGGCCCTCGAGCTGGCCTGATGGGCCGCAAGACCCAGCCCCGTCTGGCGCTGGCCGGTCTGTCGCTAGCTGCTCTGGGCCTGGCTGTTCTGGGCCTGGTTGGGCCGACCGGCCTGAGCGTCCTGCCGGCCCAGGCTGCACCGGACCTGCTGGGCAGCTGGCGCCGCTTCAGCAGTTATCCCCATCTGGCCCGCGGCTACGCAGCGCTGCGCCGGGGCAAGCCGGCCGAGGCCGAACAGCAGGCCCGGCACATCCTGAACAAGCTCGACCGGGACTCGCGCGAGGCCCGGCAGCTGCTGGCCGAGGCCCTGCTGGGCCAGGGCCGCTATGGCGCCGCCCTGGATGCCCTGGCGCCCCTGCCCCCATCGCCATTGCAGCAGCAGATCCAGCTGAGCTGGCTCAACCAGCGCCAGCCGGTGCCCGGCAACCGGGTCGAGCGCTGGCTGCAGCAGAGCCCAAACCGCCAGGAGCGGGACCAGCTGGCCGTGGGCCATGCCGAGCAGCTGCGCCGCCAGCAGGGGCCCCTGACCGCCTGGCGCTGGTTGCAACGCCGCGGCGGACCGATCACATACCGCAGCGGCCTGGCCGAACTGGCCCGCGACTGGACGGCGGTGCAGCGGGAGCTGGGGGCCCAGACCCGCCGGGGGCCGCTGCCACCGCTACTGGCCAAGCGACTGCAGCTGGCACGCCAGACCCTGGCCGGGGCAACGCGGGTGCAACCGGGCCCTGCAACCGCAATCGCCGCCCAGCAGCAGGCCCCAGCCGCAGCGCCCCTGAGCCCGGCCGCGGATCTGGATCAGCGCAGCTACATGCTGATCGTGGCCGGCCGGCCGGCCCAGGCCCTGACGCTGTTGGAAAGCCGACTCGGCGCGGGCAACGGGCCGATCGGCGAGCCGCTGGCCAGCCGGCTGGTCAATCTGTATGGCCAGGTGCGGCCCCCCAGCAGCGCCCAGCTGGCCCGCCTGGCGCCGCGGCTGACCCCCCAACTGCGGGGCCGCCTGTACGACCAGCTGGTGGACCGGGGGCAGTGCACGCGACTGCCCGCCCTGACCGCCGATCCGGGCCCCACCGCTGCCAGCGAGTGGCTGGCCCGGGGCGAATGCAGCGTCACCACCCGTCCCGGCGAGGCGGTGGTCTACCTGCGGCAGGCCGAGGCCCTGGGGCTGGCCGAGAGCCGCAACCTGCTGGCCTTTGCCCTGGCGGCCGCCGGCGAACCCGCTGCCGCCTATCGCCTTTGGAGCGACCTGCCCGCAAGCGAGCGGCAACAACCGACCGTGCAGGCGGCCATGGCCCAGGTGGCCCTCGAGCTGGGCCGGCTGGAGCAGGCCGAGCAGCACTGGCAGACCCTGCGCCAGCCGACCCTCGAGCCGACCCTGGAGCAATGGCGGCTGGGCGGGTTGATCGCCCAGGCCCGGGGCGAACTGGCCCTGGCGCTCGAGCGCTACCGGCCGGTGCTGGCCAGCAGCCGCGATGGTGCCGATTTTTACCAGGCGGGTCTGATCGCCCGGCAGCTGGGGCAGCGGCAGCAGGCCCGCGCCTGGCTTGAGCGCGCCAATGCCCTGAGCCCCGGCAACGGCCGCTACCTGAGCGATTACGGCTTCACCCTGAGCCAGGACCCAGACCGCAGCGTGCGCGATCAGGCGGTGCCGGTGCTGCTCGAGGCCAGCCGGCAGCTGGGGGGCAATGCGGCGATCGAAGCCGAACTGGGCAACCGCTACCGCGAACAACAGAACCGGCCGGCCGCCCTGCAGCACCTGGCCGCGGCGATCAGCCTCGAGAGCGATGGGGCCAGCGCCAGCGAACCGCTGCAGAGCCCCACCCAGCGCCAGCGGATCTACGGGCTCAAGCGCACCTACGAAGCCCTGGCCCGCAACGACAGCTGGCTGATCAACGTCACCGCCGCGCCCGACGGCGTCGCCCAGACGATCAACGAGGCCCTGATCAATGCCAACAACACCTTTGTCGGCACCGTGCTCTACGAGCACCGGCTGACACCGCGGCTGGCGGCCGGCAACCTCTTTGGCTACGGCCGGGTGATCAGCGCCAACGACGCCGTCAACGGCCAGAACCAGACCGCCGCCGGCCTTGGCCTGCGCTGGGCGCCGATCCGGGGGCTGAACACCAACCTGTTCGCCGAGGCCTACCAGGGCCAGCTGGGGCAGGTCAGCAGCACCGACCTGTTGCTGCGGGTCAACGGCTCGCTGCTGGACCAGGGCCCCTGGAACGCCGAATGGAAGGAGGATCGCCGCGCCTGGAACGAGCGCTCGCTGTATTTCGACGCGGCCTGGTTCATCAACCAGGCCCAGACCCTGAGCCTGGTGCGCTACAGCCAGGGGCGCACCTGGCGGCTGGGGCAATCGGCCCAGACCCTGGGCCCCTATCTGCTGGGCCAGTTCACCCAGCAGAACGCCCAGACCGATCTGCGGGTGGGCCTGGGCCTGCGCTGGCAGCTGTGGTTCGGCCAGGACCTGCGGCGCGCCTACATGCGCAAGCTGACGGCCCGGGCCGAGCTGCAGCAGTCGCTGGGCGGCAACTTGTACAGCAACAGCACCGGCGTGGTGCTGAGCCTCCAGGCCGATTTATGACCGGTCGTTCGATGACCCGCCCACCGTTGCTGCGACCGTTGCTGCGACCCTTGCTGCGGCGGCTTGTGCTCAGCCTTGCCCTGGGGGCGGGCCTGGCGAGCGGCCTGGCAGCGGGCCTGGCCCTGCCGGCCGCTGCCGGGACCGTTTTTTACCAGCCCCTCAACCGCGACCGCAGCCTCAACCGGCAGCAGTGGCAGCAGATCTGGCAGCAGGCCCGGGCCCGCGGTTTTGACCGGGTGATCGTGCAGTGGAGCGCCTACGGCGACGAACGCTTCGAGCAGGACGACTGGCTGCTGGCGAGCCTGGCCGAAGCCCATCGCCAGGGGCTGGCCCTGGTGGTCGGCCTGGCGGCCGACCCGGCCTATTTCCAGACGGTGCTGCAACCGGGCTGGAAGGACCGCTTCAACGACTACTGGGCAGGGCTGCAGCGCCAGTCCCTGGCCCAGCAGCAGCGCTTGCAGCCCCGGCTGCGCCAGCTGGGTCTGCCGGTGGCCGGCTGGTACCTGCCGGCCGAGCTGTCCGATCGGTTGTTCGCCGAGGCGCCGCGGCGCGCGGCAATCCGCAGCCAACTGCAGCAGCTGGCCGCCCGCCTCGACCAACCCCTGCACATCAGCGCTTACAGCACCGGCCAGCTGTCACCCGACGCCAACGGCGCCTGGCTGCAGCAGTTGCAGGACGCCGGCCTGCAGGTGTGGTGGCAGGACGGCGAAGGCATCGCCGAACTGCCAGCCCTGGTGCGGCAGGCCTACCTGCAGGCGTTGCCCTGTCCGGTGGGCATCGTGCGCGAAGCCTTTCGCCAGACCTCGGCAGCGGGCGCACCCTTCAAGGCGGTGCCGGCCCCGCCCCAGCCACCGGTGGCCTGCCACCCCAATGCGGTCTTTGCCCTGCAGTATCTGACCTGGGCCGTTGCCCTAAGCGAGTGATGCGTCGGAGTCACCCACGGCGTCTACATCGCCACCCATCAAGCCCTGGAACTGGACCATCTGCCCGATCCGCAGCACAGCGGCAGCGACCTGGGTCTGTCTAACGCCGCGAACACGGCCCCGATGGTGCTCTCGCCTACCCAGGCGTCAATGCTGCGGCTGCGGGGCTTCCGCGTTGAGCAACGAGGGCATTTGTGGGCAAGATGGACCAGCTTGGTTCCCTTGGTTTGTCCAACCTGTCCACGGGTGAACCCGGTTCTGCTCTCCCCCTGGCGTCGCTGGCGTCGCTGGCGTCGCTGGCTCACCATGGCCTGCTCAGGGCCTACCTGCGCCAGGGCCTGATGGCGCAGGCCATCACGGGCGAGGAGCTCAGCGACGAGGAGCGCCATCAGGCCCTGATGGCCTTTGCCCAGGAGCGCCGGCTGGCCAACACAGAGGCCATCGAGCGATTCCGCATCGCCAACCTGCTCACCCCCGAGGCCCTGGCGCTGCAGGTAGAGCTCCCGATCCGCCTGCGCCGCCACTGTGAGCGGCTGTATCGCCCCAAGGCCGAGGCCCGCTTTCTCGATCGCAAGCAGCAGCTCGATCGGGTGGTGTACAGCTTGCTGCGCCTCGAGGATGAGGGGCTGGCCCGGGAGCTCTATTTCCAGCTTCAAGACGGTGAAGCCACCTTTGCCGATCTGGCAGCCCAGTACGCCGAGGGGCCAGAGCGGGCCACCCGCGGCATCGTGGGCCCGGTGTCCCTCACCCAGGCCCATCCCCAGTTGGTGGAACGGCTACGCACCGCACCCATCGGCGTGGTTCAGGAACCCTTCCGGATCGAGCAATGGTGGCTCCTGTGCCGGCTCGAATCCCTCACCCCCGCCACGTTTGATGAGGCGATGGCCCTGCAGATGGGTCAGGAACTGTTCGAGCAGTGGCTCGAGCAGGCCGTGGATGCCCGTCTGGAGCAGCTGCGGCCCCAGCTGCTGGCCCCCGTCGCCGTTCAGCCCCAATGACCCAGGCTCCCCCCCACGCGGTGCTCAGCAACCATCCCGCCTTTGCGTCCCTCTCAGAGGCTGGCCGCCAGGCCCTCCAGTCCCGATCTGAGCTGCGCAGCTTCACCACGGGCCAAGAGCTCAGCAAGGCCGATCTGATCCCCAGCGAGGTGGTGCTGCTGGTTGAGGGGCAGGCCCGTCTGCTCAGCCGCGACGGTGGCCGCCTCTGCACGGTCGAGAAGCTGGCTGCGGGCTCGTTTGTGGGCCTCGCCTCGCTGTTGCGGACCCAAGCCTGCGAGTCGGTGAGTGCGGCCGGGCCGCTTCAGGCCTGGGTGATCCCCGATGCAATGGTGCTGGAGCTGCTCAGCACTGAGCCCTCCTTTGCCAGCTGGTGTGCAGGCCATCTGTTCACAGCAGAACTGTTGGCGCTGGTGGAGCAGGTGCTGGCCGCCCAACCCCATCAAAGGGTCAGTGCGCTCCATGAGATGGAGCGGGTGCGAACGGCGGCCCAGTTGATTCAGCCCACAGCTGATGGGCTGGCCCAACTGCATCCGGATGTGGTGCTGCTGGCCGCCAGCCACAACCTGCCCCACCACCCGATCGCCGCCCGGCTCGATCCCCAGGCGGGTGTGCCCCAGGCCAATCCCCCGATGCCGCCCCGGTTGATCGGGGTGCCGCTCGATTGGTACGCCGCGATTGCAGAGCCCGCCGCCGTTGTGGAGAGCGAGCTGGTGCACGATGGCGCCGTTGCAGCGTCATCGGCCACCGCCTTGGTGCCGGCCTCGGGTGGCCCGCCGCTCGCCTCTGGTTTGGATCTTGGCCAGCGCGATCAGGTGCCCTTCCGGCTCCAGCGCGCTGAGGGACCCCTCGAGGAAACCCTGGCCTGCTTCCAGATGCTGGCGGCCGAGCTGAAGCTCCCCTTTCGCCGCGACGCGATCGAAAAGATCCTGCGCGATGCCCTGCGGCGCGGCCAGGCCCCCGACATGCAACTGTGCGGCAACATCGCCGCGATGATGGGCCTGCACGTCAGCGGTGTGCGCGTGCCCGCCAGCCAGGGCACACGGCTGCAGACCCCCGCCCTGATTCCCTGGAAGCAGGGGTACGCGCTGGTGCGCGCCGCCAACGCCCAGGGGTTGCACGTGGCCTCGCCCCGCGATGGCCTGGTGGTGGTGCCGCCGGCCGACCTGCCCGAGGTGTTCCCCGAGGGCATTGAGTTTCTGCTGTTGGAGCGGCGCACCGGCACCCCCGAGCAGCGTTTTGGCTTCAACTGGTTCTGGCCGGCGCTCAAGCGCTACCGGGGAATCCTGGGCCAGGTGCTGCTGGCCTCGTTTGTGGTGCAGCTGTTCAGCCTGGCCAACCCCCTGCTGATCCAGGTGATCATCGACAAGGTGATCAGCCAGCGCAGCCTGGACACGCTGCAGGTGCTGGGCATTGCCCTGGTGGTGGTCACCCTGCTGGAAGGCCTGATCGGCGCCCTGCGCACGTTTTTGTTCACCGAAACCACCAACCGCATCGACATGCGCCTGGGTGCCGAGGTGATCGACCACCTGCTGCGCCTGCCGCTCAATTACTTCGACCGGCGCCCGGTGGGTGAACTGGGCACCCGCATCGCCGAGCTCGAGAAGATCCGCAATTTTTTGACAGGCCAGGCGCTGACGACCCTGCTGGATACCGCCTTTTCGGTGATCTACATCATCGTGATGGTGCTTTACAGCTGGCTGCTCACCCTGATCGCCCTGTGTGTGTTGCCGATTCAGGTGGGGCTGACGGTGATCGGGGCGCCGCTGTTTCGGCGCCAGTACCGCGACACCGCCCAGGAGAACGCCCGCACCCAGAGCCATCTGGTGGAGGTGCTGACCGGTATTCAGACGGTCAAGGCCCAGAACGTCGAGATGATCAGCCGCTGGAAGTGGCAGAGCCTCTACAGCAACTACATCGCCCGATCGTTCGAGAAAACGATCACCGGCACCGCGATCAGCGAAACCTCCCAGGTGCTGCAGAAGCTGTCGCAGCTGCTGGTGCTCTGGGTGGGCGCCACGTTGGTGCTCAAGGGCGAGATGAGCCTGGGCCAACTGATCGCCTTTCGCATCATCTCCGGTTATGTGACCCAACCGCTGCTGCGCCTCTCCTCGATCTGGCAGAACATCCAGGAACTGAAGGTCTCGTTTGAGCGCCTGGCCGATGTGGTCGACACCCCTGAAGAATCGGACGACGCTGACAAGGCCAAGATCCCTCTGCCCCCCATCGCCGGCGAGGTGCGCTTTGACCAGGTGTGTTTCTCCTTTCAGCAGGGCGGCGCCCTGACCCTCAACCACATCGACCTGACCATCCCCGCTGGCACCTTTGTGGGCGTGGTGGGTCAGAGCGGCAGCGGCAAAAGCACGCTCACCAAAATGCTGTCACGGCTCTATGCCCCCAACAGCGGGCGGGTGTTTGTCGATGGCTACGACATCGACAAGGTGGAGCTCTATTCGCTGCGCCGCCAGATCGGCATCGTGCCCCAGGAGCCGCTGCTGTTCACCGGCTCCGTGGCCGAGAACATCGCCCTGACCGATCCGGATGCCACCAGCGATGCGATTGTCGAGGCAGCCCGGCTGGCCTGCGCCCATGACTTCATCATGGAATTGCCCGGGGGCTACAGCGCCAACGTGGGCGAACGGGGCGCCAACCTGTCGGGTGGCCAGCGTCAGCGCCTGGCCCTGGCCCGCACCCTGCTGTCAAAGCCGCGCCTGCTGGTGCTCGATGAAGCCACCAGCGCCCTCGACTACGACACCGAGCGCCGGGTCTGCGACAACCTGCTCGACAACCTGCAGCACTGCACGGTGTTCTTCATCACCCACCGGCTGTCCACGATTCGCCGGGCCGACCGCATCGTGATGTTGCACGAGGGTGCCGTCGCCGAAGTCGGCACCCACGATGCGCTGATCGAACAGCGCGGGCGCTACTACGCCCTCTACCGCCAGCAGGAGTCCAGCTGATGCCCCCTTCTGTCCGACCGGGTGCGCTGGTGCGCGCTGCCCAGAACGCGCTCGAGCGCCGCGTTGCCTCAAACGCCGCCGAGATGGGGCTGCAGCAGTCCCGCTTTCTGGTGCGCACGATCATCTGGGTGCTGCTGGGGACCACCGGGGCGGCTGTCGCCTGGCTGGCCCTCGCCCAAACCGAAGAAGTCGTGGTCGCCCCCGGCAAGCTCGAGCCGATCGGCGAGGTCAACACCATCCAAATGCCGGTGGGCGGCGTGCTGCGGCAGATGCTGGTCAAGGAAGGCGAAAAGGTCAGCAAAGGGCAGGTGCTGCTGCGGCTGGACAACGAAGCCGCGTCCAGCAAGGACCAGGAACTGCGCAAATCACTGGTCGCCAAACAACAACAACTGCTGCTCAAACAGCTGGAACTGCAGCGCTACCTGGATGTCAACGCCAGCGAACAGCTGACGACCAGCAAGAACCTGGGCCTGGAGCGCACGATCTCGAGCCGGCTCGACAACCTGCAACAACAGGGAGCCGTTGCCGAGCTGCAGAGCCTGCAACAGGCCAACAAGGTGCAGGAGGCCGAGGGTCAGCTGCAGCGCCTGCGCATGGACCGTCGCCGTCAAACCGCGATCCTGCAGCAGCAGATCCAGGAACTGGAGAGCGGGCTGGCCGATCTGCGGGCCCGGATGTCGGAATCCAACATGGCGATTCGCTACCAGGACGTGCGCTCACCGGTGAACGGGGTGGTGTTCAACCTCAAGCCCACCGGCGCTGGCTTCGTCGCCCAGGGCAGCGAACCGGTGATGCAGGTGGTGCCCTTTGACCGCTTGCGGGCTGCGGTCGAAATCAACAGCGACAAGATCGGCTTCATCCGCAAGGGTCAGCAGGTCGACATCAGCATCGACTCGTTCCCCGCCAGCGACTTCGGCGTGCTGCGCGGTTCGGTGACCCAGGTCGGCTCCGATGCCCTGCCCCCGGACCAGCTGAAAACCACCTACCGCTTCCCCGCCACCATCAGCCTCAGCGACCAGCAACTCAAACTGCGCAGCGGCCAGAGCCTGGCCCTGCAGGCCGGCATGAGCCTTACCGCCAACATCAAACTGCGCAAGGTCACCTACCTGCAGCTGCTGCTGAGCAGCATGCGCGACAAGAGCGAATCGCTGCGCAAACTATGAGCAGCTGAACTGATTCGACCTAGCGTTGCTATGCATCAGCCGCTCTGAATCCATGTCAGAGGACCAACTGCGTGCCTTTCTGGCCAGGCTTGCAACCGACAACACCCTCAAACAGAGGCTCCAGGCCAACGGTGCCGACGTGGTGGCCATCGCCCGCGAGGCGGGGTTTTTGATCACCCAGTCCGATCTCAACCAGAGCCAGGTCCGTCCGCGGCTGGCCCTCAGCGATCAGGAACTGGAGACGACGGCCGGGGGAATGCAGCGCGGCAGCGAAACGAAAAGTGGACGCTGCCCCTGTTACGGGCACGGATACCGCATGACGATTCCGGAATCCGCAGGCACCCTGGACCCCTGCATGTACAAGTGCGACTGAACCAGCGGTTCAAGCCTTGCCCACCAGCTGCTGGCGCAGGGTCTTGATGCGGTCGCGCAGGTTGGCGGCCTCCTCGAACTCCAGGTTCTTGGCGGCCGCTTTCATCTTGTCTTCGAGTTGCTGAATCAGCTCGGGCAAGGCGTCGAGGGGCACGTCGTGGTGCACCGCCTGCTCGACCGCTTCCTCCAACTGCTCATCGTTGAGACGGCGCGACACCTCCAAAAACGACAGGATCGCGTTGCCGGCCCGTTTGCCCGCCGGAGTGGGGGTGATGCCGTTGGCCACGTTGTAGGCATGCTGAATCGCGCGGCGTCGCTCGGTCTCGTGGATCGCCTTGGCCATGCTGTCGGTGAGGTTGTCGGCGTAAAGCAACGCCACCCCCTCAACGTGGCGGGCAGCCCGGCCGATGGTCTGGATCAACGAGCGCTCGGCCCGCAAAAAGCCCTCCTTGTCGGCATCGAGGATCGCCACCAAGGACACCTCGGGCAGATCGAGGCCCTCGCGCAGCAGGTTGACGCCGACCAGCACGTCATAAGCACCGTTACGCAGGTCCTGAATGATCTCGATCCGCTCGATTGAGTGAATCTCGGAGTGCAGATAACGCACCCGCACCCCGTTCTCGGCCAGGTAGTCGGTCAGGTCTTCGGCCATGCGCTTGGTGAGCGTCGTCACCAGCACCCGCTCCTGCTTGTCGGCCCGCACGCGGATTTCGCCCAGCAGATCGTCGACCTGACCATCGGTGGGCCTGACCTCGACGATCGGATCGAGCACACCGGTGGGGCGGATCACCTGCTCCACCACCTGGCCGTGGCTCTGCTCCAGCTCCCAGTTGCCGGGGGTGGCGCTGACAAAGATCGTCTGGCGCGCCTTCTCCCAGAACTCCTCACCCTTGAGGGGGCGGTTGTCGGCAGCACTGGGCAGGCGAAAGCCGTGCTCGATCAGCACCTGCTTGCGCGATTGGTCGCCGTTGTACATCGCCTGCAACTGGCTGCAGGTGACGTGCGATTCGTCGACGACAAGCAGCCAATCGTCAGGGAAGTAATCGATCAGGCACTCGGGCGGGGTGCCGGCGGCGCGGCCGGCCAGATGGCGGGCATAGTTCTCGACACCGTTGCAGTAGCCCACCTGCTCGAGCATCTCGAGGTCGTAGGTGGTGCGCTGCTCCAGGCGCTGGGCTTCGAGCAGGCGGCCCTGGCTGTTGAGCAACTCCAGGCGATCTTTCAATTCGGTGCGGATCTCCTGGATCGCGTCGGCCAACCGTTCCTTGGGGGTGACGAAGTGCTTGGCCGGGTAGATGTTGATCGTGTCCAGGCTCTGCAGGATCTCGCCGGTGGTGGGGTCGACATAACGGATCGCCTCCACCTCATCGCCAAACAGCTCGATGCGCACCAGCCGGTCTTCGTAGGCCGGGCCGATCTCGAGCACATCGCCCCGCACCCGAAAACGCCCGCGCGCAATCTCGATGTCATTGCGGGAGTACTGGTTGTTGACGAGTTCCCGCAATGAAGCGCGCAGGTTGAGCGACTCGCCCACCTGAAACTTGACCGCAGCCTTGAGGTATTCGCTCGGAATACCGAGGCCGTAGATGCAGCTGATCGAGGCGACGACGATCACATCGCGCCGTTCAAACAGCGAACGGGTCGCCGAGTGGCGCAGCATGTCGATCTCTTCGTTGATCGACGCGGTCTTGGCGATGTAGGTGTCGGAGACGGGCACGTACGCCTCCGGCTGGTAGTAGTCGTAATAGCTGATGAAGTACTCAACAGCGTTGTTGGGGAAGAATTCCCGCAGCTCGTTGCACAGCTGGGCCGCCAGGGTCTTGTTGTGGGCCAGCACCAGCGCCGGACGCCCGGTCTGGGCGATCACATTGGCGATCGTGAACGTCTTGCCGGTGCCGGTGGCCCCCAGCAGGGTCTGGTAGCGCTCGCCCCCCTCGACGCCCGCCACCAGGCCCTTGATGGCCTGGGGCTGGTCGCCCTTGGGAACGTAAGGGGCCTGCAGCTGGTAGGGATTCACCATCGGGCCATTCTCGGGCAGCCCGTGGGAGGTCGCGGTGACCGGAAACCCGCCACTCACCAGCCGATGCTCAGGTCAACCCAGCGCTGCTCAGACCGCAGCCTTGACGGCGCTGCCCAGGGCTTCGCGCAGGCTGCGCACCACGGCCACCATGGCCAGCTCGTCGCTGAGGCGGTTGACGGCCGAGCCCACACCGACGCCGCTGGCGCCGGCGGCAATCGCCATCGGCAGGGTCACGGCCGACAGCCCAGAGGCGCACAGCACCGGCGCAGCCGTCTCGGCGGCGGTCAGGGCGCGGCTGATGCCATGGGCGGCGGCCAGGGTGGGGGCGGCCTTTTCAATCAGGCCCAGGCTGCCGGCACTGAACGGCCTGGCACTGGTGCCGCCCTCGGTCTGGATCAGGTCGGCGCCGGCAGCCACCAGGTCCACGGCCAGCTGCTCCTGCTGGTCCAGGGGCAGCACGTGGGGCACGGTGACGCTCAGCACCACCTGGGGCAGCAGGGCGCGGGTGCGGCGGGTCAGTTCGAGCACCTCGGCGGCACCGAAGACGATGCCCTGGGGATAGAAGCTGTCGAAATTGCCGATCTCGACCATGTCGGCACCGGCGGCCACGGCAGCCACAAACAGCTCGGGCTCGACGGCGCTGACGCAGATCGGCAGACCGGGGGCGACATCACGCACCAGGCGCACCAGCTCGCCGTCGCAGGCCACGTCGATCAGATCGGCACCACCGGCGGCGGCGGCCCGGGCCACACGGGCCACACTGGAGGCGTCAAAGTTGTTCAGACCGGCGATCACCTTGAGGGCGCGGCGCTCGGCCAGGGCGGCCTGCAGGGCGGTGGGCAGGCTGGACAGACGCGACATGAACCAAGCTGATCAAGATGGAGTGATTCTCCCACCCCAGACGCTGGAGCGGGCCTGGGGCCGGGACCACCTGCGTCTGCACCGGCATCTGCGCCGTCAGCCAGAGCTGCTGCCGCCGGGGGCGAACCTGCTGCTGGCGGTGTCGGGCGGCCAGGACTCGATGGCCCTGCTGGCCCTGCTTGTGGGACTGCGGCGCCTGCATGGCTGGCGGCTGCAGCTGTGGCACGGCGATCACCGCTGGCGGCCCGAGGCGGCCCAGCAGGCGGCCCAGCTGGCCTGCTGGTGCCGCGGCCAGGGCCTGGGCCTGACGATCGACGCCCGGGACCAACCCGCCGCGGCCTCCAGCGCCCATACCGAAGCCCAGGCCCGCGCCTGGCGCTACGAACGGCTGGAAGCGCAGGCCCTGGCCCAGGGCTGCAGCCACGTGGTCTGCGGCCACACCGCCAACGACCGCGCCGAGACCCTGCTGCTGCACCTGGCCCGCGGCAGCCACCGCCGCGGCCTGGCCAGCCTGCGGCCCCGGCGGGCCCTGGGCAGCAGCGGACTGCAGCTGAGCCGGCCACTGCTGATCTTTGACCGCAGCGACACCGGCCGCATCTGCCAGCAGCTGCAGCTGCCGGTCTGGCTGGACCCGACCAACAGCGACCTGCGCTACAGCCGCAACCGCCTACGGCAGACCGTGCTGCCCGAACTCGAGACCCTGCACCCCGGGGCGGCGCGCCGGTTGGGCGCCACCGCCGAACGGCTGGCCTGTGAACACGACACCCAGCACGAGTGGCTCAGGGTGGCGCTGCAGTGGCTGGCCGCCGATCCTGACGGGCTCGATCGGGCCAGGCTCACCGGGCTGCAGCGGGTCAACCAGGCCGCCGCGCTGGAGCTGTGGCTCAGCAGTCAGCTCGGCAGCAGCATCACCGCCTGCCAGCTGGACGCCCTGCTGGAGCGCTTGCAGCAGGGACGCCCCCCCGGTCGCTGGGACCTGGCCGCTGGCTGGCAGCTGCGTTGGGACCGCACCAGACTGGTGCTGGTTCAGCCCGAGCCTGCGGATTGATGAACCCAGCCACAGCCGATCGCTATGCCGCGATCGAACGGATGTACAGCCTGGGGCAATGGCAGCAGGTGCTCGACGCCAGCGACACCCTGCTGGCCGCGTTGCCGGGCGACGACGACCCGTCGCTGCGGCAACGGCTGCTGCTGTTGCAGGGCCACACCCGACTGCATGGGCTGGGGCAGGTCGATGCCGCAACGGCCCTGTACCAACAGGTGCTGGACAGCCGGCCTGAACCGGTGCTGCTGGCGGTGGCCCAACAGGAACTGGCCCGCGCCCAGGCGATGACCGTGGCCGCAAAACCTGCCTTTCCATTCACAGCCGAAGCTGTGGGGATGCCGCCGACAGGGCAGCCAGCCGCAGCTGCGCCGTGGCTCGAGACGGTGAGCCCGGCTCAACGGCCAGCACAGGCCGAACCGCCTGCGCAGGCCGAACCAGCGCCGCAGCCAGACGCCGCGCCCCCCGAACCAGCGACCCCCTGGCTCAGCGAGCCAGCTGCTGCAGCCACGACACCGATACCGACACCGACACCGGTGGAGATGGTTGAGGTTCTCGAAGTGATCGAGGAACCGGAACAGATCGCTGTGCACCAGGCCGATCCGGACCACGCCCAGATCGTCGATCTGGCGCCCCGGAGCCCCGCCGAGGAGGCGGAGCTGGCCAGGGGCCTGCTCGAAGTGGTGCTGCGCTGAGGCTGCTGATCAGCCGCCAGGTCAGCCGGCGGTGGCAGCCGAGCGGCGGCGGCGGGTACGGCCCGCGAGCTCGGGTTCGGGCTCGACCGCCCGGGCCTTGCTCGCGGCTGGGGCCGGGGCCGGAGTTGAGGCCGGAGTTGAGGCAGTGGCTGGTGTGGCGGCTGCGGCAGCCCGCACCACCGGAGCCGGAGCGCCGGCAGCGTGCTGCTGGCGGGGGGCTTCGCGGCGGCCGTTGCGGGGCGCGGGCCGGTTGTCGGGCTCGGCGTCAGCACGGCCCTTGTAGGCCGGGGTGCCGGCAGGGGCCGGCTGCACCAGGCAGATGATCAGGGGCTCGACCTGCAGCTCCCGGCGCAGGCGGCGCTGGAGCCCCAGCTCCACCTCGCGCTGCACGCCCACCCAGTCGACATCGGGGGTCTTGGCACCGGTGTTGCGGCTGAGCTGATTCCAGCGGTTTTCAAGCACCCAAGTGATCTCGCGCTCAGCCCAGAGGGAGAGCTTGCGGGCATCGGCGGTGGTGACCACACCGCGCAGGTTGACCCGGGGCGGGGCGGCCATGACGCCATCGGTGCTGATCACGGCCAGCAGAGTGATGACGCCGTCTTCGGCCAGTTGCTGACGCTCTTTGAGAACCCGGGCGTCCACGATGCCGTTGCGGGACGCATCGAGCAGCTCAATCCCCGCCTTGACCGGATCCCCCTTGCGGATCGAATCGGCCGTGAGCTCGACCACATCGCCGTTGTCGATGATCAGGATGTTGTCGGCCGGCACGCCCATCGACTGGGCGGTCTTGCTGTGGCAGACAAGCATGCGGTGCTCACCGTGCACCGGCACGAAGTACTTGGGCTTGGTCAGGGCCAGCATCAGCTTCTGGTCCTCCTGGAAGCCGTGGCCGGAGACGTGGATGCCCTCGCCCTTGCCGTAGATCACCTTGGCGCCGAGCATCATCAGCCGGTCGATGGTGTTGACCACCGAAATGGTGTTGCCCGGGATCGGGCTGGCCGAAAAGATGATCGTGTCGCTGCTCTTGACCTGCACCTGCGGATGTTCGCCGCGGGAGATGCGGCTCAGGGCCGCCAGCGGCTCGCCCTGGCTGCCGGTCATCAGCAGCAGGGTCTCGCGATCGGGCAGATCGCGGATCTGCTTGATCGGCACAAACAGATCGTCAGGTGCACGCATGTAACCGAGTTCGCGCGCCTTGGCGATCACGTTGAGCATGGAGCGACCCAGCAGGCCCACCTTGCGACCGTTCTTGAGCGCCAGCTCCAGAATCATCGACACGCGATGGATCGAACTGGCAAAGGTGGTGATGATCACCCGCCCTTCGGCCTGGGCGATGTGACGGTCCAGATGGGGAAAGACGGAACGCTCGGGCGGGCAGAAACCGGGAATTTCGGCGTTGGTGGAATCGCTGAACAGACAGAGCACACCCTGCTCGCCGTGGTGCGCCAGGCGGGCCATGTCGAAATGTTCGCCATCGACCGGGGTGTGGTCGAACTTGAAGTCACCGGTGAAAATGATCGTGCCCACCGGCGTAGTGATAGCCAGCGAATAGCTGTCCGCCATCGAGTGGGTGTTGCGGATGAACTCGACCGAGAAGTGCTGGCCGACCTTGACCACATCGCGGGGGGCCACCGTCTGCAACACGGTGCGATCGGTGACGCCCGCCTCTTCCATCTTGCCGGTGAGCATGGCCAGGGCCAAGCGGGGACCGTAGATGACCGGAATATTGAAATTCTTGAGGTGGTGTGAGATGCCACCGATATGATCTTCGTGACCGTGGGTCACGATCATGCCGCGGATGCGCTTCTGATTCTCCTTGAGATAACTCGTATCGGGCATGACGACATTGACGCCATGCATGCCATCGCTGGGAAATGCCAAGCCGGCATCCACCAGCATGATGTCGTCGCCGTATTCAAAAACGCAGGTATTTTTGCCGATCTCGTGCAGACCGCCCAGCGGAATCACACGCAGTGCTGCCCGATTTGCGCCCGATTTGTTGCCATTGCCATTGCCGTTGCTGCCGTTGCCGTTATTGCCGCCGTTGAAACTGGTCATGAAGATGCTGTCAGATGAAAATGAACACGAACTGTTGAATCAGCCTTGGCGTCAGGTAGGACGCAGGGCGGCGAGGGTTTCGGAAAGACGTTGTTTCACTGCTTCAGATGCAGACAGAAGGGGAAGCCTGGGAGCCCCGACCGGCCAGCCGCAGAGCTCAAGGGCGGCTTTGACAGGAATGGGGTTGGTGGTGCTGAACAGGGCGCGGTTCAACGGCAGCATCTGCTCATGCAGCTCGAGCGCCCGCCCCAGATCACCCGCCAGGAAAGCGTTGATCATGGCGCTGATCTGGGGGCCTGCCACATGGCTGGCCACGCTGACCACACCGACGGCGCCGACCGCCAGCATCGGCAGGGTCAAGCCGTCATCACCGCTGTAGATCGCCAGGCGATCGCCGCAGAGCAACCGCAGGGCACTGACCTCTTCGGTGGTGCCACTGGCCGCCTTGTAGCTGACGACGTTGCCGCAGTCCAGCAGGCGAGCCGTGGTTTCGGGAGCCAGGCTGCAGCCGGTGCGCCCAGGAATGTTGTAAAGCATCAGGGGCAGCTCAGGGGCTGCCGCAGCCACCGCCCTGAAATGGGCTTCGAGGCCATCCTGTGGGGGCTTGTTGTAGTAGGGCACGACCACCAGGGCGCCATCGACCCCCAGGTCAGCCGCCTGACGGGTGGCCTCGACCGCCTCGGCGGTGCAGTTGCTGCCGCTGCCGGCGATGATCCGGGCGCGGCCAGCCACCGCCTCGCGCACGGCGGCGATCAACCGGTGCTGCTCGGCCCAGCTGAGCGTGGGCGATTCGCCGGTGGTGCCGCAGATGACCAGGCCCTCAGACCCCTGGCTGACCAGATGGTCCGCCAGGCGCGCGGCGAGGGCATGGTCCACCGCCCCATCGGGACCGAACGGGGTGACCATGGCGGTCACCAGCCGTCCGAACGGTGCCTGGACCCAGGGCTGCCGGGTGGCGCTGGTCAAGCGGCACCTCCATTGGCGGGTGAGGTCAGCAACAGCTCGGCGATCTGAATCGCATTGAGCGCAGCCCCCTTGCGGATCTGGTCGCCGCAGAGCCACAGCTCCAGGGCATTGGGGTCGCTCAGGTCCTGACGGATGCGGCCGACCGCCACCGGATCCCGACCGGTCACGTCGGTGGGCATCGGGAAGCGGTTGGCCTCAAAGTCCTCGAGCAGCTCCACCCCGGGGGCCGCCGCCAGCAGGGCGCGGGCCTCGTCGACCGAAAACGGCTGCTCGAATTCGATGTTGACGGCTTCCGAATGGGCCCGCAGCACCGGCACCCGCACACAGGTGGCGCTGAGGCGCAGATCGGGCAGCGCCATGATCTTGCGGGTCTCGTTGAGCATCTTGAGCTCTTCCTCGCAATAGCCGTTGGCCTGCAGCGGCGAATTGTGCAGAAACAGGTTGAAGGCCAGGGAATGGGGCAGCACCTCACTGACGGGTTCACCCCCATCCAGGACGGTGCGGCTGAGGCGCTGCAGCTCCTCCATGGCGCGGGCGCCGGCACCGCTGGCGCTCTGATAAGTGCTGACCACCACGCGGCGGATCGACCGGCGCGCCTGCAGCGGTGCCAGGGCCAGGGTCAGCAGGATCGTGGTGCAGTTGGGGTTGGCGATGATGCCGTGGTGGTCAAAGGCCGCCTGGGGATTGACCTCGGGCACCACCAGCGGCACCGACGGGTCGAGGCGAAAGGCGCTGGAGTTGTCGATCACCACAGCACCGGCAGCGGCAGCGACAGGTGCCCATTGCTTGGAGACCGAGCCGCCGGCCGAGGCCAGCACCAGATCGACGCCGGCGAAGGCCTCGGCCGTCACAGGCTGCACCTGGAGCTGCTGGTCCTGCCAGGCCAGGGTCTGACCCGCCGAGCGCGGTGACGCCAGGGGAATCAACTCGGCCACAGGAAACCGCCGTTCGTCGAGGAGCTGCAACAGCTCCTGCCCGACGGCACCGGTGGCACCCAGGATGGCGATCCGCAGGGGGCGATCAGGAAAGGTCTTGGGCTGGGTTGGCGAGGCGGTCTGGGCGACGGTCAAGGAAGCGGGAGCCGACTGAATCGGTGACTGCGAAAACGGATTGGCTGCGACGAACTGAACCCACCCCTGGGATGGATCGGCCCACCCTCGACCGGGAATAGGGCCGATGGGGAGCGGGTTGTGGGGGTATTGCCTGCGTCTTGCGCCGAACCAACAATAAGCGGTTGGGCGGCGGTTCGGACCACTTTCTAGGATCGTGGGCTGCCCTGCATCGCCAAGCCCTGCCCATGAGCCCTGCCGCCAAGACCAGCCAACCCGCCAGCACAGGCGCCGAGGCAGGGACCCTCACGGTCAAGACCAGCACCAGACCGGGCAGTCGCATTGCGCTGGAACTGGCCGTTCCGGCCCAGCGCAGCACCGCCGCCTACGAAAAAGCGCTCGACAGCCTCAGCCGCACCATCAGGCTGCCGGGATTCCGCAAGGGCAAGGTGCCACGGGCCGTGCTGCTGCAGCAGATCGGCCCCCTGCGCATCCGCGCCACCGCCCTCGAGGAGCTGGTCGATGCCGCCTTTCGTGAAGCGCTCGACCAGCAGAAGGACAGCGTCGCCGCCATCGGCCGGCCCGAACTGAGCGAGGGCTTCGAGGCTGTGCTTGAGCGGTTCGAGCCCGGCCAGACCCTGTCCTTCACCCTGGAGCTGGACGTTGAACCCACCCCCAGCCTGAAGAGCACCAAGGGGCTCAAGGCCGAGGCCGAAACCGTCAGCTATGACCCGGCACGGGTCGACGAGCTGCTGGACCAGTCCCGCCGGCAGATGGCCACCCTCGTGCCGGTTGAAGGCCGGGCCGCCCAGAGCGGTGATGTGGCCGTGCTGAGCTTCAGCGGCATCTATGCCGACAACGGGGAGGCGATCAGCGGCGGCAGCAGCGATGCCATGGAGGTGGAACTCGAAGAGGGGCGCATGATCCCCGGGTTCATCGAGGGGGTGATCGGTCTGGAGATCGGGGCCACCAAGACGGTCGACTGCCAGTTCCCCGAGAGCTATCCCCAGGAGGATGCGGCCGGCCGCGCGGCCCGCTTCACGATCACGCTCAAGGAGCTCAAGGGCCGGGAACTGCCCGCCCTTGACGACGCCTTTGCCCAGCAGGCCAGCGACAAACAGACCCTGGCCGAACTGCGCAGCGACCTCGAGACCCGCCTCAAGGACGACGCCGAACGGCGCAGCAAGGCGAACCGCCACAACGCCCTGGTCGAGGCCCTGGTCGAGCAGCTCGAGGTGGAACTGCCCGAGACCCTGGTGCAGCAGGAGATCCGCAACCTGATCGAGCAGACCGCCGGCCAGATCGCCGAGCAGGGCATGGACGTCAAGAAGCTGTTCACCCCCGATCTGGTGCGCAGCCTGATGGACACCTCCAGGCCCGAGGCCGAGCAGCGTCTCCGCCGCAGCCTGGCGCTCAAGGCCCTGGCTGACGCCGAGGGCATCAGCATCGAGGACGGGGCCCTCGATGCCAAGGTCAAGGAGATCAGCCGCGGCCTCAGCCAACAGGGCAACATCGACCCACAGCGCCTGCGCCAGGCCGTGGCCGACGACCTGCTGCAGGAGAAGCTGCTGGATTGGCTGGAATCCAACAGCACCATCAGCGAAAAGACACCGGCGGCAGCCGACGGGGCTGACGCTGACGTTGACGGCGGGCAGGCCAAGCCCAAAGCCGGCGCCAAGGCCAAAGAGGCCAAGGAAGCCAAGCCCAAGGCCGCCAAGGCAAAGGCCAAGTCAGGCGACGACGACTGAGTTGGCCGCGGCACCGCCGCTGGCGCCCATAAATTGAAGACCCGCCCCCCTGCCGAACCGCGCGCGTGATCGACGCCCTGACCCCCCACCCCATCCACAGCCGCTGGACGGATGGCTACTGGTCGGCCGGCCCTGTGGCCGCGCCCGGGGTTCTGCCCACCGTGGTCGAACAGTCGGGCCGGGGCGACCGGGCCTTCGACATCTACTCCCGCCTGCTGCGGGAGCGGATCATCTTTCTGGGCACCGGCATCGACGATGGGGTCGCCGATGCCCTGGTGGCGCAGTTGCTGTTCCTCGAGGCCGAGGACCCCGAAAAGGACATTCAGATCTACATCAACTCGCCGGGCGGTTCGGTCACAGCCGGCCTGGCCATCTACGACACGATGCAGCAGGTGGCACCGGATGTGGTGACCATCTGCTACGGCCTGGCCGCCAGCATGGGCGCGTTTCTGCTGTCGGGGGGCACCAAGGGCAAACGGCTGGCCCTGCCCAACGCCCGGATCATGATTCACCAGCCCCTGGGCGGGGCCCAGGGCCAAGCCGTCGACATTGAAATCCAGGCCAAGGAGATCCTGTTCCTCAAGGACACCCTCAACGGCCTGATGGCCGAGCACACCGGTCAACCGCTCGACAAGATCGCTGAAGACACCGATCGCGACTACTTCCTTTCGCCGGCAGAAGCGGTTGAATACGGGCTGATCGACCGGGTCGTCACCGAGACCACTCCGGTTTGATCGTTAAGGACGGCTGACGATTCCCGTTCGCGGGTCGATCCTGGTCCTTGAGGCCCCTCTGCCCCGTCAAGCCGAAGCCAAGGTTCGATGCCGAAGTTCGACGCACACCTGAAATGCTCCTTCTGCGGCAAATCGCAGGAGCAGGTGCGCAAGCTGATCGCCGGACCCGGCGTCTACATCTGCGACGAGTGCATCGACCTGTGCAACGAGATCCTCGATGAGGAACTCGTCAGCAGTCCCCCCGCCGCCACGGGCCGCAGCACCCCGGAGACCGGTCGCGGCAAGGCAGCCCCCAAGAAAACGGCCAAACCGGCCCCGACCCTGGCCCAGATCCCCAAACCCCGGGAGATCAAGGCCTTTCTGGACCGCCAGGTGGTGGGTCAGGAGGACGCCAAGAAAACCCTGTCGGTGGCGGTCTACAACCACTACAAGCGGCTGGCCTGGCAAGGCGACGGCAAAGGCGAGACCGACCAGACCGCCACACGGCTGCACAAGAGCAACATCCTGCTGATCGGCCCGACCGGCTGCGGCAAGACCCTGCTGGCCCAGACCCTGGCCGAGCTGCTGGATGTGCCCTTTGCCGTGGCCGACGCCACCACCCTGACCGAAGCGGGCTACGTCGGTGAAGACGTGGAGAACATCCTGCTGCGGCTGCTGCAGAAGGCGGATCTGGATGTGGAGCAGGCCCAGCGGGGCATCATCTACATCGACGAAATCGACAAGATCGCCCGCAAGAGCGAGAACCCCTCGATCACCCGCGACGTCTCGGGTGAGGGGGTGCAGCAGGCCCTGCTCAAGATGCTGGAAGGCACGGTCGCCAATGTGCCGCCCCAGGGGGGCCGCAAGCATCCCTACCAGGACTGCATCCAGATCGACACCAGCCAGATCCTGTTCATCTGTGGCGGTGCCTTCGTCGGTCTCGACGACGTGGTGCAGAAGCGCATGGGCCGGAACGCCATCGGCTTCATCAGTGCCGATGGCACCAGCCGGCCCCGCAGCGGCAAGGACCGCCAGGCCGCCGAGGTGCTGCGCCACCTGGAGCCGGACGATCTGGTCAGGTATGGCCTGATCCCGGAGTTCATCGGCCGCCTGCCGGTGACCGCCGTGCTCGAACCGCTGGATGCCGGCGCCCTGCAGGCGATCCTGACCGAGCCCCGGGACGCCCTGGTCAAGCAGTTCCAGACGCTGCTGAGCATGGACAACGTGCGGCTCGAGTTTGAACCCGACGCGATCGAAGCGATCGCGATCGAGGCCCACCGCCGCAAGACCGGCGCCCGGGCCCTGCGGGGCATCGTCGAGGAGCTGATGCTGGAGCTGATGTACGACCTGCCCTCCCGCAAGGACGTGCAGCAGTTCAACATCACCCGCGAACTGGTCGAAGCCCGCACCAAGGCCCAGGTGCTGACCCATCCGAGTGCCCAGGGCGGCGAGCAACAGGCCTCGGCCTGAGGTCTGACTGGGGTCTGAGCGCGGCCGGTAACCTGCTCAGAGCGTGGACCTGCCCCAGCCCGAGCCGATGGGTCAGACCTACCAGCCCCTGCATCACAAATACCGGCCCCAGCGCTTTGACCAGCTGGTGGGGCAGGAGGCGATCGCCGCCACCCTGGGCAACGCCCTGCGCTCGGGTCGCATCGCCCCCGCCTATCTGTTCAGCGGCCCCCGCGGCACCGGCAAGACCTCGAGCGCCCGGATCCTGGCCCGCTCGCTGAACTGCCTGGCCGCCGACGGTCCCACCCCCGAGCCCTGCGGCAGCTGCGAGCTATGCACCACGATCGCCGCCGGCACGGCCCTGGATGTGATCGAGATCGACGCCGCCTCCAACACCGGGGTCGACAACATTCGCGAGCTGATCGAACGCTCGCGCTTTGCCCCCGTGCAGGCCCGTTGGAAGGTCTACGTGGTCGACGAGTGCCACATGCTCTCGACCGCCGCCTTCAACGCCCTGCTCAAGACCCTCGAGGAACCACCGCCGCGGGTCGTGTTCGTGTTGGCCACCACCGACCCGCAACGGGTGCTGCCGACGATCCTGAGTCGCTGCCAGCGCTTTGATTTTCGTCGCATCCCCCTGGAGGCGCTGCAAGGGCACCTCACCTGGATCGCCGAACAGGAAGCGATCGGCATCACCCCGGCAGCCCTGCACGTGGTGGCCCAGCGGGCCCAGGGGGGCCTGCGGGATGCCGAAAGCCTGCTGGATCAGCTCTCCCTGCTGCCGCCGCCGGTCGAAGCCGAAGCCGTCTGGGATCTGCTGGGCGCGGTTCCCGAACAGGAGTTGCTGCAGCTGGCTGCAGCCCTGGCCGCAGCCGATCCCCTGCAACTGACCGAGTCCTGCCGGCTGCTGCTGGAACGGGGGCGCGAACCGACGGCCCTGCTGCAGGGTCTGGCCGCCGTACTGCGCGATCTGGTGCTGGCCGGTGTGGCCCCGGACCGGCTGGAGCTGACGAGCCTGTCACCCCAGTTCAGAACCGAACTGCCCGCCCTGGCCCGCAGGATCGGCAAAGAGCGGCTGCTGCATTGGCAGGCCCAGCTCAAGAGCAGCGAGCAACAGCTGCGCCACAGCAGCAATCCGCGCCTGTGGCTCGAGGTGCTGCTGCTGGGTCTGCTGGCCCAGCCCCAGGCGGCCGCCGCACCAGCCGCCAAGCCCGCGGCGACACCTGTCACGGCTCCAGCGCCAGCTGCACCCATGGCCGCCGCCGCACCCACAGAAGCGACAGCCGCCACGGCCCCTGCTGCAGCTGCGCCGCCGCCGGCTCCACAGCCCGTGGCAGCGCCGGCCAATGGCCCCGAGCCCAACCTGGCCGAGCTGTGGCAACAGATCCTGGCGGGACTCGAGCTGCCCTCGACCCGCATGCTGCTATCCCAGCAGGCCCAGCTGGTGCGGCTCGATGCCAGCCGTGCCGTGGTGCGGGTCGCCGGCACCTGGATGGCCATGGTCCAGAGCCGGTTGCCGCTGCTGGACAAAGCCCTCACCCAGGCCCTGGGCAGCCCGCGCCAGCTGGTGCTCGAAAGCGGTGGTGAACCGCCGCGGCCCAGCCCTACCGCAGCACCCTCGTCTCCACCAGCTCCACCGACTCCAACGGCCCCAGCGACCCCAAAGCCAGCGACGCCAAAGCCAGAGGCCCCAAGCCCAGTGGCCGCAAGCCCCGCCCCAGCAGCCAGCCAAAACCCGAGTCTGCATGCCCCCGCAGCGCCGGCAGCGGCCCAACCCCAGACGCCGCCCCAGACACCGCTTTCGCCGCAGCCCCCTGGCCTAATCAACGACCTCGACAGCAAAGCCAGGCGCCTGGCCGACTTCTTCAACGGCGAAGTGGTGGCCTTCGAGGGATCCCTGGACGACGACGACGGCGATCAGCGCTCGGACGCGGCCTGAGCCAGGCACCCGTCGTTGTCTTCACCCAGATGCAGGGTCTTGGCCCAGACCAGGCGCTTGGGCAGAACCGCCATGCGCAGGGTGACCCAGGGAATCACCACGAACCAGTGGACCAGGTAGACGATGCCCAGACCCATGGCCAGGGGGTTCATCGCCGGCAGAGCCGGGCCCTCGCTGGGTCGGCGGCAACCGCTGACGATCGCCAGACCGGAGAGGCCCAGGGCGACGATCGACAGCGGCCAGATACAGGGCAGGGTGCGGGTCACCAGGGCGCCCGCCATGTCGGCCACCCCCAGCATCGGCATGGCGTACTGCAGCAGGAAGAAACAGATCAGATCAAGGCGCTGACGCGGGCTGAGCCGGCTCGACAGCAGGGCTGGTCCGTAATCAAGAAAACGCTGCAGCCCCCCTTCGGCCCAGCGCTGGCGCTGACGCAGCAGGGCCCTGAGGCCCAACACCGCCTCCTCCCGGACCGGTGGATCCCACAGCACGCCGATCGGCTGACCGCCGACCAGCAGCCGAAAGCTCAGGTCCAGGTCATCGGTCACCGTGGCTTCGTTGAACCCGCCGCAGGCCAGCACGGCGTCACGCCTGAGCAGCTGCCCGTTACCCCGCAGCTCGGCGACGCCGCCGACCCCCAGGCGGCCCTGCTGAATCACCGCATCCAGAGCCATTTCCATGGCCTGGGCGCGGGTCAGCAGATTGACGTCGGCATTGGCGACAGCCTTGCGCAACTGCACCGCAGCCCAGCCACCAGCCTCGGCGAACGGGATCAGGCGCTCGAGGGTGTCGCTCTGAAGCTGGGCATCGGCATCGAGCACCAGCATCCAGCGCCCCTGCAGCTGTTGCAGCACCAGATTGAGGGCGCCCGATTTGCCACCGCCGGCATCAGCCGCGCGACGCACCACCTGCAGCTGGGGGTACAGCTTTTGCAAACCCGCCAACAAGTCGGGTGTGCGGTCCGTGCTGCCGTCATCGACGACCCACACCCGCAGCAACCCCTCGGGATAGCGCAGTTGGGCCAGATGCTCGACCAGGCGGGTGATCACGGCCTGCTCATCCCGTGCCGCCACGACCACATCAACCGCGGCCAGAGGGCCGGTGAGAAGGGACCGGGCCTGGGCCGCAGCGGCGCTGTCGTCAGCGGCGCGCAGGCTCTGGAGCAGCACGGTGCGGATGCTGTACCCCCCCAGCAGCACCGCCAGCGCGATCGCCGGCCAGTAGCTGCGGCCCGCCGGCAACCAATGGGGTGCCATGCCGGCGGCGGTGCAGCACAGGGCATAGACAAAGGTCTTGGCGCGACGGCGATCGGTGGCGGTGCCGCCCGCGTCCATGACCTTTCCTCGAATGGCCGCAACTTTACGGGTCGCCGCCAAGACCTGGCAGCTGTGGCGGTGGCAGTGGCGGCGATGGTGCCAGGGGCTGCAGGCGGGTGCCCGGGTAGTAGCGCTCAAGGATGCGGCTGAAGGACCAGCCACGGCGCCCCAGGTCGATGGCCCCGGCCTGGGACAGGCCAACCCCGTGGCCAAAACCGCCCCCCTGCACCAACCAGCGACCAGGGCCCTGGGGGGTCAGCACGAACAGGGTGCTGGGCAGGCTGCGCAGGGTGCGGCGAATGGCATCGATCCGCAGCACCGTGCGGCCGGTGCTGCCTTCGATCGCCAGGGCTGTGACCCGGCCGCTGGGACCCCGTTCGAGCACCGCCAGCCGTTGCACCTGGCCCACCTGCAGGCCCTGCCGGCCCAGGGCCTGGGCGATCTGCTGGCGATCAAGCCAGCGGCTCCAGCGAAACAGCGGATGGTCCGCGCCGACAAAGCCCTCGGACCTGCCCAACAGCTGCGCCAGCTCAGAGACCCGGGGCAACGGTGCCCTTTCAGCCGGTCCATCGACACGGTCGAGGGCCGGGCGCAGATAGGGCTGGGAACCGGCATTCCAGGCTTCCTCCAGACCGGCTGCCAGGCCACCGTTGCTGGCGTGATAGACCGCGTGGATCGGTTGGTCCTGCCAGCTCAGCACCAGGCCCCGGGTGCGACCGATCGCCTCGCGCACCGCCACCCCCGCCGCACGGGGGTCGCTGTACACCTGGCATTGCGTGGTGACACACAGGTGATAGCCGTCAGCGGCATAACGGTGCTGGTTGCGCAGCGACCAGGTACGGGCCAGCACCGCCTGGGCCGCCAGGGCCTGAGGGGGCGAACCAGACCCGATTTCGTGCGGAAGCACCCCTTCCAGATAGCGCTCGAGGGGCACCTGCTCCAGCAGGCTCCAGCTGCCATGGGCATCGCCCTGCAGCCGGAACGGCCCGGCGTAGACCCCCCCCTGCCAGCGCAACCCACCGGGGGCCTCAAGCGCCAAGGGAGCGACCAGGCGCTGCGGGGAGCGACCCGGCAACTGCAGGACCGGCGCGACCGCCGTGGTGTGGCGCTGCTCGAGGCTGCGCACCGTCCAGCCGCTGGGCACGGGGGATCCCGGCGGGGCCCAGACCTCCCAGTCAGCGGGCTGGGCCAGGGTCACGGGCACCCCGAGCTGGCGCCACTGGTCTGCCCGGCGCTCGGCGGTCTCAAAGCTGGCGTAAGGGCCGGCCACCAGGCGCCGGATCTGCAGGGGCTGGGAGAGCGCAACCCGTTGCCAGCCCAGGCTGAACTGCGGCGCCTGCCAGCGCTGACCCGCTCCATCACGCAGGGTCAACAGGCCGGTGGCGCTGCGCAGCTGCAGGGGCATCGGGCTGCTTCCGGCACCCAGCCGGGCGGCCAGGGCCACCCACAACCGGGGCTGCCCGGCCCCCACAGCAGGGGGGGCAGGCACCGGCCACTGCAGGCTGGAAGCGGGCTCAGCCCGGCAACCGGAACTGATCAGCGGCAGAGCCAGACAGCCCACCAGCAACAGGCGCATGCAAGCCGGAGGGGCCAACAGTTGGAGAAAAGCAGGGTCACGTCGTAGTGTGCCCGTTTGCGACCGCGCCGCCAGGCCATGCCGAAGCTCAAGACCCGCAAAGCAGCCGCGAAGCGGTTCAAAGTCACCGGCAGTGGCAAGTTCCTGCGTCGCCGGGCCTTCCGCAATCACCTGCTGGACCACAAGAGCCCCAAGCGCAAGCGCTACCTCGGCACGATGGCCGTGGTGGATGAGCGCGATGCCGACAACGTGGCCCTGATGCTGCCCTACAGCGGCTGATTCCAGGACGCCTCCCGGGGCATCCACCATCTCTGCTCACTTTTCTTTTCTGCACCCATGGCCCGCGTCAAGAGGGGCAACGTCGCCCGCAAACGTCGCAACAAGATCCTTCGCCTAGCCCGGGGTTTCCGTGGCGGCAATGGCTCGCTGTTCCGCACCGCCAACCAGCGGGTGATGAAGGCGCTGTGTAACGCCTACCGGGATCGCCGCCGCCGCAAGCGCGACTTCCGCCGTCTGTGGATCGCCCGCATCAACGCCGCAGCCCGCATCAACGGCGTGAGCTACAGCCGCCTGATGGGTGGCCTCAAGAAGGCTGACGTGCGCCTCAACCGCAAGATGCTTGCCCATCTCGCAGTCGTGGATCCGGCCAGCTTCACCACTGTCGTGGGCGCCGCCAAGTAAGTCCAAACCCAACCGTCTCCCCGGCAATCCAATGGACGCCCTGCTGCCCCAGGCCTATCTGATCGGTCTGGTCGCGATTTTGGGGGTCGCCGCTGTGGCTGTCGCCCGCCAGGTGTGGCGGGTACGCCGCGACGAGGTCACCCTGGCCAAACTCGAGCAGCAGGACACGGCCAAGGGAGCAACCGCGTCTGGGCTCTACGAGCTGGGCTCGGCCCAGCTGCGCAAGCGTCTGTATGGACAGGCTGCTGACAGCCTGCGCCAGGCCCTCAAGCGTGCCCAGGCTGAGGGCGAGCCGGCCGAAGCCCAGGCCCTGATTGAAAACGCCCTCGGTTTCGCTCTCGCCGCCCAGAACAAGTTCAAGGCGGCGATCCCCCATTACCGCAAGGCCCTGCAGTCGAAGCCCGACTACCCGGTTGCGCTGAACAACCTGGCATTCGCGCTTGAAAAGCAGCTCAAGACCGACGAGGCCCGCGAGGTTTACGAGAAGACCCTCAGCCTCGACCCCGACAACAAAACGGCGAGTAAGCGCCTGAACCTGCTGGGACGACGCTCAGCCGCCTGAAGCATCTGGGCTGGAGCCTCAACGCTTCCTGGTGGTTTGAGTTCCAGTGCTGGGTTCCAGCAGGAGCTTGCCGCCGGGATTCGTCAGACGGGGGGCTTCCCAGGCGCTCAGCTGAAACGTCTGCAGACCCTGGAAGGCCCCACCAGGTTCCAGGCCAATGCTGCTGGTATCGGACAGTACCAGCAGGTCCAGCTGGTCCGATTTGGCATTGAGGTTGCCCTGGACCGGCGTACTCAGACTGCCGATTGTCATCGTGCCCCTGAGCACGACCATCTGGCCGACGGGGTCGAGCCCGGAAAGATTCAGCACCACCGTCTGGGGCGTGCCACCTGCGTAGCCGACATAGGTGCCGCTCCAACGGCGCGGCATCTCCGAAGCCAGGGTCTTGGCCCGTGCCACCGGGTCGAACTGATCGACGGTGTCGGTCTGCACCGCCTTGAGCTCGTTGCGCACCGCCGGGCTGTTGGGGTTGAAGGGTACAAAGGCCGGCTGGGGAGCGGCGGCGGCCATCAGGGGCAGGGCCGCCGTCACCACAGCAAGGGGAGCCAGCAGGGATCGCAGGGTCATGGCGGGCGGCAGGTCCGGGTGCTGCACAGAGACTAAAGACAGGCAGCCTGTCGCGATACGGTCGCAGAAGCAACTCTCTGCCAGCCGTGACCCCGACCGCAGCCGCCGCCAACGCGGACCCTCTGGTGATCGGAGGCCGCCGCTTCAGCAGTCGGCTCATGACCGGCACCGGCAAATATCCCGACCTGGCGACCATGCAGGCCAGCCTCGAGGCCAGTGGCTGCGAGATCGTGACGGTGGCGGTGCGGCGCGTGCAGAGCCAGGCGGCCGGCCATCAGGGCCTGATGGAGGCGATCGACTGGTCGCGCATCTGGATGCTGCCCAACACCGCCGGCTGCGCCACGGCCGACGAAGCGATCCGGGTGGCCCGGCTCGGGCGCGAGCTGGCGAAACTGGCCGGTCAGGAAGACAACACCTTCGTCAAGCTGGAAGTGATCCCCGACAGCAGACATCTGCTGCCGGACCCGATCGGCACCCTGGAAGCGGCCGAAACCCTGGTCAAAGAAGGGTTCACCGTGCTGCCTTACATCAATGCCGATCCACTGCTGGCCAAGCGCCTGGAGGAGGCGGGCTGCGCCACGGTGATGCCCCTGGGGTCGCCGATCGGCTCGGGCCAGGGCATTCGCAATGCCGCCAACATTGCCTTGATCATCGAAACATCAGGCATTCCGGTGGTGGTGGATGCCGGCATCGGTGTGCCCAGCGAGGCGGCTCAGGCGATGGAGATGGGGGCCGATGCCCTGCTGATCAACAGCGCCATCGCCCTGGCCGGTGACCCGGCGCTGATGGCGTCGGCCATGGCCCAGGCCTGCCAGGCGGGCCGCAGCGCCTTCAGGGCCGGCCGGCTGCCGCTGCGTCCAGAAGCCAGCCCCAGCTCGCCGACTTCGGGCCGGGTGGGCAGCTGAACACCGGCGGGACAGCCACGCGTAACGCTTCGGCAAGGCGTTGTGTCAGTTGAGGCCGATCTCCTTACCGTCAAGCGATCCGAGCTCAGATCGATGCAGGTCACCCAGGAAGACGGCGGCAGGTTGAACGCGTTCGCCAAAGAGCCCCGCATGCAGGTGATGGAGGCAGGCGAAGGCGGCGCAGGCTCCAGCAGGCTGCTGTTGATCGGTGGCGGGCTGCTGGTGCTGCTGATGGTGGCGGTGGCGGTGGGGATCAGCTGAATCCCTGTAGTAGCTTGACGCGACGGAGCGATCGCCCGTTCAGATCGCTTGCATTGCAGGAGTTCAGCGGTGAAGGTTTTCGTTCTCGGCGGAGACGGCTTCTGCGGGTGGCCGTGTGCCGTGAACCTGGCGGATGAGGGCCATGACGTTCTGATCGTGGACAACCTCAGCCGCCGCAAGATCGACATCGATCTGGCGGTCGAATCGCTGACCCCGATCGCCACCATGCCGGACCGTCTGCGGGCCTGGGAGCAGACCGGCGCGAAGCCCATGCGCTTCGAGCTCATGGACATCGCCCATGAGTACCAGCGCCTGCTTGATCTGCTGCTGGCCGAACGGCCCGATGCGGTGGTGCACTTCGCCGAACAGCGGGCCGCCCCTTACTCGATGAAGAGCAGCGCCACCAAGCGCTACACCGTCGACAACAACGTCAACGGCACCCACAACCTGCTGGCCGCCATCGTGGAAAGCGGCCTGGACATCCATGTGGTGCACCTGGGCACCATGGGCGTCTACGGCTATGGCTCCCATCGGGGGGCGACCATCCCCGAGGGCTACCTCAAGGTGGAGGTGCCCCAGCCCGACGGCACCCGCTTCGAAGAGGAGATCCTGCACCCGGCCAGCCCGGGCAGCGTCTATCACATGACGAAGACGCTCGATCAGCTGCTCTTCCTCTACTACAACAAGAACGACCAGGTCCGCATCACCGACCTGCACCAGGGCATCGTCTGGGGCACCAACACCGAGGCGACCGATCGGGACCCCAGGCTGACCAACCGCTTTGACTACGACGGTGACTACGGCACCGTGCTGAACCGTTTTCTGATGCAGGCGGCGATCGGCTACCCGCTGACGGTGCACGGCACCGGCGGCCAGACCCGCGCCTTCATCCACATCCGCGATTCGGTCAAATGCGTGCAGCTGGCGCTCGAAAATCCGCCCACCCGGGGTGAGCGGGTCAAGATCTTCAACCAGATGACCGAGAGCCATCAGGTGGGCGAGCTGGCCAAGAAGGTCGCTGGCCTCACGGGTGCGCAGATCAACCACCTGCCCAACCCCCGCAACGAAGCCGTCGAAAACGACCTGATCGTCGACAACCGCTGCTTCATCGAACTGGGACTCAAGCCCACCACCCTCGATGACGGCCTGCTGGCCGAAGTCGTCGACGTGGCGCGCCGCTGGGCCGACCGCTGCGACCGCAGCCGAATCCCCTGCGTGTCGGCCTGGACCCAGGCCCAGGCCCAGGCCATCCAGACCGCCTGAGTCAGCTCCTGCCCCGCCCTGCGGCCCCTGCCTTGAAGATCGCCCTGTTCACCGAAACCTTCCTGCCCAAGGTGGACGGGATCGTGACGCGACTCACCAAAACGGTGCAGCACCTCGTCGCCGCCGGCGATGAGGTGCTCATCTTCTGCCCCGAAGGTGCCCCGCCCGACTACTGCGGAGCCCGGGTGGTGGGGGTGCCGGCGATGCCGTTGCCGCTCTACCCGGAACTGAAGCTGGCCCTGCCACGGCCGGCCGTGGCCGAAGCCCTCGAACAATTCGGACCCGACCTGGTCCATGTGGTCAACCCGGCGGTGCTGGGCCTGGGGGGCATCTGGCTGGCCAGGACCAAGGGCTATCCCCTGGTGGCCAGCTATCACACCCACCTGCCCAAATACCTGGAGCACTACGGCATGGGCATGCTCGAGCCCCTGCTGTGGGAACTGCTCAAGGCGGCCCACAACCAGGCCTCACTCAACCTGTGCACCTCCAACGCGATGGTGCAGGAACTGAGCGACAAGGGCATTCAGCACACGGCCCTGTGGCAACGGGGGGTCGACACCGAGCTGTTCAGGCCCGAGCTGCGCAGCCAGGCCATGCGCGAGCGCCTGCTGAACGGCCGCAGCGACACCGGCCAGCTGCTGCTGTACATCGGCCGGCTCTCGGCCGAGAAACAGATCGAGCGCATCCGCCCGGTGCTCGACGCCATGCCCGACGCCCGCCTGGCCCTGGTGGGCGATGGCCCCTACCGCCAGCAGCTCGAGACGCTGTTCGCCGGCAGCGCCACCCACTTTGTGGGCTATCTGGCCGGTGAGGATCTGGCAGCCGCCTACGCCAGCGGCGATGCCTTTCTGTTTCCCAGCAGCACCGAGACCCTGGGCCTGGTGCTGCTGGAGGCGATGGCGGCCGGCTGTCCCGTGGTGGCGGCCAACCGCGGCGGCATCCCCGACATCGTCAGCGACGGCATCAACGGCTGCCTCTACGAACCCGATGGGGCCGACGGTGGGGCGGGCAGCCTCACGGCCGCCACCCGGCGCCTGCTGGATGACCGCACCCGCCTGCAGGAACTGCGTGGCGCTGCCCGGCAGGAGGCCGAGCGCTGGGGCTGGAGTGGGGCGACCGAACAACTGCGCGGGTACTACCGGCAGGTGCTCAACCCGCTGGCCTGTTCAGCCTGAACCAGGTGGTCATCAGCGCCTTGACCATCGGCGCGGCCACGGTTCCGCCATAGCCCCCTGAATTTTCGCCGAAGGCGACGATCACCAGGGTGGGTCTGTCGGCTGGGGCATAGCCACCGAACCAGGCATGGTCGGGCCGTGGCGGATCCTCGGCGGTGCCGGTCTTGCCGGCCACCGGCGGCAGCTGGGGATCGTTCAGCAGACGGGCCGTGCCCTCAGTAACGACCATCCGCAGGCCTTGGCGCACCACGGCCAGGGTGGCGGCCTTGAGGCCGATCCTCTGCCGTTGGGTAGGTCGCTCGACCAGGTGGGGGGTGACCAGCCAACCGCCATTGGCCACCGCCGCGTACAACCGCGCCATCTGGATCGGTGTGACCTGCAGGGCGCCCTGTCCGATCGCCGAGGTGATCGAATCGACCGGCGTCCAGGGCTCGCCCAGCACGGCCTTTTTCCAGGCCGGGTCGCCCAGCAGACCGTCGCTCTCCTCTTCGGCCAGCTCGATGCCGGTGGGGGAGCCGTAACCCAGCCGCCGGGCCGCCCGAAACAGCGGATCCGGTCCCATGCGCAGACCGATCCGGTAATAGAAGGTGTTGCTGCTGACCGCCAGGGCCAGCGGAAAGCCGATCATGCCGTGGGCACCGTGATCGCCGTAACAGAGGCCTGCGTAACAGAACGAACTGGTGGTCAGCACCTTGGAAGCGGGGCGGTAGAGGCCCGATTCCAGGGCGGCGATGGTGGTGACGATCTTGAACGTGCTGGCCGGTGGGAAGCCGCGAAAGGCCCGGTTCAGCAGCGGTGCATCGGGACGGTTCAGATCGGCCCATTGGCGCACCGTCGGCCCGTCCGAAAACAGGTTGGGATCAAAGGTGGGACGGCTGGCCATGGCCCGGATCGCGCCGGTCTGGGGATCCATCGCCACGATCGCCCCCTTGCGCACGCCGTTGAGGGCCTGTTCTGCCGCCCGCTGCAGCTGCAGATCGAGGGTCAGCCGCAGGTCACCGCCCGCCTTGGCAGGCTTGTCGCCAAGGATGCGCTGCACCTGACCGGCGGCGTTGACCTCGACCTGCTGTCCGCCCCATTCGCCGCGCAGCCTGGATTCATAGACCTTCTCCAGGCCGCTGCGCCCGACCCGGTCGCGAATGCGATAGCCCTTGGCCTTGAGGTCCTCGTATTCCTGTTCGGTGATGCCGCTGGTGTAACCCAGCACGTGGGCCCCCAGGCTGCCGTGGGGATAGCTGCGCAGCACATCACTGTCGACCTCGGCCCCGGGCAGGGCGTCGGCCTGCTCCCTGAAGCGCAGCACCTGCTCGGGCTTCAGGCCCGGAGCCAGCAGGATGCGAAATCCCTCCGGGTTCGCCCCCTCGCTGCGGCGGCGCTCGAGCTGGTCAGCAGGAATCGCCAGCAGGGTGCTGAGGCGATCCCGCAGGACCGGCCAACGGGCTGCCGTGACCTCGCGGGGCTGGACATACAGGCTGTAGGTCAACCGGTTGGTCGCCAGCACCTGACCATTGCGATCGAGCAGACGGCCGCGCATGGGATTGCGCGCCATCAGGCGAATGCGGTTTTCGTCGGCGAGGGTGCGGTAATGGGCCCCCTGGACGATCTGCAGCACCACCAGCCGCGCCAGCATCGTGCCGGCACACACCAGCACCACCAGCAGCAGCCCCAGGGACTGACGGGACTGGCCGGTGCGCCGCTGCTGGGATGGGGACCCGAACACCGTCAGGCCGGTCGCTCGAGCCGCGCTTCGAGCTGCCCCAGACGCTGCTCCATCGCCTGCAGGCGCGCTTGCAGCGCAGCTTCGTCAGGCAGGGCCTGCAGGGGGGGCTCATGGGGTGCGGCTTCAGGGGGCGTCTGCTCCACCCGCACATCGACCTTCATCACCGGATTGCCCAGGCCCGGCGAGACCCGGTCCAACCCGTCCCGCAGCTGACTGGCCAGGGGTTCCCCTTCCTGGCGCAGCCTGCTCAAGGGATCCGTTCCCACCTCGGCAGCTGAAAAGCCGGCCACCACATCCTTGAGCCCGCCTTTACGGGCCCGCTCCACCACGGCAACCCCGACGGGCAGCAGATCCTGCATCAGCCGAAGCCGCAGCTTGTCGAGGGGATCGGCTGCCATGGGCTTGCCTGCACACCAGGGGCTTCAGTCTGACGCCCGGGGTGGCCTCAGCGCTGCTGCGATGGCACCACTCCCGGAGCCACGACCATCGGCCGGCAGCTCTGCTGGGCGCCCCACCACCAGCCGGCCCCCACCGCCAGCACCAGCAGGGCCGCGAGGGGCAGCAAGGACTGGCGGGTGACGTCGAGGGCCGCCCATTCCAACCAGGACCGCAGCACCCGCTCACGGTCAAAACGCCGCCGCTCGCGAACCTGCTGCTGCTCACGACGGCGCAGGGAGCGGCTAACCCAGCGCTCAAAGGCCCGTTTCTTGGTGACGGCCATCTTGCGCTCGACCTCGAGCAGCTGACCGGGGGTGAGCTCGGGGTTGAAGGTGCTGATCAGCTCCAGGGACTTGAGAAACATCTCAACCGCCCCATCCTTGATGGCGCGCTCCTCGTCCTCGAGCAGATCCCAGGCCAGCTCGGGATAGAAGCGGCTGCGGTTGCTATGGATCTGCTCCTCGTCCAGCTGACCCGGTTCCCTCAGCCAACGGTCGGTGTTGGCATCGAACCGCCGCCAGTAAAGAAACGGGTTGAGGTAGATGGTCTTGCCGGCCAGCTGAATGCTGTCCTGCTGCAGCCGGCGCTGCAGCTGCAGGTCCTGATCCGGAGTCGTCGCAGAAGAGACGGCGGTCACAGTGCCTGTGGTTGGGAACCGAGGGTACCCAACGGCGGCTCCCCCCGCCATGGCCCTACTCCCACTCGATCGTGCCGGGGGGCTTGCTGGTGATGTCGAGCACCACCCGGTTGACCCCCTTGACCTCATTGACGATGCGGTTGGAGATCGTCTCCAGCAGGTCGTAGGGCAGACGCGACCAGTCGGCGGTCATGCCGTCCTCACTGGAGACGCAGCGCAGCACCACCGGGAACGCATAGGTGCGCTTGTCACCCATGACGCCGACGCTGCGGACCGGCAGCAGCACAGCAAAGGCCTGCCAGATCTCGTTGTAGAGGCCCGCATCGCGGATCTCTTCGCGGACGATCAGATCAGCATCCCGCAGGATGTCCAGCTTGTCGTCGGTGACCTCGCCCAGGATGCGGATCGCCAGCCCCGGTCCGGGGAACGGGTGTCGGCCGACGATCTCCTGGGGCAGACCGAGGCTGCGGCCCACCTTGCGCACCTCATCTTTGAACAGGCGGCGCAGGGGTTCGACCAGCTTGAACTGCAGGTCCTTGGGCAGACCACCGACGTTGTGATGGCTCTTGATCTTGACCGCGACCCGCTCGCCGGTCTTGGGGTCGACATTGGTGCCGGCACTCTCGATCACATCGGGATAGAGGGTGCCCTGGGCGAGGTAATCGAAGGGCCCGAGGCGCTTGCTCTCCTCTTCGAACACGCGGATGAACTCGGTGCCGATCAGCTTGCGCTTCTCTTCAGGGTCGGTGACACCGGAGAGCTTGCTGATGAAGCGCTCGCGCGCATTGATGTACTCAACATTGATGTGGAACTTGCGATCAAAAAAGTCCATCAGAAACTCAGGCTCGCCTTTGCGCATGAAGCCCTGATCGATGAACATGCAGGTCAACTGATCGCCGATGGCCTTGTGCAGCAGAAAGGCCAGGGTCGACGAGTCAACTCCGCCCGAAAGCGCCAGCAGAACACGCTTGTCGCCGACCTGGGCGCGCACATCGGCGATCGCTTCGTCGATGAACGCCGCCGTGGTCCAGTCGGATTCGCAGCCACAGATGTGGTAAACGAAGTTGCGAATCAGGGCCATACCAAAGGTGGAATGCACCACCTCGGGATGAAACTGCACGCCATACAGATGGCGTTCGTGATCAGCGACCGCCGCCTCAGGCGTGTTGTCGGTGTGGGCCAGACGCACAAACCCATCGGGCAACCGCTCGACCGAGTCTCCATGGCTCATCCACATCGTCGAGCCGTCCTCGACATTGGTGAGCAGATCGGTCGGGTCGTCGACAAACAGCGGCGCCTTGCCGTACTCGGCGCGGCCGGCAGCCACCACCGAACCCCCAAGCTGCTGAACCATCAGCTGCATGCCGTAGCAGACGCCCAGCACGGGAATGCCCAGCTCCCAGAGGCCCGGGTCACACAGCGGCGCCCCCGGTTCGTACACCGAGCTGGGGCCGCCGCTGAGAATGATCCCCTTCGGGGCCAGGCGACGCAGCTCGTCGGCGCTGGTGGTGTGGCTCATCACCAGTGAAAAGACCTCGGTCTCGCGCACCCGACGGGCGATCAGCTCCGAGTACTGGGAGCCGAAATCCAGGATCACCACCGCCGGGTAGCGCGAGGAACCGGAGGCTGCGTCAATCGGGGCGGTCATGGACTTGCGCTCGCTGCCGGGCATTCGGACAACCCTAGGAGCCCCCCTGAAGCCCGGCCAACAGGGCGGCACCCGCAGGACCCTGGGCGCAGATGCGGCGCTGGCGATCAAACAGCACCGCACCCACCCCAGGGCGACCGTGGCCATGGCGCTGCAGATAGTCAGCGCAGCGGGTCTCGATCGCCTGCACCAGGCGCCGGCGCAGCCGCGCCGCCAGCTGGGGCTGGTCAGCGGCCAGGGCGGCCAGACCCTGATCGACGGTGGCAGCGCGATGCAGGGTGGCCAGGCCCTCGCCGCTCAGCCCCTCCAGGGCGGCCAGGGCGGTCAGGATCTCGGCGCGGCCGTCGGCCAGGTGGTGGTGGGTGTGAAAGATGCCCCCGGCCAGCTTGATCAACTTGCCCTGGTAGCCAAACAGCAACAGCTGCTGCACCCCCGCCTCGGCGGCAGCGACCAGCAACGGTCCGATCCAGTTGCCCGCCTTGACCAGCAGCTCGGGCGGCAATCCCAGCTGGGGTGCCAGGTCCAGCCCGTTCTCACCGATCACCAGCACCAGGGCACCACCGAACCCCGGTGCCGCAGCCACCGTCCTCAGCCGGGCCAGGGCGGCCTCGAGCTGCTCAGGGGCGGCACTGCGCTGCACCGTCGCCTGGGTGCCGATCAGCGCCAGGCCATCGACCACGCCAAAGGCCGCATTGCTGGTGCGCACCGCCAGCTGCCGACCCGCCGGAATCACCAGGCGCACATGAAGCCGGCGCCCCGCCGGCACCAGCGGGCGCAGGTTGGCCGCCAGCAGGCTGCGGGCATAGGCCGACAGGCACAGCTCACCGCTGGCCGCATGGATGCCCACACCCTCACCCGCCTCGAGCAGCAACCAGGACAACTCGGCGGCAGCCGGGGTTGGCAGCGGCTCCAGCCAGCGCACCAACGCCCAGACGATCAGGTCACGGGTCAGATCGAGCACCCCGGGACCGGGATCACAGCGCGCCTCCCCCAGCGCCCAGCCATCGCCCAGGGGTGCCGCCACCTGAACCGGCACCGAGGTGGTCGCCAGGTCGCCGGGGTCCAGCAGCAGCTCCTGAAAAGCCGCAAACGCCTCGCCATGCAGCTGCTGCACGGCGGCGCGCGCGGCGGCGCAGGCCCAGACCGGCAGGGTGAAACCCGGGGGCTCGCTGCTCACGGCGGGGTGGGTCGGAGACACTGTTTTTTATGGTGGTCGATTGCGCCTCTGCGCCGCCGTTCGCCGCCACCGCCATGCAGGACAAGCTGACCCTGATGATTCCAGGCCCCACGCCGGTGCCGGAAACGGTCCTGCAGGCCATGGGGCGCCATCCGATCGGCCACCGCAGCGCCGACTTTCAGAAGATCGTCAAACGCACCACCGAGCAGCTGCAATGGCTGCACCAGACCAGCCATGACGTGCTGGTGATCACCGGCAGCGGCACCGCCGCCATGGAGGCCGGGATCATCAACGTGCTCAGCAAGGGCGACCGGGTCCTGTGCGGCGACAACGGCAAGTTCGGCGAACGCTGGGTCAAGGTGGCCCAGGCCTATGGCCTGGATGTGCAGGTGATCAAGGCCGAGTGGGGCCAACCCCTGGATCCCGAAGCCTTCAGGGCGGCCCTCGAGGCCGACAGCGCCAAGGCGATCAAGGCGGTGATCCTGACCCACTCCGAAACCTCCACCGGGGTCATCAACGACCTTGAGGCGATCGCGCGCCACGTCAAGGCCCACGGCACCGCCCTGACGATCGCCGACTGCGTCACCAGCCTGGGGGCCTGCAACGTGCCGATGGATGCCTGGGGCATCGACGTGATCGGCTCGGGCTCCCAGAAGGGCTACATGATGCCGCCCGGTTTGGCCTTCGTGGCCATGAGCGAGAAGGCCTGGGCCGCCTACGAGCGCTCGGACCTGCCGAAGTTCTATCTGGATCTGGGCAAATACCGCAAATCGGCCAAGGCCGACAGCAACCCCTTCACCCCGGCGATCAACCTCTACTTCGCCCTGGAAGCGGCCCTGACGATGATGCAGGCCGAAGGCCTGGAGGCGATCTTTGCCCGTCACGCGCGTCACCGCGCCGCCGCCCAGGCCGGCATGAAGGCGATCGGCCTGCCCCTTTATGCCGCCGAAGGCCACGGCAGCCCGGCGATCACGGCGGTGGCGCCCGAGGGCATCGATGCCGAAAGCTTGCGCAAGAAGGTCAAGGAGCGCTTTGACATTTTGCTGGCGGGCGGCCAGGACCATCTCAAGGGACACGTGTTCCGCATCGGCCACCTGGGCTTCGTCTGCGACCGCGATGTGCTGACCGCCGTCGCCGCCATCGAAGCGACCCTGCAGGAGCTGGGGCTGCACAAGGGGACCGCAGGCGCCGGAGTCGCCGCCGCCGCCGTTGCCCTGGCCGGCTAAACTGTGTGCAATAAGAAACAGAACACCTCTGTTTCTTATTTTTTGCGGGTGTAATTCAGTGGTAGAATGTCAGCTTCCCAAGCTGAACGTCGCCGGTTCGAGCCCGGTCACCCGCTTTCAGTTGAGACCCTCCGCCACACCGGCGGGCCCCTAGCGGGCTGGTCAGCCCCTGGGCTTGATCAATTGCAGAATCTGGGGCCCACGGCTTGCCAGGCGACGCTCACAATCGAGGGCCTTGAGGATCAACCGCGCCGATTCGGCGATATTTCCGGCTTCAGCAGCCGCCCGAGCGCCGCGATCCAACTGGGCCTTTTCCAGTTCAAGCCGCTGTCCATCGTCACCGGGAGCCGCATCAGGGGTTGGGGCAGACACAGGTCGTTTCTGTGTCGGCACCACCAAGGGGCTAAAGGCCGTCATTGCGCCGGAACCAAAGTGTCGTTCAAAACCATGTCGCGGGCAAAACCGTGTCGCAGGCCACAAGCAAAGGATCGGCTGGTGTCATGCGACTGGACAGATTGAGGATGCTGACCAGAGTCATGGTGCAGACAGTCTGCCCAGGCAGAATAGCGATTGCCTGAGCAATGACTGCGCGCTCTGCACCCCAGTGAATCGCTTGGCAAGCGAATGCTCACAACACGAATAGCCATCAACGCATGGTTAGGTTCCGGGTTCTTCGTGGTTGCCCCCGAGGTCATCAATCTGACGACGCAGCTCGCTCGAACGGGTCTGATCACCACGGGTGAGGGCAACCGCCAGGGCGAACTCAAGCTTCTCAAGCTGATGTTCCCCCGGTGTGCCACCGCATTGCGCCGTGGCATTGGGCCGGCACTGAGGCGGGCGGCCACCCGCCGCTGTGTGAACAGCTGCGTCAGATCCTGAAGCCTGATGCAGGGATTGGGGGTAGGCCATGGTTGGCTTTCTTCTTATTCTGCCACCGCTGGCCAGGGGCCGACAGCAAAGGCCGTTCTGGGCCGGATCAGGCAGCCAGGGCCTGGTCGTCGTCCAGACCCACCGGGGAGTAGGGCGATTCCGAGGTCAGGTCGCCATCGAGGGCCAGCAGGCTGCGGCAGTCCTGGAGCAACCGTTCGACGTGACTGAGGCTGGTGCGCTCTTCATCACTGACGGACGGCTGCACTTCAAGCCCTTGAACGGACAGCTCAAGAGCCGCAAAGCGCTGCTCCAGCCGCACCAGCCGATGGGAGAGCGCATGAATGGTCTGGGCCAGATCCTCGGTGCTGCGCGTGATGCGAAAGGAGACCGATTCCTGCGACATGGGTGAGACAGTGTTCGTGGATGGACCGATGACAACACATGCCGCCAGCCGGCTCAAGTCACCTGTTGCAGCTGTTGCTGTACGCCCTGGCGGGGTTGGGCGGCGGCCTGCTGGCGTTGCGCACCGGCATCCCGGCGGCTCCACTGGCCGGGGCCCTGCTGGGGGCGGCCCTGGTGAGCCTGAGCGGCCGGCTCGAGGCCGCCAGCTGGCCGCCGGGCACGCGCACTGCCTTGGAGATCGCGATCGGCACCGTGATCGGCACCTCGCTGACCGCCCCGGCGCTGCTGGAGCTGCAACGGCTGTGGAAACCGGCCCTGCTGATCACGCTCACCCTGGTGCTGACGGGCATCGTCGTGGGCCTGTGGTGTGGCCGGTTGCTGGGCATCGATCCTGTGGTGGCCCTGCTGGGCGCCGCCCCGGGTGGCATCAGCGGCATGAGCCTGGTGGGCGCCGAATTCGGTGTCGGCGCTGCGGTGGCCGCCCTGCATGCCGTACGCCTGATCACGGTGCTGGTGGTCTTACCGCTGGTGGTGAAGCTGCTGCCCCGGACCTGAGGCGCCCCGCAACCGGTCCGGGGTCTCGACAGATCAGCCTGGATCGATAGGTTTGACCTCGATCGATTGCGTTCTTCGTCGCCGTGGTCTCCCCCCTGCCCGCCGCTGCCGGCTCAGCCCTGCTGGCTGCGCTGCTGAGCGCTCCGCTCGGCCTGGGCGCTCCTGTCTGGGCACAGGCCAGCAACGAGGCACCTGCGGCGAGCCAGGTCGCGACCCCTGACAGCGTTGTCGGGGCCAAGGGAGCCAGGATCTATTGCTACATGCGCAACGCCGGCAACACCCACAAAGTCAGCTGGGAAGCGGCCTACGCCCTGATCAAGCGGCAGAATTCATCGCTGTTCAAGACCTCGCCAGAGCATGCAGCGGTGATGATCACCGAGGCGGTGGTCAACAACCCCAGCGCCTATCCCGACTGCGGCAAATTCCTTGGCGACCTCTTCGTCAAATGATCGACGGCTGACCCGGCGAACCACGTCTGTCCTGTTGGCCCTCATGGCGGGCGTGCTGCTGCAGTCCTGCAGCGAGGCGGATCTTCCCCAGCGCAGCGTTCAGCCCGATGACTGCCTGCGGGACATGCAACTGGACCAGCTGCAGCAGGCCCTGAAGCGCTGCGACCAGGTGGTGGCCCGTTACCCCCAGGATCCGGCCCCCCGCAGCGAGAGAGCCCTGTTGCTGAGCCTGAACGGACAGGACCAGGCCGCCTGCCGCGAGATCGAAGCCGCCCACGCCCTGGCACGCCAGGCCAGACCAGGCAGCGTGGATCCGTTGCTGGCCTCAGAGCTCAAGATGCGCCGCCAGAGCTGTCTGGCGAGCCGCTGAACAGCTGATCGACCATGGCGGCCAGCCGCTGACGGCGCAGATGCTGGGTTCGCCCCTGCAGCACCAGCTCGATGCGCTCGGCTTTGCTTTCAATCAGGCTGTCCACCAGCTGATCCGCCACCCCGAGCTGCAGCCAATGGGTCTGCAACGTGCCGGCCATGCCGATGCGGTGGCAGCGATCCTCGGCCTGCTCGGCGTCCCCCGGGGTCCAGGGCCGCTCGAGCAGGACCACATGGCGAGCCCGGTGCAGGGTGAAACCCAGCCCACCGGTGCCATAGGTCGCCACCAGCAAGGGCACGTCCCCCTGCTGAAAGGCATCGACCTGCCGCTGGCGCTCGCACGGCGGCAGGGCCCCGATCAGCAGTCCCGGAGCCCCCGCTGGGGCCAGTTGCTGGTGCAGGGCCCTGGCTGAATCCAGAAACGCGGTGAACACCACCACCGATTCACCCTGCTTCAGCAGATCGGCGATCAGGCTCTGGGCCGCCGGCAGCTTGTACCGGGATCCCAGCTGACGCACCGCCGTCAATGCGGCCAGGGCTTCGGCATCGCGCCGCACCAAACCCTGGTGAGCCCGATTGCGGTAATCCTGAAGCCGGCTGTTCAGCTCCAGATCGAACCGCTCGGCCAGTTCGGTGCAGAGCTGCACCGGATGGAACTGGCGCTGCTTGGGCGGCAGATCGAGGCAATCCCGTTTGCGACGGTGCAGCAACAGGGGACGCACCAGCCGTTGCAGCTCCTCGAGCTGGCTGGCGCCCCGGGCCTGCCAGACGCGGCGACCACCCTGCTCCTGCCAGTGCCCGGCGCAGTAGCGCAACTCAAACGCCCGCTGATCCCGGGCCAGGGGATGGCCGATCGCCGCCAGCAGGGGAAACAGCTGGGCAGGGCGGCCATTCTTCATCGGCGTGCCGGTCAACAGCCAGCAGGCCCGCAGCCGTGGATGGCGCGCCAACCGCAACAGGGCCGCCGACCGTTGGGTGTGCCCGTTCTGGGCGAAATGGGCTTCGTCGACCACCAACACACAACCGGCGAGGGGCAGCTCCTGGGGCACGGCGGCCCAGCTGTACAGGGTCAGCTGCAGCTGCAGCGCAGCGGCCTCGCGCAGCCAATGGGCATGCAGCCCCACCGGTGCCAGCACGACGATGCGGCAGTCCGACCGCCGCACCAGGGCGCGGGCGGCTGCCAGGGCGGTGAGGGTTTTGCCCAGGCCCATGGCATCGGCCAGCACGGCACCGCGGCGGGCCAGCAACCAGCGGACCGCCGAACGCTGATGGGCGAACAGGCGCCGCCCGTCGGGCAACGGGCGCTCGAGCTCAGCGGCGGCCACCAGCTCCCGATGGGGCGGCAGCGGCGGCAACGGACTGTCGAGCCACTGCAACCATCGGTTCAGCTCTGGTTCGATCGCAAAACGGCTACCCAGCAGGGCCTGCAGGGTGTTGGCTGCCTCAAGCGGAAACTCCCAGCAGCCTCGCTGGGCACGCCAGAGGCCCCGGGGCCGCACCCGCCTCAGCTGGGCCTGGGTGACGGCGTCGTAAGGGCTGAACACCTCGATCGCCCCGGTGGCAGCCAGACGCAGAACGCAGCGATCGGACACCGGTCAATTGGCGAAAGTGCAGTCACCGACACATTGACACCCCTGGCACCAGCGTCAGACTGCCCGCAACCGAGACGCAGGCATGCAGGCCAGGGATGCGGTTTTTCTCGAGGAACTCTGCCCCAAACTGCGCGTGCGCCGTTGGCGCCAGAACATCCACCGCTTCACCAACAACTGCTGCATTTACTGCGGCAACCCGTCTGAATCAATCGACCACGTGCTGCCCCAGAGCCGGGGCGGACTGAGCGTGACCGAAAACTGCGTGCCTGCCTGCCTGGCCTGCAACGGCCACAAAGGCGATGCCGATGCGTTCGGTTGGTACCGACGCCAGAGCTTCTACGACCCCCGCCGGGCCATGGCCATCAAAGCCTGGATGGATGGGGACCTGAAACTGGCCATGCGCCTGCTGCAGTGGGCCGAGCCCCGTACGGCCGAACGCACAGCCCAGGGGGATCACCAGACCCGGCAGGCATCAACGCCGTTGTGGCGCTGGCAGATGGCCGCCTGATTCTGGGGGTGCTCAGGCGCCACCAGCACAGCCGCCCCGAACAACACCAGCACCAGCACCAGGGGTGCCACGATCGGCTCAAACCTGGATCGACCCGCGCCTCCAAGGGCGGCAGGCAGAGGCCGAGACGCCAATGCCCGGGCTCCCGGGCGAAGCTGGCCCCATGTCGGGGCAACCAGCGGAGAGGCAACCAGCGAAGAGGAAGCCAGTGGAGAGGAGGCAACCATGATCGAATCTGTGAATAGTACAAGCGTACTCAATCGGGATCGACCGGTCAAGCTGCTGGTCCTGGGGGGCGGCTACAGCGGCCGCCGCCTGGCGGCCCTGGCGGCCCGCGCCGGGATCGCCGGCGTCATCAGCCATCGGGATCCCAGCGCCGCCGCCGCACCGCCACCGGGTTGGCACAAGGTCGGGTTTGACAGCGGCAGCGGGTTGCGCCCGGACCCGACCGCCCTGACGGACATCACCCACGTGGTCAGCACCATCGCCCCGGATCGGGAGGGCCATGATCCGGTGCTGAGCCAGATGGGGGATCTGCTGCAGACACTGCGGCCGCAATGGCTGGGGTATCTGTCGACCACCGGCGTCTACGGCGACAGCGGTGGCGCCTGGGTTGATGAGCACAGTCCCTGCCAGCCCCGGGCGGGTCGCAGCGCCAACCGCCTGACCTGTGAGCAGGCCTGGCTGGCCACCGACCTGCCGGTGCAGATCTTCAGACTGCCGGGGATCTATGGACCCGGCCGCAGCCCGTTTGCAACCCTGCGCAGCGGCAGCAGCCGGCTGCTGCATCGCCCCGGCCACGTCTTCTGCCGGATCCATGTCGACGACATCGGTGGCGCCCTGTTGCACTGCCTGGCGCTGCCTGACCAGCGGCGCCAGCCCCTGGTCAATATCAGCGATGACGTCCCCTGCCCGGCCAGCGAGGTGCTGGGCTACGCAGCCCACCTGCTCAACTGCAAACTGCCGCCCCTGCAACGGTATGAGGCGGCCGCCGCCGAGCTGAGCCCGATGGCCCGCAGCTTCTGGAGCGAGAGCCGCAGGGTGCGCAACGACCTGCTGACCCGCCAGCTGGGCTACCGCCTGCGGTACCCGACCTACCGGGAGGGATTGCGCGCCGCGTTGGCCGAAGAGGACGGCACGGCTGTGCTGCCGGAGACGCACCGCGGCGCCGAGGGTTCAGGATCGGTGACGTAAGGCACACCCAGGTCCTGCAGCAGGCGTCCCCAGCGCAGTTCGATCCATCCCTTGCTGACTCCGGTCACGAGGCTGAACCCGATCCCCAGCAGCAACAACCAACGCAGCATGGCCACTGCCATCGACAGCCAGGCCCCATCCAACCCCAGGAGCGGTCCGCTGGCCATCGCCCTGGGGGATCCGGCCGGGATCGGCGCCGAGGTGACGCTCAAGGCCCTGGCCAGCGCCCATTGGTCCCAGCCCGACCAGCAGCCCCTGCTGGTGGGCTGCCGCCGCTGGCTCGAGCAGAGCTACCAGCAGCTGCGGAGCTGCAGCGACAGCCCGCTGCGGGACCCGGCCACGCTCGAGATCGTGGACCTGCCCCTGGACGAACCGATCAGCCCGGGGGTGAGCGGGCCCGGCGGCGGCGCGGCCTCGTTTGCCTGGCTGACCCGAGCCTGGGAACTGGTGCAGAGCGGCCACTGCCGGGCCCTGGTGACCGCCCCGATCGCCAAAACCTGTTGGCACGCTGCCGGTCACCACTACCCGGGCCAGACCGAACGGCTGGCTGAACTGGCCGGGGTGGACCAGGCGGCGATGTTGTTCACCGCCCGTGCGCCGCACGGGAGCTGGCGGTTCAACACGTTGCTGGCCACCACCCACATCCCCCTGGAAGCGGTGCCGACAGCCCTGAATGGGGCGCTGATCAGCAGCAGACTCGACACCCTGCTGGCCTTCTGTGGCCGCTTCAACAGCACACCGCATCTGGTGGTGGCCGGCCTCAATCCCCATGCCGGCGAAGGCGGACGGCTGGGCAGCCAGGAGCAGGACTGGCTGGCTGGCTGCCTGCGGCAGTGGCAGCAGCAGCATCCCCAGGTGCGCCTGGACGGGCCGGTACCTCCCGACACCTGCTGGCTGGGGGCCGCGGCGGCCTGGCAGGGTCAGGGCCCGGGGCCCGATGGCTATCTGGCCCTATACCACGATCAGGGCCTGATCCCCGTCAAGCTGCTGGCCTTTGACGCCGCGGTGAACACCACCCTGGGTCTGCCGTTTCTGCGCACCTCACCCGATCACGGCACCGGGTTTGACATCGCCGGTCAGGGCGTAGCCAGGGCCGCCAGCATGGCTGCAGCCCTGGAGACCGCCCTGGAGCTGGGCTAAGCCCGGGCTCCGGGGTGAATCAGACGGGCTTGACCCGCATCAGCACCTGGCCGAACTCGACCGGTGTGCCGTTCTCCACCAGGATCTCGACCACCTCGCCGCTGACCTCGGATTCGAGTTCGTTCATCAGCTTCATCGCCTCGAGGATGCAGACCGTCTGGCCGGAGCTGATGCGGGTCCCCGGCTCGACGAACGGGTCTTCACCCGGTGCCGGGGATCGGTAGAAGGTGGCCACCATCGGTGCGGTGATCTCGAGCAGGTCACTGCGCACCGCAGGTGCGGCCGGGGGCGGAGCCGACGGAGCTGCAACAGCGGGTGCCATCGCCGTCGGCGCGGGCTGCAGCGGCGCCGCCAACGGTGCATGGATCACCTGGGCAGGAAGACCGGGCAGATTGCGCCTGACCTCCAGGCGGAAGTCGTCGCCCTCAAGCTTGAGCTCCTGGATGTCGCTGTCGCCGAGCAGGGCCAGAAGCTTGTGAAGCTGATCGTGATCAAGCTGCATGGTGCTCAGTTCTCCCTGCCGAGATAGCTGTCGGTCCGGGTGTCGATCTTGATCTTCTCGCCGATCGACAGAAACAGCGGCACCATCACCTGGGCACCGGTCTCCACGATCGCCGGCTTGGTACCGCCGGTGGCGGTGTCACCCTTAACTCCCGGATCGGTCTGGGTGATCTCAAGCACCACCGAGTTGGGAAGCTCCACCTCGAGGGGCTTGCCGTTCCAGGCGACCACGCTCACCTCCATGCCTTCCTTCAGGTATTTGCGACTGTCGCCGATCTGCTTGGCGGTAAGGCGGGTCTCCTCATAGGAACCCATGTCCATGAAGACGTAGTCATCGCCTTCCATGTAGGTGTGCTGCAGTGTGCTCTTCTCAAGCACCGCCTGGGGCACCGTCTCGCCGGCCCGGAAGGTCTTCTCCACCACGTTGCCGCTCTGGACGGCCTTGAGCTTGGTGCGCACGAAGGCCGAGCCCTTGCCGGGCTTGACATGCAGGAACTCAACGACGCGCCAGACCTGGCCATCCAGCTCGATCGAAGTCCCGGTACGAAAGTCGTTGCTGGAGATCATTCCGGCGGATCGGATCGGCCGGATTGTACGGCTGGCTACCGGAGCTGCCCTGAAGCCGGGGGGTCCGACTGCGGTTCGGCTGTGCCAAAGTCCGCTCAGCGACTGCAAAAAAGATGGCTCAAGGCAGGGGCGAGGGCAGCGGCCGACAGCTGTTGCAGCGGTGTGCTGAGCGCAGCGTTGCCCTGCTTTTGACGCCGTTGTTGTGCCTGGCCCTGATCGGTGGGCTGATGCCGGCCGATCAAGCCTGGGCCGCCCTGCCCCAGGGCAATGCGGTCAAAGATCCCAGCGCCATCCTGCGCAACGCCCTGCCGATCGAAGCCCCCGATCTGCAGGAGCTGCAACGCCGTCTCGAAAGCACCAGCGATGACCTGCGGGCCAAGCGCTGGAGCGCCCTGGTCAGCACAGCCAAGCGCAGTCAAGCCTTGCTCAGCAGCAAACACGACGCCATGGTTCTGGCGGTGCCGGCTGACAGGCGCCCGCAAGCCGAGAACCTGCTCGATCAACTGAAACCGGAGCTGGATGCGCTGGTCGAGGCCAGCCAGGGCGAGCAGCGCGATCCGTTCCTCGACGCCCGACGCGCCTCCCTCGACACGATCGGTGCCCTGGAAGAGCTGCAGGTGCAGGACTTTCCGTTTGCCATACCGGACGAATTCGATGCCCTGCCGCGTCTGCTGGGACGGGCCACCGTGGCGATGGAGACCAGCAAAGGCATGCTGACGGCCGTGATCGATGGCTACAACGCCCCGATCACCGGTGGCGCCTTCGTCGATCTGGTGCGCCGCGGCTTCTACGACGGACTGCCGTTCATCCGCGCCGAGGACTTCTACGTGCTGCAGACCGGCGATCCCAAGGGCCCGGAAGAGGGTTTCATCGATCCGACCAGCAAACAGGAGCGCACCGTGCCGCTGGAGATCCGCATCACCGGGGATGCCGCACCGATCTACAACGAGACCTTTGAAGACGTGGGTCGCTTCAAGGCCGAGGCCGTTCTGCCCTTCGCCACCTACGGGACCCTGGGCTGGGCCCATTCGGACGAGCATCTCGATGACGGCTCGTCCCAGTTCTTCTTCTTCCTCTACGAACCGGAGCTCACCCCCGCCGGCCTCAACCTGGTCGATGGGCGCTACGCAGCCTTCGGTTACGTGGTCGATGGCATGGACGTGCTCGAGGAACTGGGCGTTGACGACACCATCGTCAAAGCGACGGTGATCGCCGGCGGCGAGAACCTCAAGGCGCACGCCTGATCTGAAAATCCCTGGGCTGATCTGGCCAAACTGCTGATCTGGCCAAGCTGATCTGACCCCGGACGTCTGGCCACGCGCTGTCTCCCGGCAAGGAGGCCAGGGTTCCGCATGCTGTATCGACAACGTCTCGACACCGCTGCGCACCCCAAACCCACCCTGGTGGCGCCCAGAGCCCAGCCAACAAAAAACCGCCCCGAGGGGCGGTTTGGCTGAGCTCCTGCAGTCAGGGCGACTGCAGTGAACTCACTTCCAGTTCTTGGCGACGATCTCGGCCAGGTCGACGACGCGCTGGCTGTAGCCCCACTCGTTGTCGTACCAGCAAACGATCTTGACCATGTTGCCGCCCATCACCAGGGTGAGGTCGGCGTCGACGATGGTGCTCTCGTCGGTGCCGGCGTGGTCGCTGGAGACCAGGGGCAGGTCGCAGTACTTGATGATGCCCTTCATGCCGTTTTCGGAGGCTGCCTTGAGGACGGCATTGACCTCTTCGGCACTGGTGTCGCGGCCCACCTCAAACACCATGTCGCAGACCGACACGTTGGGGGTGGGCACGCGCAGGGCGATGCCGCTCAGCTTGCCCTTGACCTCGGGATAGACCAGGGCCACAGCCTTGGCGGCACCGGTGCTGGTGGGCACGATGTTGACGGCAGCGGCACGGGCCCGGCGCAGGTCGCGGTGGGCGGCGTCGAGGATGCGCTGGTCACCCGTGTAGCTGTGGGTGGTGGTCATCGTGCCTTTGACGATGCCAAAGGCCTGATCGATCGTTTTGACGATCGGGGCCATGCAGTTGGTGGTGCAGCTCGCGTTGCTGAGGATGTCCCAGTCTTCGTGGCGGTACTGATCGGCGTTGACGCCGACCACGAAGGTGCCCACCTTGGCGCCCTTGCCGGGGGCGGTGAGGATCACTTTCTTGGCTCCAGCCTCGAAGTGCTTGCTGGCGCCGACGTCATCGTTGAAGACGCCGGTGGACTCGATCACCAGATCGACGCCCCATTCCTTCCAGGGCAGGTTGGCGGGATTGCGGTCATAGAAGACCTTGATGGTCTTGTCGTTGACCGTGATCGAGTTCTCGGTGGTGCTGATGTCGACGACCCGCAGGGGGCCCAGCATCGAGTCGTACTTGAGCAGGTGGGCGTTGGTGGTGGTGTCGCCTGAACCGTTGAGACCGACGATCTCGAGGTTGGTATCGGCACCCCGGCTAAGCCAGCAGCGCATGAAGTTGCGACCGATCCGGCCGAATCCATTGATCGCAACGCGCAGGGTCATGGCAGGAAACGGTGAAAACCGCTACTGAAGGGGGTTTTGGCGGCCGATCATACAGAAATCCTTCAGCAAATTCCTTCGACAAACCGCGGCCGCTGCAACGGCAGGCGGCGAGACGACGCAACTCGTAAAGGACAGCGGGGGCGTCCGGCCTTAATTTCGGTGCATTCCGGCTTGGCCGGACTCAGATCGTTCGCCGACCGGGAGGCGCCATTGGCCCCATCGCTTGATCGCCGCCAGCCCGTCCATTTCATCGGTGTCGGCGGCATCGGCATGTCTGCCCTGGCAGGGATCCTGTCGCAACGCGGCTTCAATGTCAGCGGCTCCGACCCCCGCGATCACGCCGTCCTGACCCAGCTGCGACGGCTGGGGGTGCGGGTGTTCCGTGAGCAGAGCGCCAGCACGATCGATGCCATTCGCAGCGGCACGTCGGTCGCGCCCCTGGTGGTGATCAGCTCGGCCGTGCCCGAGACCAACCCCGAACTGCGGGCGGCCCGTTGGGCGGGCCTGACCATCTGGCACCGGTCAGATGTGCTGGCGGCGCTGATCAATGGCCAGGCCTCGATCGCCGTGGCCGGAAGCCATGGCAAAACCACCACCAGCTCGTTGATCGCCACGCTGCTGGCCGCGACCCACAACGATCCGACCGCCGTGATCGGGGGCATCGTGCCGGCCTTCGGCAGCAATGGACGCCACGGTGAGGGCCGCCTGCTGGTGGCCGAAGCCGACGAATCGGACGGATCCCTGGTGAAGTTCGAGGCCCGACTCGGGGTGCTGACCAACCTGGAACTGGACCACACCGACCACTACCCCGATCTGGAGGCACTGATCGGCACGGTGCAACGCTTCAGCGGCCGCTGCGGCCAACTGCTCGCCAACCGGGACTGCCCGGTGCTGAGCCAGCACTTCCGCGCGGATCACTGGTGGTCGACCCAACAGGCCCAGGAGGCCGATTTCGCAGCGATCCCCCGCGAGTGCCGCGGTGACGGCACGGTGGCCGAGTTCTTTGAGCAAGGCCGCCCCGTCGGCACGCTGACCATTCCGCTGCCGGGCCTGCACAACCTCAGCAACGTGACCGCCGCCGTGGCGGCCTGCCGGCTCGAGGGGATCTCCTTCGCCGAGTTGCAGCAGGCCGTGACCACACTGCAGGCTCCGGGCCGGCGGTTCGATTACCGGGGCACCTGGCAGGGGCGGCTGGTGGTGGACGATTACGCCCACCACCCCAGCGAAGTGCAGGCAACCCTGGCCATGGCCGCGCTGATGGTGCGCAGTGGGTCCACCACCCTGCCCCAGATCCCCGGACGGGTGCTGGCTGTGTTCCAACCTCACCGCTACAGCCGCACCGGGCAGTTTCTCGATGGCTTTGCCCAGGCCCTGAGCACCGCCGACGCGGTCCTGCTGGCCCCTCTGTACAGCGCCGGCGAACAACCGATCAGCGGGGTCAGCAGCGAGGCCCTGGCAGCGTCGATCGCAACCCACAATCCGCTGCTGGCGATCAGCGTGGCGACCAGCACCGACGACCTGACGGCCCTGGTGGCCGATCAGAGCCGGCCCGGTGATCTGGTGCTGGCCATGGGAGCCGGCGACATCAACGGCCTGTGGGACCGGCTCAACCGGCTCCACGACTGCGACGGCTCGCTGCCGCTGGCTGCCTGACCATGGCCGGGGTGTCGGCACACCCGCTCGGTCTGCAGCAGCAGATGAGCCTGCGGGACTACACCACCTGGAAGGTGGGCGGTCCCGCGGCCTGGCTGGCCGAGCCTGCCGACCAGCAGCAGCTGCAGGCGCTGCTGAGCTGGAGCCTGGAGCACAAGCTGCCCCTGCGCTGCATCGGTGCGGGCTCCAACTTGCTGGTGGCCGACGGGGGCCTGGGCGGCCTGACCGTGTGCCTGCGGCGGCTGCAGGGAAGCCGCCTGGACACCGCTGCGGGGGTTGTGGAAGCCCTGGCCGGGGAACCGATTCCCACCCTGGCGCGCAAGGCCGCCCGCGCCGGCCTGGCGGGGCTCGAGTGGGCCGTGGGCATCCCCGGCACCGTCGGAGGGGCGGTGGTGATGAACGCCGGCGCCCAGGGGGGCTGCATCGCCGATTGCCTGGAGAGCGTGCAACTGCTGGATCCGGCTGATCCTGGCGCCGTGGTCGAACTGAGAGCCTCCGAGCTCGACTACGCCTACCGCCACAGCCGTCTGCAACAGGAACCCTGGATCGTGCTGGCGGCGCGGTTCCGGTTGCAGAGCGGTCAGGACCCCGCCGAGGTCAGCCGCCGCACCAGCGCCAACCTGCAGAGCCGCACCAACAGCCAGCCCTACCAGCAACCAAGCTGCGGCAGCGTCTTTCGCAACCCCGAACCGCACAAGGCAGGGCAGCTGATCGAGGCCCTTGGGCTCAAGGGCCAGCGGATTGGCGATGCCCAGGTCTCGCCGATCCACGCCAATTTCATCGTCAACTGCGGCGCCGCCAGCGCCGCCGACATCGCCGCCCTGATCGCCCGGGTGCAGCAGCGGGTGCAGGAAGCCCACGGCATCACCCTGCACACCGAGGTGAAGCGGCTGGGGTTCTAGCCTGCGCGCAGTGATTTCTCGGGCATGGCTGGCTTCGGACTCCCCAATTTCGGCCAACTGACCGAGGCCTTCAAGAAGGCCCAGCAGATTCAGCAGGACGCCCAGAAGCTGCAGGAGGAGCTCGATGCGATGGAGCTCGAAGGCAGCAGTGCCGATGGGCTGGCCAGCGTCTGGCTGTCAGGCAACCAGCAGCCCCTCAGGGTGCGCCTGAGCCCCGAGCTGCTGACCCAGGGCAGCGAAGCCACCGAGGCGGCGGTCCTGGATGCCCTGAAGGCCGCTTACGAGCGCTCGACCAGCACCATGAAGGAGCGCATGGAAGAGCTGACCGGCGGCCTCAACCTCAATCTTCCGGGTCTGGGAGGTTGAGTTCGGCGGCAGCCTGCTGCCGCTGACCCCGCCGCGAGAGCTGGCGGTAGCGGGCTTCGAGCCGCGGCTCGAGGCGATCACCCCGCTGGCGCAGGCCGGCGTCGGCAGCACGGCTGCCGCCGCCGCTGCGCCGCTGCTCGGCCAGCAGCTCGTTCAGACATTGGCTGTACAGGGGTTGCCGGTCCCAGGCGGCACCGATGACGCAACCCGGCTCGCCCTGGTGCTGGCAATCGCTGAACTGGCAGCTCCCCACCGCCAGCCGGGCGCGCAACTCGGGAAAACAGGCGATCAGATCGGCCGGCTGCTGCGGCAGCACCGGGCGGTTGAAGCCAGGTGTATCGGCCAGCAGCGCCCCATCGGCCAGCGGGAACAGCTCCACATGCCGGGTGGTGTGGCGACCCCGCTGGAGCCGGCCCGAAACCGCCGCCACCCGCAGCCCCAGATCGGGAATGAGGGCGTTGATCAGGCTGCTCTTGCCCACCCCTGAAGGCCCGCAGAGCACGGCCAGGCCGGGCCGGCTGAGCCGCTGACGCAGCGCCTCAAGGCCGCTGGCGGCCACCTGCGGGACTGCCGTCGACACCGACGTCGAGACCGCCAGGGGCTGGTACCCCCAGCCGGCGGCGCGCTGCAGCCACTGGTTCACCTGGGCGATCGGCAGCAGATCGACCTTGCTGAACACCAGTTCCACCGACGCTCCCGACAGTTCGGCGGTGATCAGAAACCGGGTCAGCTGCAGGGGATCGAGGGCCGGTTCGGCCAGGGCCACCACCACCACCACCGTCGACAGGTTGGCCACCGGCGGCCGATCCAGCAGCAGCGCCCGCGGTTCCACAGACGCGACTGCCCCACGGCCGGCCGGCCAATCGATTCCCTCGACCTGCACCCAATCGCCGACGCAGATGGTCTGGCCGCTTTTGCCCAGACGGGTCCGGCGGGTGCACAACAACCGCCGCACGCCATCGGGGCCCGGCAGGTCCAGCTGCACCCAGCAGTAGTTGGCCAGCAGGGCCACAACCCGGCCGCGCCGGCCCGGCTCAGCCATGGGGTGTGATCACCAGCACCACGGCCCCCTGGTCGTCAGCGTGGGGGCTGACGTCGACCTGATGGCCGGCGGCGCTGATGCCATCGGCCACCATTTGCTCGGGTTCGCCCCGGTCGAGGATGACCTGCAGCTGCTGGCCGGCCGCCAACCCCTCGAGCGCCAGCTTGGTGCGGATGTAGTTGAGGGGGCAGGGGGTGCCCCGCAGGTCAAGGTCAGTCACGCTGGCCGAACAGCCCGCCGAACAGGCCGCTCTTGTGGGGATGCTTGTGGCCCCGGCGGGTGTGGTGACCGGCCAGCTCCTCCAGCAGCTGGCGTTCGTCGGCGCTCAGCTTGGTGGGCAACTGCACCTTGACCGTGAACAGGTGATTGCCGCGGGCCACCGGGTTCCCCAGCTTGGGGACGCCTTTGCCGGTGAGGGTCAGCACGGTGCCGGGCTGGGTGCCGGGAGGGATCTCGAGCTGCTCGCTGCCGTCGACCGTTTCCACCTCGATCGTGTCGCCCAGGATCGCCTGCAGGTAGCTGAGGGTCACCTCTGAGTGGATCTGCAGGCCATCGCGGCGCAGGTGGGGATGGCTCTGCACGCTCAGGAAGACGTACAGATCCCCGGCGGGACCGCCACGGGGGCCGGCGTTGCCTTCGTTGGCCACCCGCAGGCGGGTGCCGGTGTCGACCCCGGCCGGAATGTTGATGCGCAGCTTCTTGCGCACCTGCTGCAGACCCTGGCCGCCGCAGGCGCTGCAGGGATCGGCGATCACCTGACCGGCGCCGTCGCAGGTGGGGCAGGGTGCCACCTGGGTGAAGCTGCCGAACGGGGTGCGGGTGGCACGGCGCACCTGACCGACACCACCGCAGGTGCCGCAGCTGACCGGACCGCTGCCGCTCTTGGCTCCTGAGCCGTTGCAGGTGCCGCAGGTCTCGAGGTGGCGCAGCTGCACCTCCTTTTCGACCCCGGTGATCGCCTCGCTGAAGCTGATCGTCAGGTCAAAACGCAGATCGTCGCCCTGGCGGGGCCCCCGACGCCGCTGCTGGGCACCGGCACCACCCACGCCACCGCCGAAACCGCTGAAGAAGGTTTCGAACAGGTCGGCGAACCCGCCCATGTCGCCCATGTCGGGCATGCCGCCACCGCCGCCCAACCCGGCCTCGCCGAACTGGTCGTAGCGGGCCCGGGTCTGGGGATCGCTGAGCACCTCGTAGGCCCGGCCGACCTCCTTGAACTTGTCTTCGGCGCCGGGGTCCTTGTTGACGTCGGGGTGATACTGACGCGCCAGCCGCCGGTAGGACCGCTTGAGGGTGTCGGCATCGGCATCGCGGCTGACACCCAGCAGGTCGTAGTAGTCGGCCATCAGCCGCCCTGCTCCTGGGGCTGCTCAGCCGGTCCGGGGCCCATCGAGACCTTGACCAGGGCATGGCGCAGCACCCGGCCGTTGAGCTGGTAACCGCGCTGCAGTTCTTCGATCACCACATCTTCAGGGTGCTGGTCGCTGGGCTCGCGCAGGACCGCCTCGTGCAGGCTGGGGTCGAACGCCTCGCCTTCGACCCGCATCGGCGACACCCCCAGCTGCTTGAAGACCTCAACCAGCTGCTTGTACAGCCCCTGATAGCTGCGGTGCAGGGTCTGGGCCTCCTCATGCTGGGGGTTGAGCTGCTGACGGGCCCGGTCAAAGTTGTCGACGACCGGCAGAATCTCGCTCAGGGTGCTGCAAGCAATCTGCTGGCGCTGATCTTCGAGATCGCGGCTCTGACGCTTGCGGTAGTTGTCGAAATCGGCCGCCAGGCGCATGTACTGGCCGTTGAGATTGTCGTGCTGCTCGCGCAGGGCAACGAGCTCCTGCTCGAGCTGGGCGACGCGGCTGGCCGGATCGGCTGCAGGCTGCTCGGGTATGGCTGCCGTGTCAGCAGCTGCCTGGGTCTGCGGCTCGGGCTGAACCGGTGGGACCTGCTGGTCGACCTGAACTTCAGGCTGATCGGTGGGCAGGGAATTCCCGGAACCCGCAACGGTGTCATCGCTCATGGTGACGCCCACGACAATCGGTTCTAGACATGTTGATAGGCCACCGCCGCCTCCCACAAGCGGCGGAAGCCCGCACCTCCCCACGGCGATGACCCTGACCCCTGCCCGGCCGGTGCCCGACGCCAGCAGCGCTGAACAACAGCGGCTGGAAGTCGAGCTGCTGCTGCGGGAACCCGTGCTCAGCGCCGAGCAACTGGCCCAGGCCAACCGCAGCCTGCTCGATGGGCCAGGCCCCCTGACCCTGGAGCGGGCCCGCAGCCTCACCTGCCTGCCCTTGAGCCATCAGAACGGTCGGCTGGCGGTGGCGATCCCCACGTACTGGGGACCAGCCGAGCGCCAATCGCTGACCGACGAGCTGGCCGCAGGCGGGATGCAGGCCCAGCTGCATCTGGCCCTGGCCGACGACATCAACGCCGGGCTGGAGGCCCCTGTGGCGGCGCCCGCATCAACCGCGGCGGTGGAAGCCCCCCGGACGGTGCAGGCGGCCCGCTCGATCATCGATCAACTGGAACTGCCAGGCGAAGGCGGCCAGCTCGAGGAAGTCAACGCGATCGAGGATCTGGAGGCCTCGTCGAGCGCCGTTGCCAACGCCTCACCAGTGGTGAGCCTGGTGGACCGGATCCTGATCGAGGCGATCGACTGCGGCGCCAGCGACATCCATGTTGAACCGCAGGAGCAGAGCCTCGAGGTGCGCTATCGCCTCGACGGGGTGCTGCAACGGCACTTCGAGGACCTGCCGAAGACCCTGGTGCCGGCGATCACCTCGCGCTTCAAGATCATGGCCGACCTTGACATCGCCGAACGACGCCTGCCCCAGGACGGCCGCATCCGTCGCTTGTACAAGGGCAAGAAACGGGACTTTCGCGTCAGCACCCTGCCCAGCCGCCACGGCGAAAAAGTGGTGATGCGACTGCTGGACAGTTCGGCCACCCAGCTGGACCTCGAGACCCTGATCACCAACCCGGTGACCCGTTCGCTGGTGCGCGAGATCGGCTCGCAGCCCTTCGGCATGATCCTGGTGACCGGCCCCACCGGCTCGGGCAAGAGCACAACGCTCTATTCACTGCTGGCCGAACGCAACGATCCCGGCCTCAACATCTCGACGGTGGAGGACCCGATCGAGTACAGCCTGCCGGGGATCACCCAGACCCAGGTCAACCGGGAGAAGGGCCTGGACTTCAGCACGGCGCTGCGGGCCTTCATGCGCCAGGACCCGGACGTGCTGCTGGTGGGGGAGACCCGCGACCTGGAGACCGCCAAGACCGCCATTGAAGCGGCCCTGACCGGTCACCTTGTGCTAACCACCTTGCACTGCAACGACGCCCCCAGCGCCATCGCCCGACTCGACGAGATGGGCGTGGAGCCGTTCATGGTCAGCGCCTCGCTGCTGGGCATCGTCTCCCAGCGGCTGCTACGGCGGGTGTGCAGTTCCTGCCGCCAGAGCTACAGGCCCACCGCCGAAGAGCTGAGCCGTTTCGGCCTGCTGGCCAGCAACGAGACCAACGTCACCTTCTTCAGGGCAAAAATCACGCCGTCGGGCAGCTCCGACACCTGTCCCACCTGCCAGGGGTCGGGGTACAAAGGCCGGATCGGTGTCTACGAAGTGCTGCGCATGAACGAGGCGCTGGCTGCCGCCACGGCCAAACGGGCCACCACCGACCAGCTGAGGCGGCTGGCACTCGAGAGCGGGATGAAATCGCTGCTGGGCTATGGCCTCAATCTGGTACGCGAGGGACACACCACCCTTAACGAGGTGGAGCGCATGCTGCTGACCGAATCGGGGCTGGAGACAGAACAACGGGCCCGGGCCCTCAACAGCCTGACCTGCAAGGGATGCGGTGGCGGTCTGCAGGATGAATGGCTGGAATGTCCCTACTGTCTGACCAGTCGCTAGGGCGGTGATGGCCATCTCCATGGAGGAGCTGATGCAGCAGCTGGTCAGCCATGGCGGCAGCGATCTCCACCTGAGCGCCAATCTCCCCCCGTACGGGCGCTTCAACGGCAAACTGCAACCGATGCAGGAGGAGGTGCTGGATGAGGAATCCTGCAACCGCCTGATCTTCAGCCTGCTCAACAACAGCCAGCGCAAACAGCTGGAACAGACCTGGGAGCTGGACTGCTCCTACGGGCTGCGGGGCGTGGGCCGATTCCGGGTGAATGTGTACCGCCAAAAGGGCAGCTACGCCGCCTGTTTGCGGGCCCTGGGCAGCTCGATTCCCTCCCTTGAAAGCCTCGGCCTACCCCCGGTGGTCGAAGAGATGAGCCGCATGCCCAAGGGGCTGGTGCTGGTGACAGGACCGACGGGATCGGGCAAGACCACGACCCTGGCGGCGATCCTCGAGCACATCAATCAGAACCGGGCCGAGCACATTCTGACGATCGAAGATCCGATCGAATTCGTCTACACCAGCGACAAGAGCCTGTTTCATCAACGCGAAGTCAATGAGGACACCCGCAGTTTCGCCAATGCCCTGCGCGCGGCATTAAGGGAGGACCCCGATGTGATTCTGGTGGGCGAAATGCGGGACCTGGAGACGATTCAGCTGGCGATCAGCGCGGCCGAAACCGGGCATCTGGTGTTCGGGACCCTGCACACCAGTTCGGCCGCCCAGACCGTCGACCGCATGGTGGACGTGTTCCCACCGGCTCAGCAGACCCAGATCAGGGTGCAGCTCAGCAACAGCCTGGTGGCCGTGTTTGCCCAGACCCTGTGCAAACGCCAGAATCCCCAACCCGGGGAATTCGGGCGGGTGATGGCCCAGGAAATCATGGTCAACACCCCCGCGATCGCCAACCTGATCCGCGAGGGCAAGACCGCCCAGCTGTACTCGCAGATTCAGACCGGAGGTCAGCTGGCGATGCAGACCCTGGAGAAAGCGCTGGCCGATCTGGTGCTGAGCCGGCAGGTCTCGCTCGAGGAGGCGGTCCGCAAGACCGCCAGGCCCGAAGAGCTCAGGCGGCTGGTCGCCCAGGTCCAGTGAGCCGGGGAACGCCATGCCCGCCTTTGTCGCCACGTACCGCAACAGCCGCGGCAAGGTCACGTCCCTAACCCTGGAGGCAGCCGATGCCCTGGCCGCCCGGCGGGACCTGCGCCGGCGCGGCATTCAGGCCGAATCGATCGAACGGCAGGCCGCCGCCCCCGGCCGCGCTGCGCCAGCAGGGTCCAAGCAGACCGCCACCCTGAGCCAACAGCTGTCGAGCCTGCTGGAAGGCAAACCCGGCATTCGTGACAAGGCCGTGTTCGCCAGCAAGCTGGCCGCCCTGGTCGATGCCGGCGTGCCGATCTTGCGCAGCATCGAACTGATGGCCAAACAACAGAAGCTGCCGTTGTTCAAACGGGCCCTCGAAGCGATCATCCTGGATGTCAATCAGGGCGTGGCCCTGGGACCGGCGATGCGGCGCTGGCCCCAGGTCTTCGACAAGCTGAGCATCGCCATGGTCGACGCCGGCGAAGCCGGCGGGGTGCTGGATGAATCCTTGCGCCGCCTGGCCAAATTGCTCGAAGACAACGCCAAACTGCAGAACCAGATCAAGGGTGCACTGGGCTATCCGGTGGCAGTACTGGCGATCGCGATCCTGGTGTTTCTGGGCATGACGATCTTCATCATTCCCACCTTTGCGGGAATCTTTGACGACCTGGGTGCGGAACTGCCGTTGTTCACCCAGTTGATGATCGATCTAAGCAAACTGTTGCGCTCCCCCTTTGCCCTGGTGCTGGTGGGACTGCTGGCGGCTGCAGTGGTGGTGTTCAGCCGCTTCTATGCAACGCCGATCGGACAGCGCAAGGTGGATGCCCTGGTGCTGAAAATCCCCCTGTTCGGCGATCTGATCCAGAAGACCGCGACGGCCCAATTCTGCCGCACTTTCAGCTCATTGACCCGGGCCGGCGTGCCGATCCTGATGGCGCTCGAGATCGTGCGCGAGATCACCGGCAACAGCATCATCAGCGATGCCATCAACCAGAGCCGCGATGATGTGACCCAGGGCATCCCATTAAGCCTGGCGCTGGCCAGCAAGAAGGTGTTTCCCGAGATGGCCATCGGCATGCTGGCCATCGGCGAGGAAACCGGCGAACTCGACAAGATGCTGGCCAAGGTGGCCGACTTCTACGAAGACGAAGTTGCTGCCACCGTCAAGGCGATCACCTCGATGCTGGAGCCGGCGATGATTGTGATTGTCGGTGGAATCGTGGGTTCGATTCTGCTGGCGATGTATCTGCCGATGTTCTCGATCTTCGATCAGATCAGATAGACACAGGGTCTGCCGCTGCCAGGGCCATTCCGGCCAACCAGCCCGAGGTCCAGCAGTGCTGGAAGTTGAAACCGCCGGTGATGCCATCGACATCGAGCAGCTCACCCACCACCTGCAGGCCGGGGCAGAGGCGGCTCTCCATGCTGGCCAGATTGATCTCGCCGAGGTCGACCCCGCCGGCGGTGACGAACTCCTCGCCAAAGGGTCCGCGGCCGCCCACCCGGTAGCAGCTGGCGGTGAGGGCCTGCACCAGCCGGCGCTGTGGGTCGCGGCGCAGGTCGGCCCAGCGCTGCAGCGGATCGACCCCGGCGCCGGTCAACAGGTGCAGCCACAGACGCCGGCTCAGGGCGGGCCAGGGCCGCCAGCTGCCGATCTGGCGCCGGGCCTGCTGCTGGCGCAGGTCAGCGAGCAGGGCCTCCATGGCGTCGGGCCCCTGCCCCCCGGTCCAGTTGACCCGCAATTCGCCGGTGTAAGCCGTGGCCTTGAGGTCCCGGGCGGCGAAGGCGGTGAGTCGCAGCAAGGCAGGCCCGCTCAGGCCTCGATGGGTGATCAGCAGCGCGCCGCTCTGGCGGTGGCGGGGCTGCTCCACCTGGTCGGAATCGAGCCTGAGCTCCAGGTCGACGGGGTCCATCACCACACCCGCCAGCTGCTGCAGGGGCTGGCCAGCCAGGGCCAGGCTGAACAACGAGGGCACCGGGGGGATCAGTTGGTGACCCAGGGCGGCCGCCAGTTGGCGGCCGCTGGGATGGGCGCCGGTGGCCAGCACCAGCCGCCGGCAGACCACGTTCACGGTGCCGCCAGCGGCCCCGGTTGCAGCAGCCAGGCGCAGGCGGGCCTGAAAGCCCCCCTGCTCACGGCGGCTCACCTGCTGCAGGGCCGCACCGGTGTGCAACACAACCCCAGCCCGGCGGGCGGCCTGGCGCAGCACGGCCACCACCGACTCGGAGCTGTTGGAGCGGGGAAACAGGCGGCCGTCCTCCTCCTCCACTAGCTCCAGACCGTGCTCGGCGAACCAGGCCACGGCATCGCCGCTGGCGAAGCGGGCAAAGGGGCCCCGCAGGGCCCGCGAACCGCGGGGGTAGTGGCCCACCAGGCTGCGGGGGTCCCAGCAGGCATGGGTCACGTTGCAGCGGCCGCCGCCGCTGATGCGCACCTTGGTCAGGGGCTCAGCGGTGGCCTCGAGCAGGTGCACAGCGGCAACACCCGCCTCGGCGGCGACGATCGCCGCCATGAAACCCGAGGCGCCGCCTCCGGCCACCAAGACATCGACCGCGTCAGGGACCATCGTTGGGCACCATGGAGCCATGGACAGGGCCTACCGCTTCAGTGTGGCGCCGATGCTGGACTGCACCGATCGGCACTTCCGCGTGCTGATGCGCCAGATCAGTGGCCGCAGCCTGTTGTACACCGAGATGGTGGTGGCCCAGGCCATTCACCATGCCCGCCGCGAACCCGACGGACAGGCCCGGCTGGAACGGCTGATCGGCTTTGATCCGCTCGAGAAGCCCCTGGCCCTGCAGCTGGGGGGCGACGACCCTGTGCTGCTGGCCGAGGCCGCGGCCCTGGCGGCCACATGGGGCTACGACGAGGTGAACCTCAACGTGGGCTGCCCCAGCGAAAAAGTGCAGCGGGGGCGCTTTGGCGCCTGTCTGATGGCCGAACCGCAGCGAGTGGCCAGCTGCGTGGCAGCGATGGCGGCGGCCTGTGGTCTGCCGGTGACGGTCAAACACCGCATCGGCATCGATCAGCGCGACTCCTACGAGGAGCTGCTGCAGTTCGTCGACACCGTGGCCGCAGGAGGCGCCAGCCGCTTCAGCGTTCATGCGCGCAAGGCCTGGCTGGACGGTCTCGACCCCAAGCAGAACCGCACGATTCCGCCGCTGCGCCATGACCTGGTGCACCGGCTCAAGCGCGACCGTCCCGGGCTCACGATCGAGCTCAACGGCGGACTCGAAACAACGGCGGCCTGCCTGGAGCACCTGCAGCAGGTCGACGGGGTGATGGTGGGACGTGCGGTCTACGAACATCCGCTGCGCTGGGCCGAGGTGGACCGCCTGATCCACGGGCAGTTGGATCAGGCGCCGGTGAGCGCCTCGACGGTGCTGCGGGGCCTGATCCCCCATGCCGAGCGCTGGGTGGCCGGCGGCGGACGCCTGTGGGCGATCGCCCGACACCTGGTGCACCTGGTCGAAGCGGTTCCGGGCGCACGCCACTGGCGCGGCCAGCTCACCCGCGAAGCGGGAGAGCGCACGGCCGACGCCCGGGTGCTGATCGCAGCCGCCCAGCAGCTCGAAGCGCGAGGGCTTTAACCCTCGGCACCCCCATAACCATCGCTGCCACTGCTGCGGCGGCGGCGGGTGCGACCGGCATCAAAGCTGTCACTGGCGCCGCCGTAGCTGCGGTCCTCCCAGCCGCGGGCACCGGAACCGCGCTCGCCGCCACCACCGGCACCACCGCCGTAGCCGCCACCGCCGCCGCCAGAGCCCCCATAACCGCCACCACCGCCGTAGCCGCCGCCTCCTCCATAGCCACCGCCGCCACCGCGGCGACCGCCACCGCCGTAACCGCCGCCGCCGCCGCCACCACCGCCACCGCCTGCAGCGCGGGGCTCGGCTTTGTTGATGCGCAGGGGACGGCCCATCAGCTCAGTTCCCTGCAGCGCCTCGATCGCCCGGGTTTCGCTGGCATCGTCGGCCATTTCGACGAAGGCGAAGCCGCGCTTGCGACCGGTGTCCCGCTCGAGCGGCAACGCGCAGTTCACCACTTCCCCGTAGGGAGAAAACAATTCGGCGACATCGTTCTGCTCAGCACGGAACGGAAGATTGCCAACAAAGATGCTCACGAACTGAAAAGGCCAGGTGAAACGGCCAGGCAGGCGGGCCTTGCGGCCACACAACGGCGCAAGCCTAAGGCTCCTGGGAACCGCTGCCCAGTCGGCTGCGCATCTGCTGCAACTGATGTTGAACCTGGGCAAAGCCCGTGCCCCCCTCGCTGCGGCGGGCCGCCACCACCTGCCGCGGTGCGATGGCGGCACTGATGTCGGCCTCGAAGGCCGGATGCAGCTGCTGCCAGCGTTGCAGGGGCAGATCGCACAGCAACACCCCCTCGGCCAGGGCGGTTTTGACCAGACCACCCACCAGCTGGTAGGCCTCGCGGAAGGGCACCCCTTTGGCCACCAGGTAATCGGCCACGTCGGTGGCGTTCGAAAAGTCACTGGCCACGGCCTGCTCGAGCCGCTGGGGTCTGAACGTGAGGCCCTCCTCAAACAGGATCGCCATCGCTTCGAGGCAGCTGCGCACGGTGCTGACCCCGTCGAACAGGGCTTCCTTGTCCTCCTGGAAATCCTTGTTGTAGGCCAGGGGCAGGCCCTTGATCATGGTCAGCAGGCCCATCAGATGGCCGAAGACGCGGCCACTCTTGCCCCGCACCAGTTCGGGCACATCGGGGTTCTTCTTCTGGGGCATCAGGCTGCTGCCGGTGGCGCAGCGGTCGCTGAGGCTCACAAACCCGAACTCTTCAGAAGCCCAGAGGATCACCTCCTCGCTGAGACGGCTCAGATGCACCTGGATCAGCGCAGCCGCGGCCATGAACTCGACCGCGAAATCACGGTCGCTGACCGCATCGAGGCTATTGGCGTAGATCTGCTCGAAACCGAGGGCGGTCGCGGTCTGGCGGCGATCGATCGGCACCGGGGTGCCGGCCAGGGCCGCCGCCCCCAGGGGACAGGTGTTGACGCGGCGGCGCACATCGGCCAGGCGGGTCCTATCCCGCTCGGCCATTTCGATGTAGGCCAGCAGGTGGTGGGCCAGGCACAGGGGCTGGGCCCGCTGCAGATGGGTGTAGCCCGGGATCAGGGTGTCCGCATGGCGCTCGGCCTGGTCCAGCAGCGCCCGCTCGAACCGCAGCAGATCCCCATCGATGGCATCGATCTGCTGCCGCAGCCAGAGGCGCACATCGGTGCCCACCTGGTCGTTGCGCGAGCGGCCGGTGTGGAGCTTCTTGCCCACCGGGCCGATCAGGGCGATCAGACGCCGCTCGACGGCGAAATGGACGTCCTCATCCTCAAGGCCAGGGTTGAACGCGCCCGCCGCCGCCTCGGCGCGAATCGTCTCGAGGCCGGCCACGATCTGATCGGCCTCGGCCTCACCGATCACACCGCAGCTACCGAGCATGCGGGCATGGGCCACCGAGCCGTCGAGATCCTGCTGCAACAGGGTGATGTCGAAACCGATCGAGGCGTTGAAACGCTCGATCGCCGGGTGCAGACCCTGCTCGAAACGCTGGCTCCAGGTGGAGGCGGAGGAATCGACTGCCATGGGTTCAGCTTGCCATCGGGCCTGTCGTCAGCGTCGGCAGACGCACAGCCTCATCCACCTTGAGCACCACCAGGGAGGCATCGTCCTCGAGGGTGCGGTCGGCGCCGACGAAACGGTCAAGCCGGGCGAACAGCTGCTCCAGGATCTGCTGGGCGGTTGCGCCGCTGCGGCAGCTGTGCTGCAGCGCATCGACCAGACGCTTCTCCTCAAACCGCTCACCACTGAAGCCGGTGGCCTCGGTGACCCCATCGGTGTAATAGAGCAGGACATCGCCGGGTTCAAGCACCAACTGCTGGCTGCTGAACGCGGCATCGGCCTGCAGACCGATCAGCAGCCCGGCTGCATCGAGCCGCTCGACCTGCCCCCCCTGGCGACGCCAGATCAACGGGGGATTGTGGGCTGCGTTGGCATACCTCAGCTGGCGGGCGCGGGGGTCGTAATCGGAATAAAACAGGGTCACGAACCGGTGTGAGTGGGCCAGATCCTCCTGGGCCATCGCGTTGAGGTCATGCAGGATCCGCCCGGGTTCATGGCCGCTGAGCACCTCGGCCCGCAGCATGCCCCGCAGCAGGGTCATCAGCAGTCCGGCGGGAATGCCCTTGCCCATCACATCACCCATGACCAGGGCCCAGCGCCCCTGTTCACGGCGCCGCCCGCTGAGCTGGGGGCGGGTGGGAATGAAGTCGTAATAGTCGCCGCCCACCTCAAAGGCCGGCCGGCAGCGGGCCGCCAACTCGACACCGGCGATGACCGGACAGTGGTCGGGCAACAGCTGGGCCTGAATCTCGGCGCCGGTGCTGAGCTGGCGATCGAGCCGTTCATGGCGTCGCTGCTGCTGCACCAGACCATCGTTCTCGAGGGCGACGGCGGTCAGATCGGCCACCAGCTGCACGTGGCGGCGGTGGACCTCACTCCAGCTGAACCCGACCCGCGAACTGAAGACATACAGACGACCCCCCTGCCATCCGCGGCAGGCCACCGAGGTCGCAAACACCTGGGCCTCGCCCAGGCTGCGGGCCACACGCTGATCGAGAAACCGCACCAGCGCTTCGTCACCGCTGAGGCTCTGCAGCTCGCTGTCGTTGAGGGCGACCAGCTGGCGCAGGACCTCGGCGCAGCGTTCGCACTGGGTGGCCTGCAGCTGCTCGCGCCAGAGGCGACCATCGTCATGAAAGACGACCAGCAGCGCACCCTCGGCTTCCACCAGGCGCATCGCCATCAGGGGGACCAGCTCGAGAAAACGGGCCAGGTTGGTGAAACTGCGCAGGGCGAAGCCCAGCGAGGTCAGCAGCTCCTGATTGCGGCGCTGCTCCCTGCTGAGGCTGTCGAGAAGCTGTCGCAACGAATCTGAGGCCGTCCACACGGCGCCCAGCCGCAAGGACCCGCACAGTAGCGATGGTTGCCCGGTTCAGCCCGCCGAAGCAGCAGCCCTCAGCCGGACAGCAGGGCCTCGACGAACTCGAAACTGTTGAACGGCCGCAGGTCGCGGATGCCCTCGCCGGCACCGATGAACCGGATCGGCAGACCGGCTTCAGAAGCCACGGCCAGGGCCACCCCACCGCGGGCGCTGCCGTCGAGCTTGGTGAGCACCACACCGGTGAGGCCGGCGGCGCTGGCAAAGGCCATCGCCTGGCGCAAGCCGTTCTGACCCTGGCTGGCATCGAGCACCAGCAACGACTCGACGGCGGCATCGGGGGCCAGCTTGTCGACGATGCGGCGCACCTTGGCCAGCTCCTCCATCAGGTTGTGCTTGGTCTGCAGGCGACCGGCGGTGTCCACCAGCACCAGGTCGGTGCCCTTGGCCTGGGCAGCGCCGATGGCGTCGTAGACCACCGCAGCGGGGTCCGCATTGGCGCTGGGGTTGGCGATCACCGGCACACCGCTGCGCTCACCCCAGACCTGCACCTGTTGCACCGCCGCGGCACGGAACGTGTCGGCGGCGGCGATCAGGGCGCTGTAGCCACTGCGCACCGCCAGGTTGGCCAGCTTGCCCAGGGTCGTGGTCTTGCCGACGCCGTTGACACCCACCAGCAGCCAGACGTTGAGCCGGCCGCGCTGGGGTGCCAGCAGCGGATGGTCACAACGCCGGATCGGGGTCTCGAGCAGCTCCCGGAGCTGCTCTTTGAGAAAGCGGATGCCCTCGGCAGGGTCCACCACCTCGGTGTTGAGGCGTCGGCGCAGGGCCTCGAGCACCTGATCGGTGGCCTGCACGCCCACATCGGCCCGCAGCAGGGTGGTCTCGAGATCGTCGAGAACCGCAGGCGTGAGGGGATCGTCGCCGAGGTTCTCGAGCAGCTGGCTGACGAATCCCTGCCGGGTCTTCTCAAGGCCCTGACGCAGACGCGTCAGCCAATCGATCTCTTCGAGAGAGATCTGATCAACGCGCTTGCCCTGGGCAGCCAGCACCTCGGCCGACCAGGTGAAGGTGTCATCAAAGTCGCCGAGCTCGGGTTCTGCCGCGGCAGGAGCTGCCGGGACCGGGCTGTCAGCGGCGGTGAGGGCCTCCAGCCGCTCAGCCCGCTGGGCCGCCGCCCGCTCGAGCAGGGACAGGGCAGGCGCCGCTGGCCCATTGACCGGCTCCGGCTCTGGCTCTGGCTCCGGCGGTGCCGGTGGCTCGGCCGGTTCGATCGATTCGACCGGTTTCTGCAGATCCGGTGTGACCTGGGCCTCGGCCGGCGGGGCTGTGCGGGCCGCCTCCTGCTGGGCCTTGAGCCGGGCGTAGGCCTCCCGGGCCCAGGCCAGGGCATCGTCCTGGTCCGAAGCCTGGGGGCTGTCCTGAGCGGGCTCGACCGCGGGCTCGGCTGCGGCGGCCCCAGTGGCCGCAGTGGCCGGCTGGGGCTCCTGGGCGTCGCCGGCAACCCCTTCGGCGCTGCGGTTGAACCAGTCGTAAACCATGGGGTCAGCAGGTCCGATCAGGACGCGGATGCGGCGCTGGTGAGCCGCCGCAACACGCCATGGATCATGCGGCGACCCTGATCATCGCTGTAGCGATGCGCCAGTTCGATCGCTTCGTTGCAGGCGACCGCCGCCGGTGTGCCGAACACCTCAAGATCGGCAGCCGCCAGACGCAGGATGTCGCGGTCGATCCGCGGCAGGCGGGTCAGACGCCAGCCTTCCATAACCTGATCGAGGTTGCGATCAATCTGCTCGCGATGCTTGAGCACGGCGCGGGTGCGGGCGATCGCATCACTGCGCACCTCCTGCTGGTCAGCCAGCAACAGCACCCGCGGCAACTCGAGCACGGCCGAAATGCGGTTCAGCGCCAGCTCGGCCTGGGTCAGACCATCCTTGAGGTGTTGGCGCACCAGCGGCAGCTGGGCCGCCTGCTGCGCCTCCGCCCCCTCCTGCAGCTCACTGTCGAGCAGCAACTGCTCGGCACCCTGAAGATTCTCGGCCGAGCGATCCAGAGCCTCGCGGGCGTGCTGATGCAGGCCTGCCAGGGCCTGGTGCAACAGGGGGGTCAGCGAGGCCTCCGACAGGTCTTTGGAGGCGGCAGCGGCGCCGGAGCGCTCGCCGCGGTCGCTGGTCTGACCCAGCATCAGCAACGCCAGTTCCCTGGCAATGGTTCGACTCTGCATCAGGAGAGCTGGGGTGCGCGCAACTGGGCCAGAAGGCTTGAAAAACTGCGGTTGGAGGCAGGTTCTCGATCATCGGGGCTGACGATGCCGGCCGAGATGATCGTGCGGAAGGCGTCTTCGACCGAAAGGTCAAGGTCGCGTACGGACCGCTCCGGCACCACGGCGTACCAGCCGGTGGTGGGGTTGGGTGCCGTCGGAATGAACACGCTCAGCATCGGCTCGTCAAAACCGGCCTGCAGGGAGCCACCGATCAGACCGGTGACGAAACCGAGCGCATAGAGACCCTCCCGGGGGTACTCGACCAGAACCACACGGCGGAACCGGCTGGAGCTGCCCTGCAGAAAGGTCTCGAGCAGCTGCTTGAGGGTCTTGTAGACCGAGCCGGCCAAGGGGATCCGCAGCAGGGTCCCCTCACCGAACTCGAGCAACCAGCGACCGACGATGTTGCGGGCCATCAGGCCAATCAGCAGGATCCCCAGCAGGGGGACCAGCAGACCGACCCCCAGGTTGATCAACTCCTGCAACACCGGATTGAGGGTGTTGAACGGATTGACCTGCTTGGGGATCGACGTCAAAAACGCCAGCACAAAGCGGCTGACGGTGGTGGCCAGCCAAATGGTGGTCGCCAGGGGAATCACCACCAGCAGACCGGCAATCAGATCGTTCTTCAGATCCTGCTGAAGGCGATCACCCAACGGTTCGTCGGGTTTTGGACTGGATGGAACCACCTCAGCTCCCGGCAGCGGCTTGAAGCACCAATCCGCAACTTAGCCAGCCGGGGGGAAGCCCGGTCAGAGCAGGGCGGCCAGGGCGATCAGCACAAAGGCGATCAGCAGCACAACGGCACTGACGGTGCCGCCGATGCGCCGCTGATTGACATTGAGGTCGCGGGCCCGGCGCTGCTGGTTGAGCTGGTCTTCGGCGCGCTTGATCTGAGCGCCCATCAGCTGTCTGACCAGCTGACGCTTCTGGGTGGCGCTGGCCTGGGCCGGCAGCTGACCGGCCTGGTCGGCCTGCTGCACCAACTGGTCCAGGGCTTCGGGGGTGGCAGCAGCCAGCTGGGAACGCATCATCTGGACCTGGCCTTCGCCGGCCTGCAGTTGCTGGTCGGTCTGCTCGGCCAGGGACTTGTCACCGCCCATCGAGACCGGCACGGTCACGAGCATGGCGATGGCCAGCAGGATGCTCAGCACACCGGTGGTGATCCGCAGGGGGCTGCGACCGGCAGGCGCATCAAGCCGGGCCCCGACCAGCATCAGCACCAGACCGACCAGGGCCATGGGCGACTGGCTGACCAACACCTGCACGAACAGCTGACGGAAGTTGTCTTCGGCCCAGTTCCAGCCGCTGATCAGAACCAGAAACTGCAGGGCCAGCAACACGACCAGGGTGAGGCCGATCCAACGCAACACCGGTGCCAGACGGCCTGAAGTTTCTGTACCCACGGTCGGTTCGCTGCAGACTTGAAAGTGTGGGCGCACTGTACGGGTGATCAGCGGTTCTGCCAGAACCACAGCCGGCGGCAGCGCCGAACTGGCAGCAGAGCTGAAGCAGCAGGCCCGCGCGCAGGGTTTCGAGCCGGTCGGTGTGGCCGCCGTACCCGCCAGCGAGCGACTGCAGCTGCGCACCGCCGCGCTGGAACGCTGGCTGGCGGCAGGTCACCAGGCCTCGATGGCCTGGATGGCGGATGGACGCCGCCGCCAGCTGGAGCTGCTGTTGCCCGGAGTGCGCAGCGTGCTGGCGGTGGGGCTCAATTACTACGTCAACGCCGAACGGGCGAAGGGATCGCTGGCGGTGGCGCGTTACGGCTGGGGCCGCGACTACCACCGCGTTGTGGATCAACGGCTGCGCCGGCTGGGCCGTTGGCTCGAACAGCGCAGCCCGGGGGTGCGCTGGCGGGCCTGCGTCGACAGTGCCCCCCTGCTCGACAAGGCCTGGGCCGAGGAGGCTGGTCTGGGCTGGATCGGTAAGCACAGCAACCTGATCAACCGCCGGCAGGGGTCCTGGTTGCTGCTGGGTCACCTGCTGCTGAGCGCCGAACTGCCCGCCGATGAACCCGCCGAAAGCCTGTGTGGCAGCTGCACGGCCTGTCTGGAGGCCTGCCCCACCCAGGCGATCGTCGAGCCGTTTGTGGTCGACAGCCGCCGTTGCATCGCCTTCCACACCATCGAGAACCGGGATCCCGAGCTGCCCCGCGAGATCAGCAGGGCGATGGCCCCCTGGGTGGCCGGCTGCGACATCTGCCAGGAGGTCTGCCCCTGGAACCGGCAGGCCAGCAGCAGCCAAGAACCCGATCTGCAACCCAGGTCCTGGCTGCTGAACCTGCAACCTGACGAGGCTCTGGGCTGGAGCGATCAGACCTGGGATGAACAGCTGCGGGCCTCGGCCCTGCGACGCATCAAGCCCGAGCAATGGCGCCGCAACATCCGCTCCCTAGGCTGAGCTGACCTGTCTGGTAGCCATGGGCCTGTGCGCTCGGCGCTCACGCGTTACCGCCGCGCTGTTGAAGGCCGTGAAACCGGTGCTGGGTGGTTCAGCGATCGCAGCACTGACCCTGAGCATCCCCGCCGCCGCCCTGGCCCTGGTGCCCTATGTGTACGTGCCGCGGCCCCAGGAGCTCGAAGGTGCCGGCCTGGGCATCGCCCAGGCAGCCGGCCGGCTGCTGCGCCTGGGCCAGGCCGCCGATGCCGCCCGGCTGGCGGCCCTGACCGTGCAACTGCTGCCGGACGACCCCCGGGGCTGGTTGCTGCTGGCGGAGGCCCAGTTGCGCAGCAACCAGCTCAAGTCGGCGGGGGTCTCCCTGGCACGGGCCAAACAGCTGGATCCGCGCAATGCGGGCATCTGGTTCGCCGAAGGGTCCCTGGCCCTGCGCAACGGCAACCCGCAACAGGCTGTCGGCCTGCTGCAGGAGGGACTGCGGCTCGACAACCGCAATGCCGGCGCCTTCTTTGACCTGGGCAACGCCCACCTGCTGCTGGGCAACCCCCGGGCCGCTTTGGCCGACTTTGAACGGGCGGCCGGCCTGCGGCCAAGCTTCTGGGAGGCGATCAACAACCAGGCGCTGGTGCTCTACGAACAGGGAGACCGTCAGCCGGCGATCAACCGTTGGCGCGCCGTGCTCAAGCTCAAACCCGATGCCGCCGAACCGACGCTGGCCCTGGCTGCCGGCCTGTTCGGCCTGGGACCACAGCACCGCCAGGAGTCTGTGCAGCTGGCGGGTCGGGCCCTGGATGGTGAACCCAATTACGTGCTCGAGAGCTACCAGAAGGAACAGCTGTGGGGCCCGCAGCTACGGGCCGTGACCCAGAAGCTGCTGAACCTGCCGGAGCTCAGGACGGTGGTGGAGCGGGCCCATGCCAACGCCGCTCCCGAAGGGAACCCCGAAGAAGATCTGTAGGCTGAGCGCCACTTTCAGCCCTCACACCGCAGCACCGGATGGCCGAGGAGCGACCCGAAGACCCGCGCATCCAACCGATCGCGCTGCATCAGGAGATGCAGCGTTCGTACCTCGAGTACGCGATGAGCGTGATCGTCGGGCGAGCCCTGCCCGACGTGCGGGACGGGCTCAAACCGGTGCAGCGGCGCATCCTGTACGCCATGCACGAGCTGGGGCTGACCCCGGATCGGCCGTACCGCAAGTGCGCCCGTGTGGTGGGCGACGTGCTGGGCAAGTACCACCCCCACGGTGACCAGGCGGTCTATGACGCCCTGGTGCGGCTGGTGCAGACCTTTGCCAGCCGCAACCCGTTGCTGGATGGCCACGGCAACTTCGGTTCGGTCGACGACGACCCACCGGCGGCGATGCGTTACACCGAAACGCGCCTGGCACCGATCGCCAACGAGGCGCTGCTGGACGAGATCGGCAACGACACCGTTGATTTCGCACCCAACTTTGACGGCTCCCAGCAGGAGCCGACCGTGCTGCCGGCCCAGCTGCCGTTTCTGATCCTCAACGGCTGCACCGGCATCGCCGTGGGCATGGCCACCAACATTCCCCCCCACAACCTGGGGGAGGTGGTCGATGCGCTGATCGCCCTGGTGCGCAAGCCCGATCTGAGTGACGACAAGCTGCTCGAGCTGGTGCCCGGTCCGGACTTTCCGACCGGTGGCGAGGTGCTGGTCGGCAGCGGCGTGCGCGAGACCTACCTCAATGGCCGCGGCAGCATCCCGATGCGGGGTGTGGCCCACATCGAAGAGGTCCAGCCCGGCAAAGGACGCCATCGCCGCAGCGCGGTGGTGATCACCGAGCTTCCGTACCAGCTGAGCAAGGCCGGTTGGATCGAAAAGCTGGCTGAACAGGTCAACGATGGCAAGATCGGCGGCATCGCCGACATCCGCGACGAGAGCGACCGCGACGGCATGCGGGTGGTGGTCGAACTGCGCCGCGATGCCAACGCCGAGACGGTGCTCACCGATCTGCAGCGCCGCACCGCCCTGCAAAGCAACTTTGGCGCCATCCTGCTGGCGCTGGTCAACGGCCAGCCGGTGCAGCTGACCCTGCGCCAGCTGCTGCAGGAATTTCTCGAATACCGGGAGCTGACCCTGATCCGCCGCACCCGGCACGCCCTCAGGAAATGCGAGGACCGGCTCGAGGTGGTCGAAGGCCTGATCAAGGCCCTCGATGCCCTGCAACGGGTGATCGCCATGATTCAGGAGGCAAGGGATGCCGCCAGTGCCAGAGCCAGCCTGCAGGTGCATCTGGACCTGAGTGAGCGCCAGGCCGATGCGGTGCTCGCCATGCCCCTGCGCCGGCTGACAGGACTGGAGCAGGAAGGCCTGCGCCAGGAAGCGGACGACCTGCGCCTCGAGCGCACCCGGCTGCAGCACCTGCTCGATGACCGCGACACGCTGCTGGACGCCCTGATCAGCGAGCTCAAAGGGCTCAAGAAGCGGTATGCGACCCCCCGCCGCACCCGGCTGGTGGAGGGTGGCGACGAACTGGTGGCCCAGCGGGCCGCCGCCGTCAGACCCAACGCCGAACTGCAACGGCAACAGGCCTTCGCCGCCCTGAGCAGCGACAGCCGGTTGCTGATCCAGGCCGATGGTGCCGTGCGCATCGTCAACGCCCAGACCCTGGGCCGGCTGCATCTGGACGAGGCGGCCGCGGCCGCCGACCAACCGGCACCGGCGCGGTTGATCCTGCCGATCAGCGGCCAGCCTGCCCTGCTGGCGTTCACCGCCAGTGGACGCGTAGCCCTGTTGCGCTGGGAATTCGCCGGCCAACAGCCCGGCCTGCTGGAGCGCTTCCTGCCCGATGGGATCAGCGGTGATCCGGTGGTGCAGGTGCTGCCGCTGCCCCGCGAAACCGGAGTGAGCCTGGGGCTGCTGAGCAGCGATGGACGTTTCAAGCGCCTGCCGCTGGACGACGTTCAGGACCTCTCGGGCCGGGCGACCTCGGTGCTCAAACTGAAGGACGGCGTCAGCCTGCAACGGGTGGTGGTCTGCCGCGAAGGGGGTGAGGTGGTGATCGCCAGTTCCACCGCCCGGCTGCTGCGGCTCGCCGTCAATGACAGCAACCTGCCCTTGATGGGCCGCACCGCCCAGGGGCCGATGCTGATGCGCCTGCTGCCTGGTGAAGCGATCGTCGGTGCCGCCGATGTGGGCCCGGGGGGCACCGTGCTGATGGCCAGCCGACTAGGGCAGATCAAACGGCTCAACGTCAGCCAGCTGCGCACCTGCCTGCGGGGTGACCTGGGCCAGATCGGTCTGCAGTTCCTGCAGCGCAGCGACGCGCTGATCGATCTGCAGGCCGAGGCTGGACCGATCCTGGGCGTACGGCTCACGCCAGGAGACGGCAGCTTGCGGCTGACTGCCGCAGACCTGCAACCAGAGGGGCCGGCAGCGGCTGGACTGCAACTGCAGCTGCCCAATGGGCAATCGGTGCGCGATCTGGTGCCCCTGATCAGCGCTCTGTGACGGTCGCCGCCAGGCCTGATGGCTCAAGCATCAGCTTGCTGGAGCGCACTGAGTCGTCCATCTCGATCGGATAGGCACCGTCAAAACAGGCTGTGCAGAACTGGGAAGAGGGGGCCTGGGCTGCCTCGACCATGCCCTGCTTGCTCAGATAGGCCAGGGAATCCACGCCCAGATGGGCGCTGATCTCGGCCAGGGTGAGCCGGGCGGCGATCAGCTGGTCCTGGGTGTCGGTATCGATCCCGTAGAAGCAGGGATGGGTGACGGCCGGTGAGCTGATGCGCATGTGCACCTCGGTGGCGCCGGCATCGCGCAGGGCGGCCACCAGCTTGCGGCTGGTGGTGCCGCGCACGATCGAGTCATCGATCACCACCACCCGCTTGCCGGCGAGCACATCCGGCAGGGGATTGAGCTTGACGCGGATCCCGGCCTCGCGCATGGCCTGGGTCGGCTGAATGAACGTGCGGCCGACGTAGCGGTTCTTGATCAGACCGTCGGCAAAGGGAATGCCGGTGGACTGCGAATAACCGATGGCGGCAGGAATGCCTGAATCCGGGACGCCGATGACCAGATCGGCTTCGACCGGCATCTCGCGGGCCAGGGCCTCGCCGATGCGCACCCGATAGCTGTACAGCGATTCACCGAAGAAACGGCTGTCGGGGCGGGCGAAATAGATCATCTCGAACACGCACAGCTTGGGGGGCTGCTGGCACCAGCGGCTCCGTTCAGGAACGGCGGCGCCCGGTCTGAAATGGATCAGTTCCCCCGGTTCCACATCGCCGTCAAAACCGGCGCCGATGATGTCGAGCCCGCAGGTTTCACTGCTGACGACCCACTGGCCCTGGAACGACTCGCCCAGATGACCGAACACCAGGGGGCGGATGCCATGGCCATCCCTGAGGGCGAACAGACCTTCAGGGGTGCCGATCACCAGGCTGAAGGCGCCTCGGCAACGGGCAGCCGCGGCCCGGATTGCGCTATCCCAGTCGAGGCCGCGGTTGACCTCCTGCTGGATGGCAAAGGCAATCAGCTCAGAGTCAGTGGTCGAGGTGAAATGGTCGGCGTGCTCCAGCAGAGACTGGCGCAGCTCGGCCGCATTGACCAGATTGCCGTTGTGGGCCAGTGCCAGGGGACCCAACCGGGTCATCAGCAGCACTGGCTGGGCATTGCAGACCCGGCTGCTGCCAGTGGTCGAATACCGGTTGTGGCCGATCGCCAGATCACCGATCAGGCGCTCGAGCACGGATTGGTCGAACACCTGGGAGACCAGGCCCATGTCCTTGTGCATGCGGACCCTGGCCTCGCCGTCGAACACGGCGATCCCGGCCGATTCCTGACCTCGGTGCTGCAGGGCGTACAGGCCGAAGTAGGTCAAGTTGGCCACGGGCTGTCCAGCCGCCAGCACCGCAAAGACACCGCAGGCCTCCTCGGGCTTGTCGGGGCGCTCGTCGGGGCTCATGGACGGGAGGAGAGCGTCGTCCACAGAGCCATCACCCCGGCAGTCAAGTTCATTCTGCATCAGGCCGTCGGAGGGATCCCACTGGCCATGCGCCGGGGAATCGCCTGCTCGAAAACAGAAACCAGCCGGCTGACCGGCACCTGCAGCAGCTCCTGATCGCCGGCACGGATCGCCAGGGTGGGATCAGCGCTGACCACCCCAAGACGCTGGGCCGGCAGCGCCGCCGCAGCGGCGTCGAGAACCTGTTGCCAGGCGCCGGCCTGGGCAGCTGAAACGCTGACCAGGATGCGGGCGCCTCCTTCGGCGAACAACAACCGATCGAGGCGGTGGGCGTCTGCCGGTGAGGGCAGGTCAAGGCTGGCCCCCAGACCAGAGGCGATGCAGCATTCGGCTGCGGCCACGCCCAGACCGCCATCGCTGAGATCGTGGGCGGACGCCAGCAACCCGCCTGCAATCGCCGACCGCACCGCCGCCTGCACGGCCGTCTCCAGATCCAGATCGGTCAGGGGCGGCCGGCCGGTGACCTGGCCATGGAGCCGTTCGAGGTAACTGGTCGCCGCCAGGCTGACGCGCGGATCCCGGGCCTCGGCCAGGGGAACCCCCAGCAACCAGATCGCATCACCGGGTTCGCGCCAGGCCAGACCACACAGGCGGCCCAGGTCATGCACCAGGCCGACCATGCCCACCACCGGGGTGGGATGGATCGGCTGCATCGCCCCGTCGGGCAGGCGGGTCTCGTTGTAGAGCGAGACGTTGCCACCGGTGACCGGGGTGCCGAGGGCCGTGCAGGCGACCGACAGGCCGCGGCAGGCCATCGCCAGCTGCCAGTACCCCGTCGGGGTCTCCGGCGACGGGAAATTGAGGTTGTCGGTGATCGCCAGGGGCTCGGCACCGACGCAGCTCAGGTTGCGGGCCGCCTCGGCCACCGCCGCCATGCCGCCCCGCTCGGGATCGAGGGCCACCCAGCGGTTGGGACAGTCCACCACCGCCGCCACACCGCGCTTGGCAGCGCTGAGGGACCCCTCACCCTGCTGGGGACGCAACCGCACCACGGCAGCATCGGCGCCACCGGGGGGCACCACCGTGTTGGCCTGCACCTGATGGTCGTACTGGCGATAGACCCAGCGCTTGGAAGCGATGGTGGGGTCGTCCAACAGCGCCAGCAACACCTCGCTCCAGCTGAGGCCATTGATGCCGGCGGCACCGGCTGTCGGCAGATCGGACTCGCTCCAGCGCCAGTGGGCCTGGATCGCAGCCGGAGGCTCAGCCAACAGCTCGTGGTGGTTGATCGGCGTGTCATCGGCCAGGGCACTGGCCGGCACTTCGGCGGCCACCTGGCCGTGCTGCAGCACCCGCACGACGTTCTCCTGCAGCACCCGGCCGACCACAGCCGCCTGCAGCCCCCAGCGGCTGAAACGGGCCATGAGCGCGTCTTCGCGGCCCGGTCTGACCACGAACAGCATCCGTTCCTGGGATTCGCTCAGCAGAAACTCGTAGGCCGTCATGCCCTGCTCGCGGGCCGGCACCCGATCCAGGTCGAGCTCGATGCCCAGCCCCCCCTTGGCCGCCATCTCTGAGCAGCTGCAGGTGAGGCCGGCGGCGCCCATGTCCTGGGCGGCGACCACATCACCGGTTTGGAAGGCTTCGAGACAGGCCTCGATCAGGCCCTTCTCGAGAAAGGGATCACCCACCTGCACCGCGGGACGGTCATCGAGCGACGCCTCGGTGAGTTCGGCGCTGGCGAAGCTGGCACCGCCCATGCCATCGCGACCGGTGGTGCTACCCACGTAGACCACCGGATAGCCGACGCCCTCGGCACCGGAGCAGACGATCTGATCGGTCTCCATCAGCCCCAGGGCCATGGCGTTGACCAGGGGGTTGCCGCTGTAGCTGGGATCGAAGGCCACCTCACCGCCCACGGTGGGGACGCCGACGCAGTTGCCGTAATGGGCGATGCCGGCGACCACCCCCTCCATCAGGCCGACGTTGCGGGGATCGTCGAGGGGACCAAACCGCAACGCATTAAGCAGGGCGATCGGCCGGGCGCCCATGGTGAAGATGTCCCGCAGGATGCCGCCGACGCCCGTGGCAGCCCCCTGAAACGGCTCGACCGCCGAGGGGTGGTTGTGGCTTTCGATCTTGAAGGCCAGCCGCTGCCCCTCGCCCAGATCGACCACACCGGCGTTCTCACCGGGGCCGACCAGGATGCGGGGCCCGCTGGTGGGGAAGCCCGCCAGCAGCGGCCGGCTGTTGCGGTAGCAGCAGTGCTCGGACCACATGACGCCAAACATGCCCAGTTCGGCCCGGTTGGGGGCCCGGCCCAGGCGCCGGCAGATCTCGTCGTAATCAGCGCGGCTGAGGTTCTCCTTCTTCAGAGCCGCGTCCAGGGGATAGTCGGGCTGGGGCGCAGACGAAGGCACGGCGGCGAGGCGTCAGCCCTCCAGTATCAGATCCAGGGGTCATCGTCGGCCACCGGTGCCGATCGCCGCGGGGATCGCTGATCCCAGGGTTCAGGCTCGGGCTCCTGCCAGGGGGGTTCCTCAAGCCAGCCCTCGACCCGCTGCTCAAAGCGGTCACCCAGGTCCTGGACCTGATCCCGCCAGCGGCGCGAGCGACGCAGCAATTCCTGGCGCACACTGGCCCGCGCCAGGGGCAGATCATCGAGCTCTTCGAGCCGGGCGAACACCCGCCCCGGCTGCTGATCGTCGATGCGGTCCGGACTGAGGCGCCAGCGGCTGCTTCCCGGCAGGCGCGGGTCGCTGCGGCTCACCAGGTAGTGGCGGATGGTCCCGGTGCCCAACTCGACCGCCGCATCCACCACGGTGCCCAGCTGTTGATCCCGGTTGCCGAGCACCGCAGCCTGAAACAGGGTCGGCAGCCGTTCGACGGTCTCGAGATCGGTTTCGGCCGGTTCACCCTTGACCATCGCCTCGAGCTCGGCCAGGCCCCGCAGCTGGTTCAGCCGCCAGACCAGCCGGCGGGAGCCGAAAGCCGAAGGCCGGCTCACCCAGCCCAGCAGCCGATGCACCGGCGGATGCATCCAGGCGAGCACACCGGCTCCATGGTCAAGTCCCTGATCGCAGCGCACATGGCGACGCAACAGGTCACTCAGCAACAGCTGCTCGGGCAGGGGCACAGACGCTCACTGACGAATCTGAACCGGCATCACCAGGTAGGTGAAGCGCCCATCATCGACCGGCGTCAGCACGGCCGGGGTGGTGGGGCCATTGCAGCGCAACACCACCTGGTCGCCGCCGATCGCCTTGAGGCCGTCGAGCAGGTAGCGCACATTGAACGCGATCTGGATCGCCTCACCGCTGATGGAGGCGGGCAGGGATTCGGAACCGCTGCCCACATCCTGCACATCGGCGCTGATCTGCAACTGGCCTTCGGCCGGATAGGCGCTCAGCTTGACCACGTTGTTGTGCTGATCGGCCAGCACCGCCACCCGCTCGAGAGCCGCGATCAGGGCCCGCCGCTCCAGCTGGATCGCCCGCCCGAAGCTCTCGGGGATCAGCTGCCGATAGTTGGGATAGGCCCCATCGAGGCTGCGGCTGGTCAGCACCTGGTCAGCCCACAGAAACACCACCTGTCCGCGGTCGCAGAACAGGCTCAGGGGTTCGGTGGAGGGTCGCCCCGACAGCAGGCGTTCCAGCTCGCGCAACGAGCGGGCGGGCACGGTGACGGCAAACGGCTCACCGCCGTCAGCCTGGCCCGACTGGGCATGGGGCAGGCGCAGCACCGCCAGGCGATGGCCATCGGTGGCAGCGCATTCGAGCCCCTCGGGATCGAGCTGCAGGTGAACCCCGGTCAACAGCTGCTTGGCCTCATCGCCGCTGCTGGCGAACAGGGTGCCCCGCAGGCCCTGGATCAGGGCTTCGGATTCGAGCCGAATCGGCACACCGGTCTGCACCAGGGGCAGGTCGGGAAAGTCATCGGCGGGCATGCCCCGCACCTGATAGCTGCCCGACAGGCTGGTGAGCTCGAGCTGCTCCTGGCCTTCGGGGCAGCTCAGGGTGATCGGAGTGTCCGCCGCCAACCGGGTGACGATCTCGCCGAACAGGCGCGCCGGCAGGGTGATGGCGCCGCTGACCTCGACCGAGGCCGGCAGGCTGGTCTGAATGCCGAGATTGAGATCAAAGCCGGTCAGGCTGAGGCGACCGGTGCCCGCATCGGCCGTCAGCAGCACGTTGGCCAGCACCGGATGGGTAGGCCGGGCTGCAACCGCGCGACTGACCAGTTGAAGGCTGGCGCTGAGTTCGGACTGGGAGCAAACCAGCTTCATTGCGGTTGCGTGGGGCCTGGGCCCGTTGGGGCTCCCCACGCTTCCACAGCCTGGTCCGATGCGCAACGGGTGGTTTTCCCTGCCTTCTGGGTTTGGATTGAAAGTCTTTTAAAACAAATGAACCGTCGTAGAAGGGGCTGGGGAAACGGCGGAAAAAGCTGCTCTGCCCTTGCTCTCGAAGGGATCTGACTTCAGGAGGCCTGAGGAATCGAGGCGGCCATCTGGGCAAAAGCCCGACTTTTCCACCGTTTGCCGCCACTGGGGAATTCCGCCGGGTGCACAGGCCTGCTGTTCTCCGGTGCCGATCGACAGGGAAGTGGGCCTGATTCCCCAGGTTCCCAGCAGCCTGTTTGTGGATTGGTTCTGAGGTCTAAGCGGCCTCAGAACCCCATCACCCGGGCGACCGAGTCGGTTTCGGCCGCCAGACCGGTGTGAAAACGGGCGTCGTTGTGCTCGATCGCGGTGCCTGGATCCTTGAGGCCGTTGCCGGTCAGCACACAGACCACGGTGGCCCGATCCGGCACCTCATGGCTGCGCTTGAGCAGACCGGCCACCGAGGCGGCGCTGGCGGGTTCGCAGAACACCCCTTCTTCGCTGCCGAGCAGCTTGTAGGCCGCAATGATCTCGGCGTCGGTGACGGCCATGAAGTCACCGTTGCTTTCGCTGCGCACCCGCAGGGCGTTGTCGCGGTTGACCGGGTTGCCGATGCGGATCGCCGTGGCGATCGTGTCGGGTTGCTCGACGGTGTGGCCCAGCACCAGCGGCGCCGAGCCTGCGGCCTGAAAGCCCATCATCCGCGGCAGGTTGCGGCAGTGGCCAGCAGCCTTGTATTCGTTGAAGCCCATCCAGTAGGCGCTGATGTTGCCGGCGTTGCCGACCGGGATGCAGAGCCAGTCGGGGGACTCACCCAGGGCATCCACCACCTCGAAGGCTGCGGTCTTCTGCCCCTGCAGCCGGTAGGGATTGACCGAGTTGACCAGGGTGATCGGGTACTTGTTGGCCACCTCCTGCACGATTGCCAGGGCCCGGTCGAAGTTGCCCTGGATGGCGATCACCTCGGCGCCGTAGAGCAGGGCCTGGGCGAGCTTGCCCTGGGCCACATAACCATCGGGGATCAGCACAAAGGCCCGCATGCCACCGCGGCGGGCGTAGGCCGCCGCCGCTGCCGAGGTGTTGCCGGTGCTGGCGCAAATCACGGCCTCAGAGCCGGCTTCCTTGGCCTTGGAGATGGCCATGGTCATGCCCCGGTCCTTGAACGAGCCGGTGGGGTTCAGGCCGTCGTACTTCAGGAAAACCTTGACACCGCGGCCGATGCGTTCCGAGACCGCCTTGGCCGGAATCAGCGGGGTCGCCCCTTCATGCAGGGTGACCACCGGGGTGCTGGCGCTGACCGGCAACCAGCGGCGGTAGGCCTCGATTAGGCCAGGCCAGTCCTGATGGGTCGGCCTGCTGCCCAATCGCCGCAGGGATCGGAGCAGGGGCACGGCAAAGGGGGACGCTGGGCCGAATCTACGTGCCGCCGCTTAGTTGCTGCCCTTGAGGCCGTCCAGGGGCGACTCGGAGAAGAAGCGCACCAGTTCGCTGATCGAGCTGGCCTTGCTCATCAGACTCAGTAGCGCCGGAATGCTGACTTCCATCTCCTGGGTCGGATAGGCCTTGAAAAAGGAGATGGCCGAGAGCGAACCGTTGCCCTGCACCAGCCCCAGGATCACGGCCGAACGGAGGGCAGGCACGCTGTCGCCGCTGGCGTAGAGGGGAAACACGATCTGCCCGACCCGCTGAAGCAGTGCTTCGCCGATGCGGGTGTTCAGCAGCCGGCTCACCAGAGTCACCGGCAGGCTGATCGATTCCTTGAGCATTTTTGCCACGGTGGCCGGGTTCTGGCGGGCCAGCGCCAGCACATCGGCCAGCAGGCCGCGGGCCTGGCCGGTGTTGGCCAGATACTCCAGATCGGCAACTGGGATCGAGCGGCGGAACGCCCCGCTCACGAACACCAGGTTTTCAGCGGCCTGAACCGGTGGCTGTGGCACCAGCGGTCCGCAGCAAAGGACCATCAGGCCTGCTGCCAACAACCGATTTTTTGCAAACAGCCGGCGCCGATGGGTGCTTTTGCTGCGGCTGGCCACCGGATCCTGCACAAATGGTTCGAAATCGACTCTAGGCGGGCTGCACTGTTCGGTTGCGGTCAGACACCAGCACATCGCGCAGCAGCCGCACCAGGCCCCGTTCGGCCAGACCGCGGGCCAGATCCCGGCCCATGCCCCGTAGTCCGGGTTCCGCCAGCAGGCGCGGCACCCGGTTCAGCAGCATCTGCGGTTCAAAACCTGGCAACGCCACCAGGATGCGCATCAACTGGCGGATCGGTTCGAGGGTCAGCAACAGGTCGCCGCCGCCTTCCTGGTGCTCCTGGGACCACTGCCGCAGCCCCGGCGGCTGCAGCGCCTGCAACCGCTGCGGCAGGCGGCGGCTCAGGCTCAGGGTGGTCTGCCAGGCCAGATCATCGAGGTTCTCGACCGCGGCCTCGACGAGCTGCCGCCGCAGCAGACCGCCGTTGTCCGAGAACAGGAAGCTGATCACCTGGTCCAGCAGCCCGTCCAGGTCCAGGGCGGTGCCCTGGGCGGCACTGGCCACCAGATTGTCGAGCCGCTGCCAACGAAACACCTCGCCGTCAAACAGCATCTCTTTGAGGCTCTGGCGCAGGGACGGATCGGGGTCTTCCATCAGCCGCCTGGCGAAGTACGGATAGGCGGCCCCCAGGATCTTGAAGTCGGGGTCGACGCTGAGGGCAATGCCCTCCAGGGTCACCAGCGAGCGAATGATCAGGGCGTAATAGGGCGGCACCCTGAACGGGAAGCGATACATCACCCCGCTCAGGTCATCGGTGACGGCCTTGAAGTCCATGCGGCTGACCCCCTGTTCCAGCGCCTGGCCGAACACCGTTTCAAACGCCGGCACGATCGGCTCAAGGTTCACGTCCTCCGCCAGGAATCCAAGGCTGACGAAGTCCTTGGACAGCTTGGAAAAATTGCGGTTGACCAGGTGCACCACCGCCTGGATCAGACCGGTGCGCGACTCGCGGCTCACCTCGCTCATCATGCCGAAATCGAGATAGGCCAGGCGCCCGTCAGCCAGGGCCAGCAGGTTGCCGGGATGGGGATCGGCGTGAAAGAAGCCGTGCTCCAGCAGCTGTTGCAGGCTGCAGTCGACCCCCACCTGCACCATGTCGTCAGGGTCGAAGCCCAGCTGCCGCACCGCCTCCAGGTTGGTGAGCTTGACGCCGTCGATCCACTCCATCGTCAGCACCCGCCGGCTGGTGGCCTCGCGGTAGATGCGCGGCACGGCGATGCGGGGGTTCTGGGCGTGCAGGGCGGCAAAGCGTTCGGCGTTGCTGGCCTCGTTGCAGTAGTCCATCTCTTCGAACACCCGCCGGCCCAGTTCGTCGATCAGGGCCACCAGGTCGCTGCGGATCAGGCCGACATTGCGGTTCAGCCAGGCGGCGATGTTGCGCACGATGTACAGATCCAGGGTGATCTGTTCGCGCAGGCCGGGCCGCTGCACCTTGACCGCCACGTTCTCGCCGCTGTGCAGCACGCCCCTGTGGACCTGCCCAAGCGAAGCGGCCGAGATCGGTTCGGGGTCCAGCTGGGCGTAGATCGTGCTCACCGGCGCGCCCAGGTCCTCTTCGATGCAGGCCATCGCCAGGGCCGACTCAAAGCCCGGCAGTTGGTCCTGCAGTTGGGCCAGCTCTTCGAGCAGCAGCGGCGGCACGATGTCGGGGCGGGTCGACAGGGCCTGACCCGCCTTGATGAAAGCCGGTCCCAGCGAGGCCACTAGATCGGCCGCTTCCTTGGCGCGGGCCCGGGCGACTTCAGGGTCCTTGAGGCGCTGGATCAACCAGTCGAAACCGACCCCCAGCAGGTACAGGCCGATCGGCACCAGGGTCTGCCAGAACCGCCGGAACAGCCGCTGGGGGTGGCCGGCGTAGATGCGTGTGATCGCCTCGGGGTCGTACTCGAGCAGACCGGCCGCTTCGATGAAGTCACTGATCTCGCTGGAGATCTGGGTGGAGCTGGAGCTGGCCATGGTCTGCGGGTCCGCTCAGGCGAGGCGCCGGTCCCCCTTCTAAACGAAAGCGGCAGCCGCTACGGTCGGGCCGACCACCGATGCGCCTGCGGAGATTGCCGTGCTCACCGGTCTGCGGCTCGAGAACATCGCCCTGATCGAGGCCCTCGAGCTCAGCTTCAGCCAAGGCATGACCGTGCTCACCGGCGAGACCGGTGCGGGCAAATCGATCCTGCTCGATGCCCTTGACGCGTTGTTGGGGGGTTCGGGCCCGCGGCTGTTGCGCCAGGGCAGTGAACGGGGTCTGATCGAGGCCAGTTTCAGTCTGACCCCGCCGCTGCAGGCCTGGCTGACTGCCCAGCAGCTCGAGGCCGATGGCGACGAGATCCTGCTGAGCCGCGAGTGGCGCCTCAGTGACGAGCGCCTCAGCAGCCGCCACCGGCTCAATGGCGTGGCGGTGAACCGTCAGCAGATTCAGGAGCTGCGGCCGTTGCTGTTGGATCTGACCGTGCAGGGCCAGACCCAGCAGCTGGCGCGCCCCGGCCAGCAGCGCCGCTGGCTCGACCGTTTTGGCGGGGCGCCGCTGGCAGCGGCTCTGGAGCCGGTGGCGATGGCCTACCGCGCCTGGAAGCAGGCTGCGGCCGCCCTGGAAACCGCCCGCGATCAGTGGCAGCAGCTGCAGCTGCAGCGCCAGCAGCAGGAGCAGCTGCTGGCCGACCTTGAGGCCGCCGATCTGCAGGACCCGCACGAGCGCCAGCGGCTGCAGGCCGAGCAGGACCGCCTTGCCCACGGGGTGCGGCTGCAGCAGGGGGTCATGACCCTGCTGGGGCGCCTTCAAGAGGGGGCTGAAGAGGCCCCGGCCGCCCTTGAGCACCTGGCGGCCTGCGAGCAGGAACTTGGCCAGATGGCGGCCCTGGATCCGGCAGGTGCCGGTCCTCTGGCCCAGGCCTGCAGCGATGCTCTGGTGGCCCTGCAGGATCTGGCCCGGGATCTTGATCGCTACGGGGCGGACCTCGACAGCGATCCCGAGAGCCTGGCGGCCCTGCAGGAACGCATGGCCCAGCTCAAGACCCTGGAGCGCCGACACGGCCAGGACCTGGGCGCGTTGATCGCCCTGCGGGATCAGCTGCGGGAGCAGCTGGCTCCCGGAGGCGGCCAGGCCTCGCTTGAGGCGCTCGAGGCTGCCGAAGCCCAGGCCCGCGCCCGCCGCGACGGGGCCAACGCCCGTCTCAGCCAGGCCCGCCGCAGTGCTGCCACCCAGCTGGAGCAGCAGCTGATGGCGGCGCTGCGGCCCATGGGCCTGATCCACGTGCGCTTTGCCGTGGCCCTGGAACCCAGCGCCCCTGCCGAGGATGGCGCCGATGCGGTGCAGTTCCGGTTTTCGGCCAATCCGGGCCAGCCCCTGGCGCCGTTGGCCGAGGTGGCCTCGGGCGGCGAGATGTCGCGCTTTCTGCTGGCACTCAAAACCTGCCTGGCCGCGGCCGATCAGCACGTGACGCTGCTGTTCGATGAGATCGACAGCGGCGTCAGCGGCCGGGTCAGCGGCGCCATGGCCGAACTGCTGCAGCGGCTGGCGGCCCAGCGGCAGGTGTTCTGCGTGACCCACCAGCCCCTGGTGGCCGCCGCGGCCGATCACCACTACCGGGTCAGCAAGGTGGTCGAGGCCGGCACCACCACCACGCGGGTGTCCCACCTGCGGGACACCCAGGCCCGCCAGGCCGAACTGGCGGAGCTGGCCGGTGGCGACCAGGGCGACGCCAGCAGTTATGCCGCCAGCCTGCTGAGGCGGGCGGCATAGGCCCGCTACCTTGCGGGCCTTTGGCAGCCCTGGCAAATGTCGACCCCCATCCCCCAGCGCTGGACCACCGCATCCATGCCCGACCAGACGGGCAGCATTGCCCTGGTCACCGGTGCCAACAGCGGCCTGGGTCTTGAGAGCGCCCGTGCCCTGCTGGCCCAAGGCGCCACCGTGGTGCTGGCCTGCCGCACCCTGGCCAAGGCCGAGCAGGCCCGTGGTCTGCTGATCGCGCAGACCGCGGCTGGTTCAGCTCCGAACCCAGAAGCTCGCTGCACTGTCCTTGAGCTGGATCTGGCCGATCTGGACAGTGTGCGCCAGGCTGCCAATCAGCTGGCAGAGCGTCATAGCCGTCTCGATCTGCTGCTCAACAACGCCGGTGTGATGGCGCCGCCCCGCACCCTGACCCGTCAAGGTTTTGAGCTGCAGTTCGGCGTCAACCACCTGGGCCATTTCGCCCTGACCCAGCGGCTGTTGCCGCTGCTGCTGGCCAGCCCCGGCCCGCGGGTGGTGCAGGTCACCTCGGGGGCCCAGTATTTCGGCCAGCTGGATTTTGAAGACCTGCAGGGGGAGCGGCGCTACGACCGTTGGAAGGCCTACAGCCAGAGCAAGCTCGCCAACGTGGTATTTGCCCAGGAGCTGCAGCGCCGTCACCCCCAGCTGCGTTCGGCGGCTGCCCATCCCGGCCTGGCCCGCACCAACCTGCAGCCCACCTCGGTGGCGGCCAATGGCTCGCAGCTCGAGCGCCTGGCCTACCGGCTCATGGGACCGCTGTTCCAGAGCGCGGCCCAGGGGGCCCTGCCCCAGCTGTTCGCACTCACGGCGCCCGAGGCCGAGCCCGGTGGCCACTACGGCCCCAGTGAGCTGGGCGGCATGAAGGGTTGGCCCAAGGCCGTGCCGATGGCCAAGGCTGCGCTCGATCCCGCCCAGGGGGCGCGCCTGTGGCAGGTCAGTGAAGAGCTGACCCAGGGGGCCTAGGGCACCCGAGCCCATCTCAACCCGGCTGGGTCCGGACGAGCGGCGACCCCCCGTAGACTCAGCCGTTCCCGATCCGGCTGGATGGCCCGCGCCAAGAGCAGCAGCAAAGCCAGTCAGGACAACGCAGGTCAGAACCGGCCCGGCGAAGCCGGACCCGCCCTCACCCTGCACGAAAAAGCGGCCCGGCTCGATGGCAGCCGTGTGCTGAGCGGGGGTTCGCTCGAGGATGTGATCCGGGTGCGGGGGGCCCGCCAGCACAACCTCAAGAACGTTGATCTGACGATTCCGCGCAATCGCCTGGTGGTGTTCACCGGCGTCAGCGGCAGCGGCAAGAGTTCGCTGGCGTTCGACACGATCTTTGCTGAGGGCCAGCGCCGCTACGTCGAGAGCCTGTCGGCCTATGCGCGCCAGTTTCTCGGTCAGGTCGACAAACCCGACGTCGATGCGATCGAGGGGCTGTCGCCGGCGATTTCGATCGATCAGAAATCCACCAGTCACAACCCCCGCTCGACCGTTGGCACGGTCACCGAGATCCAGGACTACCTGCGTCTGCTGTTTGGCCGCGCCGGCGAGCCCCACTGCCCCCAGTGCGAGCGCTCGATCCGCCCCCAGACGATCGACGAGATGGTCGATCAGATCCTCAGGCTGCCCGAGGGCACCCGTTATCAGCTGCTGGCGCCGGTGGTCCGGGGCAAGAAGGGCACCCATGTGAAGTTGCTCAGCGGCCTGGTGGCCGAGGGCTTTGCCCGGGTGCGCATCAACGGTGAAGTGCGTGAGCTCGCCGACAACATCGAGCTGGACAAGAACCACGCCCACAACATCGAGGTGGTGGTCGACCGACTGGTGGCCCGCGACGGCATCCAGGAACGGCTCACCGATTCGTTGCGCACCGCGCTCAAGCGCGGCGAGGGGCTGGCCCTGGTCGAGGTGGTGCCCAAGGCTGATGAGCCGGTGCCCGAGGGGCTCGAGCGCGAACGCCTCTACTCCGAGAACTTCGCCTGTCCGGTGCACGGGGCGGTGATGGAGGAGCTGTCGCCGCGGCTGTTCTCGTTCAACAGTCCCTACGGGGCCTGTGCCGACTGTCACGGCATCGGCCACCTGCGTCAGTTCACCACCACGCGGGTGATCCCCGACCCCAACCTGCCGGTGTACGCGGCGGTGGCTCCCTGGGCCGAAAAGGACAACTCCTATTACTTCTCCCTGCTCTATTCGGTCGGTGAGGCCTTCGGCTTCGAGCTCAAGACCCCCTGGAACCAGCTGAGCGATGAGCAGCGCGATGCGCTGCTTCACGGGTCGCAGGAGCCGATCGCGATCAAGGCCGACAGCCGTTACCGCAAGAGCAGCGGCTATGTGCGGCCGTTTGAGGGGATCCTGCCGATCCTTGAGCGGCAGCTGCGGGACGCCAGCGGTGAGTCGGTGCGTCAGAAGCTGGAGAAGTTTCTGGAGCTGGTGCCCTGCTCCACCTGCCAGGGGCTGCGCCTCAAGCCCGAGGCCCTGGCCGTGCGGGTGGGGCCTTACCGCATCCATGAACTGACGGCGGTGAGCGTGGGCGAGACCCTGACCCGCATCGAGGCCCTGATGGGGGTGGGTGCCAGCGAGGGCCACGAGCCCCAGCTGACGGCGCGCCAGATCCAGATCGGCGATCTGGTGCTGCGCGAGATCCGCATGCGCCTGCGGTTCCTGCTCGACGTGGGGCTCGACTACCTGAGCCTGGACCGCCCCGCCATGACCCTGAGCGGCGGCGAAGCCCAGCGCATCCGCCTGGCCACCCAGATCGGTGCGGGCCTGACCGGTGTGCTGTACGTGCTCGATGAGCCGAGCATCGGCCTGCACCAGCGCGACAACGACCGCCTGTTGGCCACCCTGACCAAGCTGCGGGATCTGGGCAACACCTTGATCGTGGTCGAGCACGACGAAGACACGATCCGCGCCGCTGATTACATCGTCGACATCGGCCCGGGCGCCGGGGTCCATGGCGGCCACATCGTCGCCGAGGGTGACCTGGAGACCCTGCTCAGCGCCGAGGATTCACTGACCGGGGCCTACCTGAGCGGTCGACGCTCGATCCCCACCCCGGCCGAGCGACGCAGCAGCGGCTCGCGCAGGTTGACGTTGCAGGGCTGCCAGCGCAACAACCTGCGCGATGTTTCGGTGGACATCCCCTTAGGCCGTCTGGTGTGCGTCACCGGGGTCAGCGGCAGCGGCAAGAGCACCCTGGTCAACGAGCTGTTGCATCCGGCGCTCGAGCATCAGCTGGGCCTCAAGGTGCCTTTCCCGACAGGCCTTGAGGAGCTGCGCGGCATCAAGGCGATCGACAAGGTGATCGTCATCGACCAGTCGCCGATCGGCCGCACGCCCCGTTCGAATCCGGCCACTTACACCGGTGCGTTCGACCCGATCCGCCAGGTGTTTGCCGCCACGGTCGAGGCCAAGGCCCGCGGCTACCAGGTCGGTCAGTTCAGCTTCAACGTCAAGGGCGGTCGTTGCGAAGCCTGCAGCGGCCAGGGCGTCAACGTCATCGAGATGAATTTCCTGCCTGACGTCTACGTCCAGTGCGACGTCTGCAAGGGGGCCCGCTACAACCGCGAGACGTTGCAGGTCAAATACAAGGGCTTCACCATCGCCGACGTGCTCGAGATGACGGTCGAACAGGCCTGTGATGTGTTCTCGGCCATTCCCCAGGCGGCCGACCGCCTGCGCACACTGGTGGACGTGGGCCTGGGTTACATCAAGCTGGGGCAGCCGGCGCCCACCCTCTCGGGCGGTGAGGCCCAGCGGGTCAAACTCGCCACCGAGCTGTCCAAGCGGGCCACCGGCAAGACCCTGTATCTGATCGACGAGCCAACCACCGGCCTGAGCTTTTACGACGTGCACAAGCTCATGGATGTGATGCAACGCCTGGTGGATAAGGGCAACTCGATCCTGGTGATCGAGCACAACCTCGATGTGATCCGCTGCTCCGACTGGATCATCGATCTGGGTCCAGAAGGCGGCGACAAGGGCGGTCAGATCGTGGTGAGCGGCACCCCAGAAGAGGTGGCGGACCATCCCACCAGTCACACGGGTCGG
>JAIXOF010000069.1 GCA_027486935.1 Cyanobium sp. C1_MAG_00004 | reverse complement strand
GCGTCCGCCCTTGGCAGGACTGGTACACCGCGGCGTAGCAGAGCCGCAGGTTGTCGGAGGCCTCGCGGAGGGGCAGCTCGATGAGCTCCTCCTCTCCAAAGTCGCGGTGGACCTGCACGGTGAGGTGCTCGTCGGTGAAGCTGTGGACTCTGTACATGACTCCGTTGAGCACCTTGCGGCTCGTGCGCCCGCCGCCGATGAGCTCGAGGCCCTTCCAGACCCACATGTCCTGCGGCTGGCTCGCGCAGCCCTTGACGAAGCCGTAGCTCGGGATGAAGAGCTTCTGCAGATGCCGGTCCTTCTCGAGGCGGTTCTGCCACCGGTTGATGCGCATCCGGTTGCGGTGCGAGATGCACACGTGGTAGGCGATGGGCTGCTCCTGCGGACCCTTCCAGGGGTAGTGCCTGCTGAACTCGGCGAGGCAGGCGTCCGGGCTCTCGTCGACCCGAGGCCTCAGACTCATGACCCGCTGGAAATGGGGCCAGTCCGCGGAGGCGCGGCGGTTCTCCGTGAGGAGCACGCGGAGGTTGTTGCAGAGTTTCATGAAGGTGCGAGAGTCCTCGATGCGCCAGCGGCTCGCGGGGTCCACGCCCACCGGGAGGAGCTGAGAGAAGTCGCCGAAGAAGACGAATCTGAGACCCATGATGCTCCAGCGGGCCATGCGCTCGAGGAGGTTGGTGCTGACCATGGAGACCTCGTCCACGATCATGACCTTGTTCTCGAAGCGATTGTGGACATGCCGGCGCACCGCGGCCTGGCAGGTGATGCCGCCCATCTGCTTGGCGGCCACGAAGGTGGGCGCGGCTTTGATGAAGACCACCTCCGGGTTCATCCGCTGGAAGGCCTCCAGAATCTTGGGGAGGAGCACTCGAGTCTTCCCGGTGCCCGGGCCACCGTCCACGAAGGCCCCGCCGTTGCGCGCGATGAGGGTGGCCACATCGTCCAGCTGGCAGCTGGGATGGTACTCGTTGATCATGTCCAGGATGGTGCCGGCGTGCCGCAGGGCCATCACGGCGGCGGGTCGAATGGCGTCGGGCAGGAGCTTGTGGAGGGTCTCGGTGTCTGTCTCGGCCACGGTGACCCACTCCATGGGCTCGGGCTCGTGCTCCAGGCAGTCCACATCCTCGAAGCGCTGCGCGCACGTGGGCACCTTCTGGGGAATGTCCTCGGTGAGCTTGAAGAGCGCCTTGGGGAAGGGCAGCTTGTGGCGCGACTCGAGCACCGCCGGCGGTAGGACCTCGCGGAGCCGGCACAGGAGGCAGTTCCGGTGGAAGGCGTAGTCCGCCCGGGTGCACACCTTGGCGCACTCCTTGCAGAGCTTTAGCTTGCCATCGAGGAAGAAGTTGTCGGTGATGCAGCCGACCACTTCAAATCTGTCATTGGGGTCGAGCCATAGGGCGGACCGCATCTTGTCCATCCAGACCGCCTCCTGGTAGAGCACCACCAGGGCGAGAGGCATGTAGCTGTAGTTGTTGAGGACCACGGTGCAGGCCTTGAGGGTGGGTGGGACGTTCGCGTCGTCGACCCCCACCATGTCCACGCGATCCATGTCCTCCGTCACACAGGTGCGCTCCACTCGCCACTCCTTGGTGTAGGGCTTGCCCCAGAGGCCGATGAGGCTCAGTTGCGCCGGCTTCACGGCGTCCTCGCCGAGGGTCTCGCAGATGAGCTGCTCGCTCAGATCGAGCGTGTCCCTGAGGTCCGTCACGCGCCGACTCGCCTTGATGGCCCAGTAGATCTGCTCGTGCGTGCAGATCCGCCGCTCGAGAAAGTGCTTCACGGCGACCTGCGGATAGAGGCCAGCTCCTTGGTAGGGCAGCGCGCGCAGTCGCAGGAAGGGGACGCCGGTGCCCAAGCAGTGCTCGCATGAGCTGCTGCGCGTGCAGCCGCATCCCTCCAGCTCGTAGTCGTGTCCGTTGTCCACCCAGTAGAAGTCGTAGTCTGTGAAGCGCTGCGGGTCGTACACCTCCGGCTCATCAGTGAAGTCGAAGGACGGGAGCGGCGCCATCAGGAGGGCGTTGCGGCGGCAGCTGTTGATGTCGATGGACCACACCATCTCCTTGGCGCCAGTGCCCCAGTGGTGCACCCGTGGCTTCAGGGCGGCGTTGTGGAAGAGCTCCATCATCTCGGGGTTGAAGCGACTGCAGAGCCGCGGGTTCTTCGAGAGATGCTGCTGCTCCGAGATCTGCGCGTGGCACATGTGGCAGAGCAGCTGGAGATTCTCGAGGGCGCTCGTGCCGCCCTGGGCCACGGCCTGGATGTGGTGCACCTCGGGGTGCGTGAGAGCGTCGCCGCAGGCCTCGCACCTCTCCTGCGCGCGGACGTGGAGCCTCGCGAGGGTCTCCTTGGGCACGTGGATGCGGCGCCAGTACATGTGCTCGTCCACCAGGGCCTTCATGAGAGCGGGCATCTCCTCGCCGTGGTAGTCGAGGCGGAGGCCGGTTCGAGCCCTGAAGAGCTTGACGAGCTCGTAGATGCGGGGAGCGTCCGCGGCGATCTTGAGGATCTGGATGGTCACCCCGTGCTGGTTGGCGTCCCTGCGCTGGGAGGACAGCTTCACGCGATAGCCCCTGATGGTGCGGTGGTCCCTCATCAGCGGGAAGGCCTGCCAGTTGTGCGAGCGCAGGGCCGCCTCCACCACCTCCATGTCCTGGGCGTGGAAGGTGACCGCCTCGCGGGCCTCGATGGCCTCGTTGAGCCTGTCCATAGAGAACTCGTGCATCTCCTCGAAAGTGGCCCGGCGGAATTGGCTCG
>JAIXOF010000118.1 GCA_027486935.1 Cyanobium sp. C1_MAG_00004 | reverse complement strand
ACCCACCTTTGACATCCCGTGCTATCTAGAGAGATCTAGAGTCCCTTCGGGGCGCGGAGACAGGTGCTGCATGGCTGTCGTCAGCTCGTGTCGTGAGATGTTGGGTTAAGTCCCGCAACGAGCGCAACCCTCGCTTCTAGTTGCCAGCATTTAGTTGGGAACTCTAGAGGAACTGCCTGCGCCAAGCAGGAGGAAGGCGGGGATGACGTCAAGTCCTCATGGCCCTTACAGGTGGGGCTACACACGTGCTACAATGGCGGTGACAGAGGGAAGCCAGGTCGCGAGGCCGAGCCGATCCCTAAAAGCCGTCTCAGTTCGGATTGTCCTCTGCAACTCGAGGGCATGAAGTTGGAATCGCTAGTAATCGCGGATCAGCACGCCGCGGTGAATACGTTCCCGGGCCTTGTACACACCGCCCGTCACACCATGGGAGTTGGTTCTACCCGAAGACGGTATCCCAACCGCAAGGAGGGAGCCGGCCACGGTAGTGTCAGCGACTGGGGTGAAGTCGTAACAAGGTAGCCGTAGGGGAACCTGCGGCTGGATCACCTCCTTTCTAAGGATGTTCGAGAGTGACCAGTCTCACTGGTCTTCGAGAACTCCATAGCAGTCGGACTATCCTGATCAGTCTTCGGACAAATCTGGACGTCACGACAAAATACTATGGCGGTTCACCGCCGTCCTCGTTTCTCTTCCGTGAACCTCTCGCCGCCTGGCGATCCCCTGAAGCAATTCGGGTTGGATCCGCAGGGGAGGCAAGAGGTGATTGCGAGCCCAGGAACGGCAACTGCCGCGGGTGAAGGCCCGTAGCTCAGTTGGTTAGAGCACACGCTTGATAAGCGTGGGGTCGGCAGTTCAAATCTGCCCGGGCCTACCAGCGTCTGTTCTTCCGAGACCATCGGTTTCCAATGGGGCCATAGCTCAGTTGGGAGAGCGCGTGCTTTGCAAGCATGAGGTCGTCGGTTCGATCCCGTCTGGCTCCACCATTTCTCTTGGCATGTGACTGAGAGGAGGTGGCAACCTCGCAATCAATCCACTCATCAGTTTCGACTGGTTCGCCGCAAGGCCCACCGGTTGAATTGACATCGTGAAGGAGGTCGTCTGACCGGCGCTGTACCCCAGCGCACTAGGTCAGACCGAACAACAACTAATCGTCTAACCAATCGACCGTGCGTGGGCGCGGGAGACAGGGCGGCTGAACAAGCCGGCATGTTCTTCACCACGTATGGGTTTTGTTGAGTGATCAAGTGTCAAAAGGGCGTTCGGGGAATGCCTTGGCTGTAAGAGGCGATGAAAGACGTGGCACGCTGCGATAAGCTTCGGCGAGGTGCGAGCAACCTTAGACCCGGAGATTTCTGAATGGGGAAACCCACCTCAGAGATGTAAGTAGATATCTAGGTCCAGTTCTTCGGAATTGGTTGCCTAGGTCTCCATCTTACATTTCATAACGAGGTATTTTAACCTGAATACATAGGGTTAAAAAGCGAACCCGGAGAACTGAAACATCTCAGTACCCGGAGGAAAGGACATCAAACGAGACTCCGTTAGTAGTGGCGAGCGAACGCGGACCAGGCCGTGCTCTGAAACAACGAGAACCAGCTGGAAATCTGGGCCATAGCGGGTGTTAGCCCCGTATCGGTAAAATGAAGAGCCGTTAGAGTAAGGCGGGACACGTGAAATCCTGTCTGAAGATGGGGGGACCACCCTCCAAGCCTAAGTACTCCTTACAGACCGATAGCGAACAAGTACCGTGAGGGAAAGGGGAAAAGACCCCCGACGAGGGGAGTGAAACAGAACCTGAAACCGAACGCCTACAAGCAGTGGGAGCGAAAGTGACCACATACCTTTTGTATAATGGGTCAGCGACTTAGTTTAACGAGCAAGCTTAAGCCGATAGGCGTAGGCGCAGCGAAAGCGAGTCTGAATAGGGCGCCCAAGTTCGTTGAATTAGACCCGAAGGCAAGTGATCTAGGCATGTCCAGGCTGAAGGTGAGGTAACACTCACTGGAGGGCCGAACCCATGAATGTTGAAAAATTCTGGGATGAGGTGTGCCTAGGGGTGAAAGGCTAATCAAACTTGCTGATAGCTGGTTCTCCGCGAAAACTATTTAGGTAGTGCGTCAGCTGAATACCTTGGGGGGTAGAGCACTGGATGGGCTAGGGGTCCTCGCAGGATTACCAAACCTAACCAAACTCCGAATACCCATGAGTAATAGCTGGCAGACACACGGTGGGTGCTAACGTCCATCGTGAAGAGGGAAACAACCCTGACCGTCGATTAAGGCCCCCAAGTAATGGCTAAGTGGGAAAGCATGTGGAAATGCTGAAACAACCAGGATGTTGGCTTAGAAGCAGCCATCATTTAAAGAAAGCGTAACAGCTCACTGGTCAAGCGTTTCTGCGGCGAAAATGTAACGGGGCTCAAGCCATTCGCCGAAATCACGGGCTCGAAAGAGCGGTAGCGGAGCGTACTGTAAGCCTGCGAAGGAATATCGTGAGGTATTCTGGAGGTATCAGTAGTGAGAATGCTGACATGAGTAACGACAAACAGTGTGAAAGACACTGTCGCCGAAAGACCAAGGGTTCCTGCGTAAAGTTAATCTGCGCAGGGTTAGTCGGCCCCTAAGGCGAGGCGGAAACGCGTAGTCGATGGGAAGCAGGTGAATATTCCTGCACCAGGAGGTAGTGACGGATTTCGAAAGTCGTACGGTCTTATTGGATTGATCGTGCGGCCTGGAAGTCCCTGGAAATAGCTCCTCCATTAGACCGTACCCGAAACCGACACAGGTGGTCAGGTAGAGTATACCAAGGCGCTTGAGAGAACTATGCTGAAGGAACTAGGCAAATTACACGCGTAACTTCGGGATAAGCGTGCCTCATTGAAACGCAAGTTCCAGTGAGGGGCACAAGCCAGGGGGTGGCGACTGTTTATCAAAAACACAGGGCTCTGCGAAGCCGCAAGGCGACGTATAGGGTCTGACTCCTGCCCGGTGCCGGAAGGTTAAAGAGAGGTGTGCAAGCACCGAACTGAAGCCCCGGTGAACGGCGGCCGTAACTATAACGGTCCTAAGGTAGCGAAATTCCTTGTCGGGTAAGTTCCGACCTGCACGAATTGAGTAACGACTTCCCCGCTGTCTCCAGCATAGACTCAGTGAAATTGAATTCCCCGTGAAGATGCGGGGCTCCCGCGGTTAGACGGAAAGACCCTGTGAACCTTAACTATAACTTCGCAGTGGCGTTATCGGTGGT
>JAIXOF010000217.1 GCA_027486935.1 Cyanobium sp. C1_MAG_00004 | reverse complement strand
GGCGGCATGGGCGGTGGCGGCTTCGGTGGGGGTGAACCCTCAGAAGAGGAAGTGCCGTTCTGAGCGGCTGCTGATGGACTGGGGTCGCCCGCGGCGCCGCTGGCGCGGCACGTTGCGGGCTCTTCCCAGTTCGTCAGCAGGCGAGATGGTTGGAGGGGGGGGCTGGGAGAGCGGCTGAACGGGTTAGCGACAGGCGCTCATCAACCCTTGGCGCCAGAAGCCAACTGCAGCAACGGCTCTTGCATCCACGCCTGCGGGAACCCGCCAACGAAAAAGCCTGAGCCGTCCATCCCTGGACACTCAGGCTTTTGTGTTGAACCTGGTGCTCCCGCCACCCTGGGGCGCTGAACCTGAGCCGGGGAAGCTGAGCCCGCTGTTGCCGCTGAAAGCGGCAGTGCGGGCGAAGCTCCCCGGTCAGGTTCAGTAGCGGTAGTGGTCGAGCTTGTAAGGCCCTTCGACCGGCACGTTGATGTAATCGGCCTGTTCGGCGGTGAGCTCGGTCAGCTTGGCGCCGATCTTGTCGAGGTGAAGCCGGGCCACCATCTCGTCAAGGTGCTTGGGCAGCACATAGACCTGGTTGCCGTACTGATCGCCCTTGGTGAACAGCTCGATCTGGGCCAGCACCTGGTTGGTGAACGAATTGCTCATCACAAAGCTGGGGTGGCCGGTGGCGCAACCCAGGTTCACCAGACGGCCCTCGGCCAGCAGGATGATCTTGTTGCCGCTGGGCAGCACGATGTGATCGACCTGGGGCTTGATGTTGTCCCAGGCGTACTGCTTGAGCGACGCCACATCGATCTCGTTGTCGAAGTGGCCGATGTTGCAGACGATCGCCTGATCCTTCATCTGGATCAGGTGCTCGTGGCGGATGACGCGGAAGTTGCCGGTGGCGGTGACAAAGATGTCGACATCGCGCACGACGTCATCGAGACGCACAACGCGGTAGCCCTCCATCGCAGCCTGCAGGGCGCAGATCGGAACGATTTCGGCAATCATCACCGTCGCGCCGAGGCCGCGCAGGGACTGGGCCGAACCCTTGCCCACATCGCCGTAGCCCAGCACCAGTGCCACCTTGCCGGCGACCATCACGTCGGTGGCGCGCTTAATGCTGTCGACCAGCGACTCGCGGCAGCCGTAGAGGTTGTCGAACTTGCTCTTGGTGACCGAGTCGTTGACGTTGATGGCGGGGAAGGGCAGCTCGCCGCTGTTCTGCATCTGATAGAGGCGGGCCACACCGGTGGTGGTCTCCTCGGTGACGCCCTGGATCTGGGCCTTGATGCGCGAATAGAAGCCGGGCACCGCTGCCAGCTTCTGGCGGATGCTGTTGAACAGGGCGGTCTCCTCCTCATTGGAGGGGTTGTCGAGCACCGAAAGGTCGCTCTCGGCCTTGGTGCCCAGCATCACCAGACCGGTGGCGTCACCACCGTCGTCCAGTATCATGTTGGGCGTACCGCCGTCGCCCCACTCGAGGATGCGGTGCGTGAAGGCCCAGTACTCATCCAGGGTTTCGCCCTTGTAGGCGAACACGGGAATGCCGGCGGCGGCGATGGCGGCAGCGGCGTGGTCCTGGGTCGAGAAGATGTTGCAGCTGGCCCAGCGCACTTCGGCGCCGAGAGCCACCAAGGTTTCGATCAGAACGGCGGTCTGGATCGTCATGTGCAGCGAACCCGCAATGCGGGCGCCCTTGAGGGGCTGGCTGGCGCCGAACTTCTGACGCAGGGCCATCAGGCCGGGCATCTCGGTCTCGGCGATGGCGATCTCCTTGCGGCCGAAATCGGCCAGGCCAAGGTCGGCGATCACATACGTGCTGGTGCTCTGCAGCTGCGCTGCGATGGGTGTTGCCACCATGGGTTGTCTCCGGGGTACGGCTCGCTTCCGGCTGGAAGGGCGTTGAAAGATCTGCAGAGACGCCGAGGCTTCGGGCTCGCTTGGGGCGAATCTACAGGGATGGAATGCGCACTGAAGCTCGTCGACGCCCAGGCCACCAGGGCCCTGGGCGGCCGCCTGGCCCGCGATTGGCTGGCGCTGCCGGCGGCCCACACCCGGCCGCTGCTGCTGCTGCGGGGCGACCTGGGGGCCGGCAAAACCTGCCTGGTGCAGGGTCTGGCAACAGCCCTGGGCATCGACGAACCGATCACCAGTCCCACCTTTGCCCTGGCCCAGCACTACCAGGGTGACCACGGCGCCCTGGTGCACCTGGACCTGTACCGGCTGGAGCAGGCCGCCGCCGCCGATGAGCTGCTGGCCCAGGAAGAGGAGGCCGCCCTGGAGCTGGGGGCCCTGCTGGCGGTCGAATGGCCCGAACGGCTGAGCCTGGTGCCCCGACCCTGCTGGCAGCTGCAATTGACGCTGCTGGATCCCCAGAACCCCGAGGCGGGACGCCAGGCCGACCTGATCACCTAACCGCGGGCCGCCAGCCACGCCTCCACCTGGGCGGCGGTGGGCTGGGGCTCGATCGCGCCTGCTCCCTGGCAGACCAGGGCACCGCAGGCGCAGGCAAAGCGCATGGACCGCTCCAGATCGGTTGATCCCTGGCACAGCCCATGCAACAGCCCGGCGGTGAAGGCATCCCCGGCCCCGGTGGTGTCGAGCACCCCGACAGAAAAGGCCGGCATCGCCATGGTCGCGACAGCAGCCGACCCCCAACGCAGGGGGGCAGCCCCATCGCTGACCACCACCAGGGGTGCCAGCGGCAGGGTGGCGCTGATCGCCGCAGGATCGGTGCCGCCGAACAACCACTGCGCCTCTTCGGCGGCGCACTTGAGCAGCCGGGCCTGTTGAAGCAGCGGCAGGATCTGTTGACGCTGGGTCTGGGTGGGGCCAGCCGCCGGATCGGCCTGGGGATCCCAGAAGGTGGGCCGCCAGTTCACGTCGACCGCCACAGCCACGCCGGCCGCCGCGGCCTGACGGACTGCGAGCCAGGCGGCTTGCGCCGCGGCGGGCGTTGCGAGCGGGATCGTGCCCAGCAGCAACCAGCGGGCCTGCGCCAACAGGGGCCCGAGTGCGGCAGACAGCTGGCCGGCATCGAGCGCCTGATCCGCAAACCCCTGACCAAGGTCACCGGCAAACCCACCGAACCGACGCTCACCGGCCGCGTCGCGCTGCACCAGCACGATGCGACTGGGCCGCTGCGGGTCCCATTGCAGGCCCCGTTGATCGACGCCACGGGCGTTGAACAGCTGGGCGAAGCGGGCACCGATCCCATCCCGGCCCAGCCGCCCCACATAAGCGCTGGCGGTGCCCAGCCGCGCCAGGCCGCAGGCCGCATTGGCCGGGGCCCCGCCCAGACAGTCCTGCGTGGGCACACCGGCAGCAGCCGGATCGAGCCCGGGGGGACCCAGCCGATCCAGCAACCCTTCGCCGAGGCAGACGACGGCAGCCATTCAACGCCTCAACGCCAGCATCGATCCTGTGGCCCTCAAGCCGCCTGGTCTGCAGAAGCCTGACTCTGGAGATGGGCCAGCAGCGCCGCAATGATGCGGGCGTTGGCCGCCGGGAACGGATAGGTCTCAAGCTCGACCGGCGCCACCCAGCGCACCTGCTGGCTGGCCAGGGGCTGGGGCTCGCCTCTCTGCCACTGGCACAGATGCACCACGAAGCGCAGCTTCTTGTGGCTGTAGGCATGGTCGACCGTGATGAGCTGCTCGCCGACTTGGGCCTCAATGGCCAGCTCCTCGCGCAGCTCGCGCACGATCGTGGTCTCGATCGCTTCGCCGGGCTCCTGCTTGCCACCGGGAAACTCCCACAGGCCGCCGAGCAACCCTTCATTGAGCCGCTGGTCGATCAGCACCTGGCCGGCGTCGTTGAACACCACACCCACCCCGATTACCTGAAACGGCAGCTCGCGGGGCGCTTCTTTCACGGGGTAGCGGTGAGGGTCGCCGGCAGCGTAGGCAGCGCAGTGCCCCTGCCAGGGACACACGCCGCAGCTGGGATTGCGGGGGGTGCAGACGCCTGAGCCCAGGTCCATCAGCGCCTGGTTGAAGGCCCGGGGCCGATGCGGGTCGAGCAGCGCCGTGCTCAGCAGCCACAGCCCCGCGGCATCCCGCGCCGGGGGCCGGGGGCTCGCGGTCAGACGGGTCAGCACCCGTTTGACGTTGCCATCGAGGATCGGATGGGGCAGGTCAAACGCCGAACTGAGGATGCTGCCGGCGGTGCTGCGGCCCACCCCGGGAATCGCCAACCACCCCTCGACCGTGCGGGGCCAGGGCTGATCAAGCAGCTGCCGCGCCCCGTGGTGCAACCGTCTGGCCCGCGCGTAGTAGCCCAGGCCCTGCCAGCGCATCAGCACCTCGTGCTCGCTGGCCGCGGCCAGGGCCGCGGCCGTGGGGAACGCCTCTATCCAGCGGCGCCAGTAGGGCAGCACCACCTGCAGCTGGGTCTGCTGCAGCATGATCTCGGCGCTCCAGATCGGCCAGGGGTCCAGGGACTCGCCCGCCCCGGGCGGATGGCCGTCAGGCCCGAGCTTCCAGGGAATCCAGTGGCGGCCGTTGGCCTGCCACCAGGCCAGCAGGTCGGCACGCAGGGCAGGGACAGCGTCGAGCAACGGCATCAGGCCCGGTGACGCGCCGGCTCTCGCAGCAGCGCCAGGGTCTGCAGTTCGGCCGCCAGCAGGGGCAGGTCGGTCAGCAGGATCGCGACCAGGGGATTGAGCGGCCTGAGCAGGTTGAGCACCAGGGCCAGCAGGTGGGGACCCGCCACCAGCGCCAGGTTGGTGCGGTTGAGCCGACGGGCCTGACGGGCCAGGGCAACACAGTCGGCCAACCGATCGAGACGCTCGGACGGAATCACAAGGTCGGCCAACAGACTGGTGAAGGGCACGATGCCATCGTCAAGGGCCACGGCGACATCGGCAGCCGCCAGGGCGGCTGCATCGCTGAAGGCGTACCCCAGAAAGGCGACCGGCGACCGGCTGGTGCGGCGCAGCTGCTGCAACAGGTCGACCCGCGTCGCCATCGAGTCGGCCACCAGCACCGCTTCGGGCCGCAGCCCGAGGCGGTGGCCGGCCACCTGGGCCAGGCCGGTGTCCCAGCCACAGACCAGGCGAATCTGACAATCCATGGCCCGCAGCCGGCGGAACAGACGCACGATGCGGCGCGGCAGCTTCAGCTCGAAGTCGGCCGCGGCCAGGACCCGGCGGCCCTGCACCAGATACATCCGCTCGCAGCCGGCAACCCGCGGCAGGGACTCGGGGGGCACCAGGCCCAGATGCCGCAACAGCGGAGCACCGCCGATGCAATACCGGATGCCATCGACCTGGCCCCGGTAGCCCAGGGGCGGCATGGGCTGCAGGTCCTCGATCACCTCCGGGTCGAGGTCGGTCTCGAGCAACAGGTTGCGCAGAGGCGCCAGACCGCAGGGGCGCAGGCGGACGCGAAAACCCACCAGGATCTGAATCACCCGATCCCGACTGATCCAGGGATCACAGTCATGGACGGCCCTGAGCTGGCGGGTCGACCAGCTGCCCAGGACGGCATCGCTGATCAGCACGACGCGGCAACGGGCCAACGGATCGATCGCCTCGGGACGGCGCAGGATCACCCCCAGGCGTTCGGCAGCCCGCTGGGCAGCGCCATAAACGATCGCCGCACACTGCTGCCAGTCGTTGCCCGGATCGAACTGCATCAGACCCGCGGCAGCGTGGGGCTGGCCCACCACCAGTGCGCCCCCACCCGCCAGCAGCAGCCAGGGGATCGAGCGTTGATGCAGCCGCTGGGCGGTGGCCACCAGTCGTGGCGGCCGGTCGAGGGGTGCCAGCGCAGCCCGGCGCAGCACCAGCGTGCGCAGGCCGCGCAGATCCCGGTCGCGCTCAACGGAGGACTGCAGCTTGAGCATCAGCGCTCCGCTGTGCACCTGGACCCCCGCCGGCAACTGCTGAAAGGCCCGCACCAGCACCAGTCCGGGATCACCGTCCCGGCTGCGGGTGCTGACCATCGCTTCACCACCGACCACCAGGGCTGCCGCCGGCAGCAGCTCACCCGCGTGCAGGGCGATCAGATCACCGCCACGCAGCTGGGCCAGCGCCTGCGGCTGCCACTGGCCATCGGCCTGCAGGCAGGTGAGGGTCGTCTCCTGCAGTTCGAGGGCGATCAAGGCATGCAGTTCGCTGCCGAACCGGGGTGAGCGGCTCCAGCCGTACAGCAGGTGCGTGCCGCTCTCCACGCCGAACTCCACCAGGGCCGCCCGGGTCTCGCCGCGCCACAGCAGGCTGGAGAACCACAACAGATCAAGGCTCTGGGGCGGCAACAGGCCGCGGCGCAGATAGGGCCACCCCGACACCAGCAGGGGGCCCAGCAGCAGCGGCAGCAGCCCCGCACTGACCACCAGGGCCGGCAGGCCGAGCAACAGCTCGAATCCCAGCAGGGTGCCCACCACCCCGAGCCGCCCCAGGGCCTGGCGCTTCAGCCTGGCCGGTGGCGGCGGAGCCCCATGCTGATGGCCGAACTGGGCGGCCTCGAGCAGCTCGACCAGGGCACCCCGCCGCAGTCGGCGCCTGGGGTCGTAGGCGATCACCACCGAACCGGCCCAGCGGTTGACCCGAATCGCCTGCAACCAGCGGCGGTGGCGGGCCTGATGCACCAGGTTGGCCAGCAGCCGCGGCGGTGGCTGGGCCTGCTCGGCCACCAGCCGCAGCCGTCCGGGAACGGCATGCACAACCCGCCAACCGTGGCCGCCGCGGGCGCTGACGACACGATCACCGGACCGGAGCACAGCGCAAAGGGCCCACCTGCATCACCAGCCTGGCCGGAGCGGGGCAGGTGCCATGTGACCGACGACACCCGGCCGGGCTCCCAGGTGCCGCCGCCGGCGATGCCATTGTTGAACGGTTGGTCTTTTCGTTGCCTTGGCGGTCAGCGACGCATCCACCCTGACGGCCTTTGGCTCGAGCCTCACGGCGATCACCCTGGCCGAGCTGGGTGACAAGACTTTCTTTATGGCCCTGATCCTGGCGGTGCGGCATCGGCCCCGCTGGGTGTTCATCGGTGCCTTCGCTGCCCTGACGGTGGTGACGCTGCTGTCGCTGGCGGTGGGTTTCGGCCTGCGGGAACTGCTGCCCATGGCGCTGCTGCCCTGGGTGGCAGCGGTGCTGTTCATCGGCTTCGGGATCAAGCTGCTGATCGATGCCCAGGGCATGGCGGCCGATGCCGCCGACAGCGAAGCCCAGGAAGCCGAAGAGGCCGTCGAACAGGCCGAGCGCCGCCAGAGCGGCCACGGAGCCTGGGCCGTGATCTGGGAGGCCTTCGCCCTGGTGTTCGTGGCCGAACTGGGGGACCGCACCCAGTTCACGACCATCTTTCTGGCGGCCGCTCCTGCCTTCACCCTGGCGGGACTGGTGGCCGGCACGTTGGTGGGCCATGCGCTGGTGACCGCCCTGGCGGTCGGCGCCGGTCAATGGATCGGCAACCATCTGAGCGAGCGGATTCTTTATCGACTCAGCGGTGGTCTGTTTCTAGCCTTCGGCCTGTTCGCCCTGCTGCAGGCCCTGGCCCGATGAGCACACCCCACGGACACCCCCAAGGGCATCCAGCAGCCCAGGAGGCGCTCGCGATTCAGCGCCAGCCCCATCCCCATCAACACCAGCACAGGGCCGGCTCTCCGGCGGCGTTTCGCTGGAGCGTGATTCTCAACAGCGGTCTGTCGGGACTGCAGCTGGTGGTCGGCTTCGGTTTCGGCTCGCTGGCGCTGGTCAGTGATGCGATCCACAATCTGGGCGATGTGGCCGGCCTGCTGTTGGGCTGGGGGGCCGAGCGGCTCAGCACCCGACCCGCCAGCGGCCGCTTCACCTACGGATTTGGCCGCAGCACCCAGCTGGCCTCACTGGTCAATGCGGTGCTGATCCTGATGGCCTCGGCGGTGCTGGTGGTCGAGGGCCTGCAACGGCTGGGCCGGGGCGGCCACAGTATCGACAGCCTGCCCGTGGCCTGGGCCGCAGCCGCCGGCATCGCCGTCAACCTGTTCTCAGCCTGGCTGTTCGGGCACGACCATCACCATGACCTCAACCGACGGGCGGCGCGGCTCCACCTGCTGGGTGACGCGGCTGTGTCGGTGGCGGTGCTGGTCAGCGCCATCGTCGTCGGCATCACCCGTCTGACCTGGGTTGACAGCCTCACCGCCGTGGTCGTGGGCCTGGCGGTGGGCAGCAGTGGCTGGAAACTGCTGCGCGATGCCATGGTCGTGGCGATGGACGCCGTACCGGCCGGCATCGACCTGGCCGATGTCGAACGCTGTCTGCGGGATCTGCCCGGGGTGGTGGATGTGCACCACATCCATGTCTGGGGCATGAGCACCTCCCAGACGGCACTGACGGCCCATGTCAAACGGGTGCCAGGAGCAGTCGATGACATGGAACTGCTGCACCAGGCCAAGCGAGACCTGGCCACCCTGGGAATCGCCCACAGCACGCTGCAACTCGAACCGGCCTGACGCTGGAGCCGGCCTGAGGTCAGACCTCAGCCGGCGACATAGTCCTGCACGGCTTCGCTGAGGCGGCGCAGACCGGCCAGCCCATCACGCTCCAGATTGCGCACCCGGTCGCGGCTGATGCCCAGCACCCGCCCGATCCCGGTCAGGCTCATCGGCTCGGGCAGCTCTTCACCATCGGGCCCCTCGATGCCGTAACGCATCTTGAGCACGCGGCCCTGGAGCTCGGGCAGCTGTTCCAGCAGGGCCCGCAGGTCGCCCTTGAGGCATTCGCCATCGAGCCGTTCGTCCGGCAGCTCGCCGTCGCCGGCCAGCAGGTCCAGCAGCTCGGTGTCGTCGCCATCGCCCACCTTGGTTTC
>JAIXOF010000054.1 GCA_027486935.1 Cyanobium sp. C1_MAG_00004 | reverse complement strand
CCAGGGTCGAATCGCGGTCAGATCGCCGCTGAGCAATCTGAGGCTAAAAGCAGAAGTTTTGCCACCCTCCGTCGGATCGAGTTGTTCGCCTCCTTGCGGGATGAGGAGCTGATGCAGATTGCCTCCGAAGATCCGGTGCTGGAGTTTGCGCCTGGCGAGGTGATCATCCGCCGCGGTGAGGCGGGGGGCTCCATGTACGTGATCCAGCAGGGCAGTTGCTCAGTGCTGCTGGCGGATGCCTCCGCAACGGCCGGTGAATCCGAGATCAGTCAACTCCACAGCGGTGACATTTTCGGTGAGTACGCCTCATTGACCAATTCAGAGCGAACCGCCACAGTCAAGGCTCTCACCCATGTGAGTGTTCAGGAGATCTGCCAGGACAGTATCGAAAAGATTTTCCTGGCTAATACCTCAGCTATGCAGAATTTTGCGGCTGTGATGTCCCGTCGCGAGGCCGAGCGTTGCGCCTTCACACCTGCCCAGCAGGAACACTACGAGTCGGGCCTGGTGCAACGGATGTTGCAGGCCTTTGGTCGCATGATTGGGGGGTGAATCAGAACCGGTATTTGACGGTGCTGTACAAGCCCCTGCCCAGAAAATAATCGCTGCCCCAGATGGCGTTGTCGAGTTGGTCGAGGTGATCGATCTGGGAAACCCATCCCAGTTCCACCTGCCATTTTGACCCTGCCAGAAACCTTGCCAGGATGCCGCCGGCGCCGATGCCGTTGCTGTAGCGAACCGGATTGCCGCTGACGGAACGCGTGCGCGTGACTCCTCCATAGCCGATGAACGGCACCAACTGGACGGCTTGATGAAGCTTGCGCCAGATGGTCCAGGCGATTTCGGCGGATCCGAGGTAGCCGCTGTCACCGCTGATCGTCTGGCCCGGTAAACCGCGTATCCCGGCATCGCTGCCGATCGTGAAACCCATGTCGGCAATCAGTGGATTGAGGGCGACCTGGCCCGCGCCGCGCAGGTTCATGGTCGTGTCGGGTGCCAGGGACAAGGAGACACCTGCGGATCCACCCAACGCGGTCGCCTGGCCTGGGATCACGCCGAGGGCACCCAGGTTTTGGAGCTGATTTCCGGGGCTGAATCCATTGGCCCCTTGCAGTCCATAGAGATTGACGCTCCAACTGGCATTGTCCTCAACCCCGGTTACCGCCACCCCGAAACGGAAGAAGCCCGTGTTGGTGCTGATGTTTTTGAAGCCGTTGAGCAGCGGGAAGGGCCTGCCGGCGGCAAAGGAGTCATTGCGGTTGATACTGATGCCGCTGAACAGAGACCAGCGTTTGCTGAGGGTTTCGCTGAAGACCCATTCCAATTGGCCATAGCCCTGGAACTGCCGAAAGGACCATTGCTGTGGTGCCAGAATGCCTTCGACGAGATTGCGGCGGCTGTAGCCGAAGGAGCCACTGAGTCGCACGCTGTCGGTCAGCGGGTAGCCATAGCTGATCGAGGTGATCACCGTCCCCAGTTCGGGTGTGTCATCCATGTCACCCTCGCCATAGATCAGCAGGGTGTCACCACGGCTGATCAGGTCGTTCTGCAGCACGGTGCCGACCGCACGCCACTGGCCATTGCCGGCATTGCCGTCATTGCGCAACGACACCTCACCCTGCAAGGGGTCAATCCTTCGCTCGACCCGCAGGGTGAGCGAGGCCAGGGTGGCATCGCTGCCGACCCGGCCAATGGATCCCTGCACAGTGCCGACACCTGGCCAACGCTTCAGCTTCTGAATCTGGCGGTCCAGCTGTGGCAGGTTCAGTACGGTGCCCTGCAACGGCAACAGCAGTCTTCGTATCCGGGCTGCAAACCGGGGGTCCGGATTGTCGATCCGCACTTCAGCAATCCTGCCTGGCACCACTTCAAGGGCCCCTGGAGCCGGGGTTGGCAGCACGTAGACCCTGGTGTTGATGTAACCATCAGCAACCAAGCGCGCACTCAGTGCCGCGGCGCAAGCTTGCAATGGGGCTGCCACTGTTGTGCGGCTGCAAGTGGCAAAGATCTGTCGGAGTTGTTCGGGGGTGTAGATGGTGTTGCCTTTGACGGCGGGCTGGGAGCCAGGACGACCATCTCCGCCATCAGGTCCCGGTGAAGGCCCGGTGGGAGCAGGCCCTTGATCGATCACAGGGATCTTCTCGTCGCCTTTGCTGTCGTCTGGCCCGGGTTTGTATCGGTCGATCGGTGCGGGCTCCGGCAGTCGAATCGGCCCTGGTTGCAGCGGTGGCGCAATCAACTGGGCAAGCAGCAGCATCTGATTTGTCCCGCAATGCCTTGGAACACGTAGGACCAGTTTGCCGTTGCTGACTGCGCTGCTCGCGTCTGGTGTGGACTTCAGGGCCGCATCAGCCGTTCCGACCTAAAGTGGACAAATTCGTCAACGGCAACCATTCGGTTGTCGCCCGGTGCCATGGCTTGCTTTAGGCGGATGCCGCTCAGCTTGCCCCGGTACCGCTGGTCTGCTCGGCTGCCTTTTGGGCGTGCGGTGGCTGCTGCCATGTCGGGCCTGCTGCAGCAGCAGCCCCTGCAGGTCCATGCCCAGGACATCACCTCCAGTGGCCCCCAGGTTTTCAACACGTTGGTCGCGCCCAACGGCGGTGGCGATTACACGATCACCGGTGGAACCGTGTCGGGTACGAAGCTGTTGCATGGCTTCGAGACCTTCAACATTCCTGCTGGCGGCAGTGCCACCTTTGATGGCGGGGGCAATAATCAGATTCAGTCGATTTATGGCGTCGTTTCAACGGGTTCATCGAGTCTAGATGGGGCGTTGAATGTGGCCAACTTCGGTGGCCTCACGCCGTCGTTGTTTTTGATGAACCCCAATGGTTTTGTTCTCGGAACCGGGTTTTCAACCAATGTTCAGCAGCTGAGCCTGTTTGCTGTGAATGGCATCCTGCTGGGTTGTCCTATTGGCGCCACGCCCTGTAGTAATGCCAACAATGTGTATCCAGTGCTCACCGTTGATACTGTTTTAGCGAATGTCGTCGGTAGTCAGGCCTGGACCGACAGCAATCGCTTCGTTGGCCTGGTGTCGGATGCATCTCTGGACAAGGTGATTGAAATCGCTGCCGCCGACTTGACGGTGAGTGAGCTCAGTCTGGCGGCTTCGATCATTGATTTTCAGCCTGACTCGAGCGTCAGTATCAAAAGCCTCAATGTCTTTGCCCAGTGGTTTGTTGGTGCCACCACTGGATCTTTTGCAGACATTGTCTATGGGTCCTTCACGCCCACTGCTGGCTCAAGAGGCACTTTTGCGGCTGATCCGACGGTGGCGGCCGTAGACCCCCGGTTGTCGACTGACAACATGTTGCTTGATACCAAAGCGCTGTATTCGCCAACGATGTCCTCTTTGGCGCCGGGTACGGTTGTGTTCGATGGGGTCATCCAGGCCGAGCCCATTGCTTACCTCTTGGGGACGCGTCAGCTCAGCGCTGATCAGGCAGTCATCAAGGTGTTGGCCAAACAGACGTCGATCAGTGCCGTTGACTCTCCCGGTGGATTGACGTCACCCTTTGGTCCCTATGCCGGGGTCAGCAATTCTCAGGCCACATCCTATGGAGGTCTCTATTACGGCTTCGGTGCCACGATTGAGATTGATCCGGCAATCAACGAGGCTCAGTACATCAGCGACCCATTTGCTGACTTTCTGGCTGCCTATGGGGAGGAAGCGGCCGAGGACATTGACCTTTATGCCGCCGATGGCTTGGACGGGTTTGAGGATACAAGTGAGGAGGAGCTTCTTGGCTGGTCAGATGACAGCGGCGATAGCGATGGTGATGGCTATTCCGATGATGACCAGGACCTGGCGCTTGATGCCGACGCATTTGATCTGGCCGATGGTGGGGACGGGTTTGCCCCTTCCGAACAAGGTGCGGATGGGAGCGCTGCAGGCGTTGCCAGCGACGTAACGGTTGCAGCGGCCCCGGCGGTGCCCACCGTTGCGGTGTCTGCTATTGAAGCGACCAACAACTTCAACAGCACCGAGTTGTCTTCTCTGCAGCAGACTGCAGGTGCGTTGGGCCTGGGCGCGGTCCAGGCCCTGTCTCCACAGCAAGCGCAGCAGGCCTTGCGGCAGGCGATTCAGGCTGTTCGCGGTCAGCCGCGTGCGGGAGCCCGTAGCGCCGATGGGAGTTCTCTGATTGCGGCATCTGTTGGCTCGGCCCCAGCCACGTTGCCCCAGCAGTTCAACCGTGCGGCGTATAACCCGGCGATCGTGCAGTTGCGCTTCACCGAAGCCAAGGGGCGGACTGCGGCGCCTGACAGTGATGCCTTTCTCGACATCACCTTGATTCAGGCCGAAGGAGAGGTCATTGGCAAGCGGGTGGAGGTGTCCACCAGCGGCTTTGTCAGCCTGCTCAAAGACCTTTACCGGCAGCTTGCGCGCCAGGAGGATCTTCGCACCCGCAATCCTGGT
>JAIXOF010000178.1 GCA_027486935.1 Cyanobium sp. C1_MAG_00004 | reverse complement strand
TCAGGGAGCGGGTCAGTTGCAGGATCCGGGCAAACGTCAGTGCGTAGAGCCCCAGGACCATCGCCAGGTAAAGCAGCACCAACAGCCGGCCGGTGCGACTCACCCCCACGATCGTGGGCTTGCCTTTGTTCAGCAGGGTGCTGATCGATGCGTGGTAATAGTCAAACGCGGAGATGGTCCGGGTTGGATCGGCATCGCTGAGCACCACGATCCGGCCCGGTTGATCCTGGTTGACCAGATCAAGACGGTGAAAGATCCAACCCCAGGTGATCACGAAGTACGGCAGATAGAGCACGATCTGGCCCAGCAGCACGCCGGGTTCGACCTTGGAGCCCTCGAAGATCAGACCGTTGATGGTCAGGTATTCGGCCAGCAGCCGCAGCGAAAACCACAAACCGAGGCCATCAAAAGTCCAGCGGGGTGGGCGCCGCCCGCGCCCCAGGGCCAGCGCCAGGGCCGCCAGCCACACGCCGCAGACCAACATCGCTACGGGATGGATATGGTCGGCCTGGATGAGGGCCCAGTCGGCGACGATGCGACCACTGGCCGTTCCCGTCAGCTGTCGATCGAGGCTGCCGGCAGCACGCCGCAGCATCTCGGCATTCACCGTTTGCAGCAGGTAGAGGAGGGCCAGCACGGCCAGTTCCTTGGCCTGGGCGCGACGGCCTGCAGGAGCACTGATCAAGGCTGGCCAGACAGAAACAGAGGGAGTCGTTTCCGAGTCTGGTCGGCGGGCCTCCATCACAGCAGGAACAACAGCCTGACAACAGGCCTGATAGCCGCCTGAGCCGGACGCTGATGTCGCCAACTGCCGATCCAGGCGAGCGGGTTGTCTCGATTGACTTCAGGATGGGGCCATGAACGCTGCCGATCAGGCCCGCTCGCTCGACCTGGCCCAGGTGATCGCCTCGGCAGCGGCGCTGGTTCGCAGTTCGTTTCCCGATGCCCGCGCCAACCTGACCCCCTGGCGCGATGACCCCCTGACCCGGGCCTGGGCCGAGGCCGAGAGCGTCGACCTGTCGTTTCACTTCCCGGGCTGGAATCCCCGCAACCAGTGCCGCTCGATGCTGGTGCAGCTGCGGCTCGAGCGGGCACCGCAGGCGCAGGGGGCACCGCAGGCGCAGGCCCCCCCCGGCGGTGCCGCGTCCACCGGGCGACCCCGGTTGCTGGGGGTGGTGATCCGCGGCCTCACTTACGAATCAGAGCGCTGGCGCCTGGCCACCGTTGGCGACTGGCAGCCCAGCGGTTCCCATCTGCCCCAGCCCGAGGTCGTCGCGCGCCTTCAGCAGGTCTGCCGCGAACTGTTTGCCCTGTTCGATGGTCGGCTGGCATGCGCCGAACCCGGTTCAGCCGACGACGATGCCCGGGACCAGGCCGCCTGAACACCCCTTTGCCGTTGTGTCGTTGTTGGGTCGCTGATTCGGCGCTGATTCGGCTTTGTTGCGTCTGTCTGCTGGGCTCGGGTTCGTTGGTTTGCCTGGCTCGCGTCCTGCCCCTTGTTTCTCCAAGCCCTATGGCGATCTCCATGCCCTGATGCACGCGTGCCGAGATGCATGGGTGTCGTGATGCAGCCATGCCGTGATGCGCACGTGCCGAGATGCAGATGTGCCGTGATGCAGTCGTGCCGAGATCGGCATAGGCCTGGGAAGAGCACGGCAGCGCCCGAAGGAGTACAGGTGGCCCAGGCAGGTGGCCCAGCTAGCCCAGGTAGCCCGGGTAGCCCATGGGGCACGGGGTGGATTTGGTGTGGTCTCGGGGGGGCGTGGCAGAAGGGCAGCTTTACCCTTCGCAACCAAGGGGCTCGGCGGGCCCGACGGGGCGCCTAATTTGACCGCTCTGCCTGCACCTGCGTCCTCACCATGGCTGTCGCCCTGGCCTCCCAGCTGCGCGAGGGAACCAAGAAGTCCCACACGATGGCCGAGAACACCGGCTTCGTCAGCTGCTTTCTGAAGGGGGTGGTCGACAAGGCCAGCTACCGCACCCTGGTGGCGGATCTCTACTTTGTCTATCTGGCGATGGAAGAGGAGATCGGCAAGCTGCGTGCGGCCGGTCATCCGGTGGTGGGTCCGGTCGGTTTCCCGGAGCTCAACCGCCGCGAGAGCCTGGAACAGGACTTGGCCTTTTATTTCGGCGACAACTGGCGCAGCACCGCCAAGGCCACTCCGGCGGCCCAGGAGTATGTGGCCCGCATTCATCAGGTGGCGGCTGAAGCCCCTGAGCTGCTGGTGGGACACCACTACACCCGTTACATCGGCGATCTGAGCGGCGGCCAGATTCTCAAGAACATCGCCCAGAAGGCGATGAGCCTGGGCGAGCACGACGGCCTGCGCTTCTACGAATTTGACGCCATTCCTGACGAGAAGGGCTTCAAGGCCAATTACCGCAGCACCCTTGACAACCTGCCGATCGATCAGGGGATGGCTGATCGCATCGTTGAAGAGGCCAACCATGCCTTCCACCTGAACATGAAGATGTTCCAGGAGCTGGAAGGCAACCTGGTCGCCGCCATCGGCAAGGTGCTGTTCGGCTTCCTGACCCGCCGGCAGCGGGCCGGAAGCACCGAAGCGGTTGCTGCCTGAGCAGGGGTTCGCTCTTGCGCGATCTTCGTTTTCTGGTCCCCGGCACCGGTCGCCGCTTTCGTTGCGGCGGCCTGTCGGTGGAGCTGCAGACCGCCCGGCTGGTGTCAGCCCTGGCGCCCACCGAGGTGGTCACCTACCGCGAGCGGCAGGACGAGCATCCGTTTCTGGATGACCTCTTGCGCGCCGAGCCCGTCAGTGGTGTTGAGGCCAACCGCGCCCTGTGGGTGGTGAGCTGGGGCTTTGATGTGCCGCGCTTGCTGCGGCGCCTCAAGGGCAGGCCGGTGGCCTATCACGCCCACAGCAGTGGCTATGGCTTTGACCTGCCGCCCGGGGTGCCGGTGCTGGCGGTGAGCCGCAACACCCTGGGCTACTGGGGCGATCGGGCCCCGCGCAGCCCGCTGATGCTGGTGCCCAATGCGCTCGAGCCGCAGTGGATTGAACGGGGAGCGCGCAGCCACGCCAGTGGGCGACGGCCGATCGATGTGCTGGTGCAGCAGCGCAAATGCAGCGCCTACGTGCTCGAGCAGTTGGTGCCGGCCCTGCGGGCCCGCGGCCTCACCGTCGAAGTGCAGAACGGTTGGGTCGACGATCTGGTTGCCCTGTTCAACAGCGCAGCGGTGGTGCTCTACGACTCGGCCGATTACTGGCGCGGCCGCGGCGTCAGCGAGGGCTTCGGGCTGCCGCCGATCGAGGCCCTGGCCTGCGGCTGCGTTGTGTTCAGCAGCCTCAACCACGCCCTGGCCGACTGCCTCGATCCCGGGGTGCTGGGCCACCAATTGGGCCAGGGCACCCTGGGTGCCGATGTGGAACGCATCGCCGCCGCGGTGGCCGATCCGCGGGGCTGGCAGGCCGAGCCGGCGGCCCTGCAGCAGCTGCTCGACGACCTGGGCGAAGCACGCCTGCAGCAGCGTTGGCATCGGGCCCTGGCGGCCATCAACCAGCACTGGGACCGGTTGCTGCAGAACGGTGAACCGCCGTTGCGGGCCCCTGCACCGGTTCAGGTGCGGTTGACGCTCTGGCGCCAGAAGCTCGCGCGGGTGCT
>JAIXOF010000238.1 GCA_027486935.1 Cyanobium sp. C1_MAG_00004 | reverse complement strand
TTGCTGGGGTCAATTCCAGCCCCAGCAGCAACCTTTGCATTCGTTACCGAACCGTCAGTTGGTGTTCTTGCATCTGAAAGCCGAGCATCGCTAAGTTTGGCGTAGCGAGTTTCTGAATCATTGGCGTAATAGCCAAGAAACACATGCTTGCCTGGCGGGCTGTCGTACCTCAGCCTCATGGTGATGCCGGCAGCGCCGACAAGACCGACAGGTACGCTAACAATTAATGGGCTGACTTCTGCCCCCGTTGAGTTCTGCAGCTCGTAGTAATCACCATTGGCTGGCGTCAAAGCGCCAAGAGCTGCAAGATCAATGACAGGTGTGTAAAAAATTGCGGCCGCGACTGCCGCAGCTGCGCTGTTTGCCGTGCTCACGGCTGCAGTTGAATTGCTGAGCGCCGTTGAAGCATTGGAAGCGGCCGTGTTGGCGGTGCTCAGGGCCGTTGAGGCATTGCTGCTGGCCGTGTTGGCCGTTGAAACCGCGTTGCTCGCATTGGTGCTGGCGGTGTTGGCCGTGCTGACCGCTGCAGCGGCATTGCTGCTGGCCGTGTTGGCCGTGCTCAGCGCTGTCGAAGCATTGCTTGCGGCGGTGTTGGCCGTGGTCGTTGCGGAGGCAGCAGCAGCGCTGGCTGCGTTGGCCGTTGTGACCGCGTTGCTGGCGTTGGTGCTAGCAGTGTTGGCCGTAGCGCTGGCTGCGTTGGCGGTCGTCACAGCGGCTGAGGCATTGCTGCTCGCCGTGTTGGCCGTGCTGACTGCCGCAGATGCGTTGGTGCTGGCCGTGTTGGCCGTGCTCAGCGCTGTGTTGGCTGTGCTGAGAGCCGTGTTGGCTGTCGAGGTGGCAGCGTTGGCCGTGCTGGTTGCAGTGTTGGCAGCCGTGGTGGCAGCGGTCGCTGCAGCAGCCGCGGCCGTTGACTGCGTGATCCCTGCGTCGTTGCGGTCCTGCTGCTCCTGGACGACGTACAGGTTCTGTAGGTCAGCAATGTTGAGGTCTTCGGCGATGAGGTTCGAGCCGTCTTGCCACGGCACCAGCTGCGAACTATCAGGCGTGTCTCTGAGGACAGTCAGTGTCACCCCGTTGGCCGGGGCGACCGACAACTGCACCTGTGTAGAACTCGTCCAGGTGTAATCCGTGCCATCCACCAGCAAACTGGTGTAGGTGCCGCTGAGGATGCTGAAGCCCGTGTAGAGCTTCACGTGCGCCTTCAGCAGATAGGGGAACGGGACCGAGAAGGTCGTCGTGGACCCGTTGCCCGCGTATTGCGCGTAGGAGAGAGGCACGTGAGGTCTGCACTACTGCAGACTTCATGCTAAGGGAGCTGCTACTGCCGTCCAACTCCCAGGCCGGACAGTTCCTCCATCCGTGTGCGCAGCTGGTTTGAGCGGTACTTCACCATTGCTCCGTAGCGCTTGGCAAAGCCCTGCGCCACTGGGTCTTCGTTGGTCAGCAGTTGAATCAGCGCCGCCCGGTCGTAGTAGTCGATGATGTCCTGGATGGGGCGGTAGAGCTCGCTCTCCTTGCGCACCGAAAACTTCGCCGGGTTGACCCGCTGGTCAGGTCCCATCGGATCGTTCGCCAGCAGCTTTTGGTAGCCAGGGTTGTTTTTCAACGCCCGCAGTGCACTCCGCATGTCGCGGCCCTGGATGAAGGTGTCAATTGGCATGTAGGGGTCGCGGCCCAGCATCTGCGCTGCCGGAATCTCTGCTTTGATGCTGCGCATCTGCACCCGGTAGAACTTCTCCTCCTCGTTCGTCATGGTGAGACCGACGTCGCCCGAGCCGTCAGGGCTCGGCAGTGCCACCTGGCCGTTGGGCCTTGGCTTGGTTGTCAGCCCTGCATCAAGCAACCACTGGTAAAGGCTGTCCTGGGGTTGGATCACCGGCATGAAAGGGATCACTGCTTCGGCCGGGATGCCAAAGGGTCGCTTGATTTCACTGCCCAACCAGTCGTCGCGCTCGGGAGCCCTAAGCACCTGGTTGAGCCCAGGGATCGGCCGAGCCACTTTCTCGCCCACTTTTTGCAGGAACTCCATCACCGGCGCGATGTGTTCGATGTAGATCGGATCCATCTCCAGCGCCTTCTTTTCGTCAGCGGAAAGGAAGCGGCGACGGTCGGTGGCCTGCAAAGCATCGCGGCCCGCGCGAGCCACCATCGACAGCAAGCCAGAAAGCGGCATGATCCCGCCCATCTGGGTGGCCAGGATGTCGGCCATGTCAGCGCGGTCTGGCTGGGTCATGGCATTGAGCACCGTGGTGGTGTTCAGCAGGCTCGCCTTGTTGTTGAACATTCGAGCCAGGGCTGTCGCCAGGCCCTGCAGCGCCTTAGTGCCGTCGCCCTCGCTGATCCCTTCCTCGAGCACCAGCTGCTGGATGTCGGCGTAGAGGCCAAGAATGTCGATGGGATCGATCCCGCCAAGCCGGAACCTGGCTGCCGGGATCACTTTCCCGTTGAGCTGGAAGCTGTAGGGCGTGTTGAGCTTTCGCCAGCGGTCGTACTCCATGGGGTCGGATGGCCCACCCCCAACGAAGCCGCCACTGGCAATCAGAGCACTGCCGGCGGTAAAGAAGCCCAATGACACGATCGCCTGGGCCCTGGCCTGGGCCAGCACCTCAGGCGCCGCATTTTCCATTTGTGCGCCAAGGGCCTTCACCACTGAAGGGACCACCGTGCGATCGATGCTCCACAGCAAGGAGTTGAGCGGACTCTTGAAGAACGGCAGCTGCCATGCCACCAGCGCGTTCTGTCGAGTCAGACCGAGGCCCTGAATGATCGGGTCCTTGATTGTGTTGGTGAAGGTGACGTCGGCCGCTCGTTGCAGGCCCATGGCGCCCAACTCGGTGTCGGCCCTTGGCACGCCCTTCAGGTCGTTGAAGGCCTGCAACCGCAGCACGTCATCGGGGAGTTCATCGCCCATTGGGATGCCGCGCTCGCGGCGAAACTTCACCAGGTCCTCCTGGCTCATGTAGCCGGTAAACAGGGAGCCCTCGGCCATTTGTTCGGCACGCTGAGTGATCCAGTCGGAACCCATCCGCCGACCAGCGCTGTCCACAGTCTCAGCGCCCTCTTGCGCCGCCCGCAGGTAAGCCTCGTGGTTCACCTTCCATGCGTAAGCCATGGTCCTGACTGCCTCGTCGCCAGCGCCTAGCAGCCGGAAAGCAGGCAGATAACCGCCATCCCAGCCAAGGAAGCGCTCGCCCAACTTGCCAAGGGTCAGGCTGGTGGCAGCGTTGAGCACATTCATCAGCGTCACCGCCGGGCCAGCCCCCACGGTGTTGCGCCAGTAAGTGTGGTCTTGCAGCAGCGCAAAGCCAGTGGTGAGGGCATCGACGATTTGCTGCTTTTCGTTCTCGATCAGATCAGGCGCCACTTCCATGGCGTTCTCCAACCCCATTCGCGCCTTGCCAGTTCCCAGGTAGGTGGTGGCGTTTTTCCAAGCCATCTGCCAAGCGTCGAGCGTGGCGCGGTTGGCAAAAGCCGCGGCCTTTAAGCCTTCCATCGCGCCGACGCGCAGCCCGCCCTCAAAGATGTCTTCTAGGCCGTGGTGAAAGGTCACCAGCGCCCCGCTTACCGGGTTCCGGGCCAACCAGGTGCCCGGCGACAGCAGCATGTTGTTGCGCCGAAAGTTGTTGAGCAGGGCGATCTGCGACATCAAGCGCCCCTGATTCATGTTGGTGCGGGTGAGCTTGTTGGTTCGAGCCACTGCTGCCAATTGCCGCAGCTTCAGGAAGTCACCTTTCTCGACGTGTTCCAGGGTCTGGCCAAGCAGGGTCTCGCCTTTGATGTCGGCCATCGTCAGACGTGCCCAGTTGGCGTCGGGCACGATCAGATCCATCTCGGTGCCGCGGAAGTCAAACTGCAGGCCGCGGAAGGCTTGGCCCAAGCGGCGACGGACCGCGCTGTCGAGGTTCTCAAAGAAATGCGCCCACTGCGCTGCATTGCCCAGCTGAAGCCGCAGTTCTTCTGTCAGAGCCCCAACCTCCAGGACATTGGCTACCTCTTCCAGCTTGTCGGCGTATTGGCTCACCGAATCCCAGCGGGCCTTGGCCACCTGCACCACAGATGCCGGCAGCCTGTCGATCCCTTTGAGCCGGCGCCCCAAGGCGGTTGCCACCTCGCGGGCATCGCCACCAAACTCCTGAGCGATGCGCATCAAACTGCGCATCGCCACAGACTCGCTGAAGCGCTGCTTGAGCTCCACGCCCTTGGTTGTGTTGGCCCGCTGCAGGCCCATAACTTCCAGCAGAGCGTTGACGTTCTCGAGCTCAGGAGGGAGCTCGCTGTAATCCACCCCGTACTGGCGGTAGTTGATCATTCGACCGCTGGATCCTGAAGGCCCCTCCTGGTCGCGGAACCCCATTTCCACCAGGTCCTTCACCGTTCTGTCGCCCTTGGCAATCAGATCCGTTTCGGCCTGTTTGATCCAGGCCTCTTGGGAGACACCAATCTCTTGGCCGGTATAGGTGCGCAGCCTGGCCACGCTCTTGCCAGCAGCAGGCAGCTCTTCCAGGTCAAGAATGGCCCTGGCAGCGGCCTCCATGTCATCCAGTTGCTTGAGCTTCGCCTCGATTTCGTCGATCTGTTGGGCGAGGTTGTTGCAGTCAGCCATCAGCAGGAGCCTCCTTGGGATTTTTTGCGCAGCTCCTCCAGCTGCTTGGCGAGCTCAGCTCGCGCCTTGGGGATGTCGGCCAGGGCTTGCTGGGCAGCCTTGGCCTCGGCCGTGGTGGGCTTGGCCTTGCCTTTGCCCTTGGTTTTGGGCGGAGAAGGCACGGCCTCTTTCGGGACAACAACGGCCTCGCCGTTGATGCTGGCCATCACACTCTTGGTGTCATAGACCGCCGGCTTCCGCTCAGGCTTGGGCTGCAGTTCTGGAGTGAACTGTGGCGTTGCCCCGGCCTGGTCCGATCCCTCCCCGCGATACGGCTGGGGAGTGCGCTCGCCGGTGATCGGAAGCTCAGGGTCGTACTGGGGAGTTGGCTGCCGGAACGTATCCCTGGGGGCAGACAGGTCTTCGGATGACATTCGGAACATGCCGCGGCCCATCAGCCCCAGTCGCTTCTTCTCTTCCCAGCTCAGGCCATCCCACCCGTAGGCGGCCATCAGCGCATCCTTCTGCGCTTGCATTGCTTTCGCATCGAGCAGGTTGTACTCGAAGCGAAGACGCATCTCATCGATCAACGCATCAGCATTTTTCCCGCTTGCCTTGTAGATGGGCAGAGCATCGTTGTTGAACATCAGGGCCATCTGGCCCGTTTCGTCGCTCAATAGCTCATCGATGAAGTTCTGCTGTTTGAAAAACTCGGGTTCAGCCGGCCGCTTCGGGATCGGGGTGACCGGTGCTTGCACTTCGCCGTTGTCAATTGCGCGACGCAAGATCTGCATCTTCAGCCGTTCGCGTGTCTCAGCATCCATCCCCCGTGGCCTGTACTCGGCCAGAGGCACGGTGATCTCATTGCCATCGGCATCCACAATCCGCCCCATTGGCGATGTCGTGTTCAGGTCAGCGGGAACATCAAGCAATGGCGCATCGCCGACGCCGGCCATGTTGGTCGTCAACGGCATGGACAGCTGTTCAGGGGTCGGCGGCAGATAGCTGCCGCGCCGTTCACTGAGCTCCACAAGGGCATCGATGATGTCCTGCTTCTTGGCCTGCCACACGCGCCGGCCAGTGCGGGCTTTGACCAGTGCTGCCACCTCTGGGGAAGAGTCCGGCATTGCCAAGCGGCGAAGCAGATCCCGCGGCCACGCCTGAAGCGCAGTCCGGTAGTCGTTGGGGGTCTGGTAGCCAAACTCTGTCCCGCGCTGAATGGCCTGGGGAATTGGAGGGAGCTGCACATCTGGCGCTAGGTCGAGGCCCAGCTGCTGCGGCAGGTTCATTTCCAGCTGTTGGCCCACCAGCGTTTCTGGTGCCTGCAGCCTCTGCTGCACCGTTTGCAGCTGCTGCTGTGCAGTCTGCAGCTCGCGCTGCACGCGGGTGATTTGGCCTTTGGCGCCACGTGGCGTAATCGTTCCATCTGCTTGCCGCGCATCGATGTCGGCCAACCGCTGGTTCAGCTCGGCAATTCGCTGCTCTGCGATAGCCATTTCTTCGGCGTTGCGAGCTTCGCCGGCCTCGCGCCACACCCGCGCGTGAATCTCACGCAGCTGGGCATCGTCGAGCTCGTCGAGCTGGGCCAAATACGTGTCGATCTCTGGCCTGGTGTCGAGGTTCAGCTCCCCCTGACGGCTGCCACGTGGTGCCAGAAACCTTTCGGTGGTGCCGGAAAGGTTCAGGTCTGCCACCTGCTGATCGATCTGATCGATCTGCTGCATCAATTGCTCAGTGGTTTGCGGGTCGGCCGCGGCCACCTGTGCCACCAATCGGCCGCGCTGCTGCTGCAGCTGCTCGATCTCGAACCTGGCCTCGGGGTTGCCGGTGTCCACCTTCAGCGCAAGCTGGCCTGCTTCGCCTTGCTCAACCAGCCCGGCCGACATCAGGCGCTGGCGCTGTTCCTCGACTTGGCGAATCTGAACGCTCTCGTCGAGGTAGCGCTCGATCGCGCTGCCGTTCGGGGTTGTCGGAACCAGCGCACCGCCTGGCTGATACGGAGGCAGGCCAGGAGCATCGGGTGCACCAGCTGCAGGCAGAGGGCCGCCTGGGGTCTCGAGGTCAATTCGAGCTGGTGTGATTGGGCTGCCGTCTGCTGCTGCCTGCATCTGTGTGCTCGGCAGTTGAGGGATTTCGGCTCCTGGCTGCAATTGCGGGGCATCTGTGCCCCGATACATGTAGGGGGCTAGCTCAGCGTCAGCCAGGTCATCAAGGAAGGTGGACCCGCCGAACATCATCTTGCGTAGGCCCGGAACCATGCTGGCGGCACCGATCACCCCAAGTGGTGCGGCGATGCCCTCCACCAGCAGGCCCTTGCCAAAGCGAGTCAGGTAGTCGTCGGTTTCTTCTGCCCGGCCCGGCAGCCTCAGTCCAAACGCGTCGCCGACGTTGGCGAGGTTCTGATCCATGTCGATGAACGGCGCCGCCATGGTGGTGCCCACCAGGGCCTCGCCCACCTTCTGGGTGACGCTCACGCCAGCTCGCAAGACAGGGTTGGCTCGTTGGGCCACCGCCAGGCCGCGGACCGCTCGGGTGGCTTTGAGCGCGTCAGCAGCGCGTTTGAGTTGCACCGCCTGGCCCAGCCGCCGCAACACTGTGGTCCCAGTGATCGCACCAGCAATCTCTCCACCGATCGCGCCGCCGAGTTGCATCCCGGCTTCATCGGCCGGGGTCACTTCTCCGTAGGTTGGTCCGATGCGAAACGGATTGAGCGCCCTGGCTGCCGCATCGGGAATCTTCCATGCGTCGCGGCTATCAATTGGTTTGCGCTGCACCCAATCTCCAAAAGCGTTGCCGAGTTTGCTGACCGCATTGATCGGCGCCACAACAAGCCCAGCTTTCGTATCGGGTGAGGCCAGAGCATTCATGAACTGAGCCAACGGCTTCAACGGCCCAGCGGCCTGTTCGATGCGCTGGTTGGTTTCGGCTCTGGTCGCGGGTTTGCGCGGCCGAGCTTCTCCGCCGCCACCGCCCTGCGCAGGGGATGGCGCGGCAGGGATCACCGGATCAAACGCCGAGTCGTCGTCAATCGGGGCAAGGTTGAAAGCGGGCATTGGTCAGCTCCTCTGCTGCCGGGACAGGTATTCGCGTCGGGCTTGCTCGAGCATTGCCCTCACCCGGCTGGCCGGGATGCTTGCCCTGTTGCCGCCTTTGTCGCCGTCGTAGACCCCCCTTCCGTTTGGCGCCTGCAGCGCAGCCCACTCGCGGGCAATGTCCCAGTGGGCCGCGTCAAGGTCGCTTCCCCTGCCAGTGACGTACTTCGCCAGCGCCGGTCGTTTGCTGCCGACGATCAGCGCCATTGCCAGCCGGTTCTGGTTCTCAGGCGTGAATGGTGCGTCAGGAGAAAGGCCTGATTCGCGGCGAGCTCGGGCCAGCACTCCAGGGGTGAATTGGTAGGCCCCAACAGCAAAGACCTGCCCTTTCGACTGCATCTGCTCAAGAGAGCCGATTGTGCGCGAAGTGATGTTGCCAATGCCGCCAGGCGAGTCACCGGCGATGCCGCGGTTGACGGAGTTCCAGCCCCCTTCACCGCTGCGGATCAATCCCAAAAGGCCGTTCATGCCACTCCCTCCAATAGGCATCAGTGCTTGCCCATCAGTTCGGGGCATGTAGGCAGGCGGCAGAGTGCCGGCCGCGGCTGGGGGAGTCAGCAGCCGCATCAGCCAGCCGCCAGGCCGCAGCGGGTTGTAGCCAAGAGGCACCATCCCCATCCCTGTGCCCTGGAAGCTGGGCAGCTGATTGCTGGAGACCGTGTTGTTTGCTCGCTGTTGTTTGACCTTCTCTTGCAGCCAGCGTTTTGCGTCGCCGCTTGGATCAAGCCCGGGATAGAACCGAAGCTGCTCGAGCAAATAGCGAAAGGTGCTGGTGTTGGCCCGCTTGGCCAGGTTGTAAAGCTCAGGGCTCACCGGCTTGTTGCCCTGCAGCTTCACAAGCTCTGAGCGCAACCACCGGCCATCCATCACTGGCCTTTGCTGGTAGGTGCGGATCGTCTCGTCGGAGAGCGTTTTGGCGCCGGCCTGAGGCACCCCGCGAGCCGCCTTTGGATCCGTCCCGACCTTGCCGCCCGGGCCCACTTCTCCAGGCTTGCGACCTGTGAGGTCAGTCATCGTCTTGGCCCACTCGGGCGATTTGCGGACCGCGGCTTCGGCCTCGCTCGTCACCACGCTGCGAGCCGCTGGGCTCATCACTTGGCCAGGGTGCTCTGCTTTCCAGTTGCGGATGGCCGTGGACAGCGCCCGCTCGTAGAGATTGGTAAGCCGGTTGGCGGCAGCGGTGAGCTTGGTGTTCTGGTACGCCGCTGAGATTGCTGCCGTGGCTGTAGCGCCACCTGAAAGCTGCTGAGCAACCACCTGCGCCAGAGCATCCCCGCTGCGGCCGTTCACCTTCTGCTGGCTTTTGATCTCGCGCACGGCCTGGCTGTCGAGGTCCTGCAACACCGCCGCAGTGACCTTCTCTTTCACGCCTGTATCGAACTCACCGGCCGACTCACGCGCTTTATTGGCCGCCGCCACCATGCGTTGGTAGTCCTCCCGCCGCCCTTCGGGTGTGGGGTTTTGGCTGGCAATCTGCCGGGCCTGCTGCAGTGCGTTCTGGTAAGCATTGGGGTCGTCGGTCCACGCGCTTGGCGGCAACTGCTCGAGCCGCACGATGAAGTCGTCCACCACAAACGGATCAGGAGGGCGAACAACCTGGGTAAACGAGCTTTGATCCTTGGCCCGCCTCGAGATGTATTCCTCAGGGGTGAGGTACCCCATGCCTAGGGCCTGGTTGCGAAACTTCAGGACCGCGGACGGGTAAGCCGGGTCCGCAGGATCCAGCCCCCCCGGCCCGGCGTACCAAAGCCGATCGAGCTGCTGCTCAACACTCTTCTGCTGGAGGTCGTGAGTCTTCTGAACTGCCTCCTGGCCACGAACCTGAAGCTCAAGCGTCTCTAGCGGGGCCATTGCCCCCCAGGTGGGACGCTTCTCGTAGGGAACTGATGGGTCGCCGGCGCGAATGTTTTGCAGCAGCGAAGCTGCCACCGGGTCGCTGCCAAAGGTGCCGATGATCTGCTCACGCAGGAACTGCACCGTTCGCTTGCGGGCATCGGGAGCCAACAGCCGCAACTGTTGATCTAGGCCATACGTCAGCGCAGCGCCGCCGTATTGAATCCACTCCGGCGAGCCTTTCTTGTAGATGACACCGTTGATGGTGACGCCCTTGGTGAGCATCTCTTCCACCGTTGCAGCCGTTGCTGCAACCGTGCTGCTGCGAGTCGATTCCTCAACTGCATCGCTGTAGAACTTTCGCTGCTTTTCTCTGTAGGAATCCCAGGCTTTATTGAGCCTTGGGGTGACATAAAACTGCACCTCCGGCTCATCGCCACTGAGCTGGAAACGGCCCAGCACCTGGGAGGTAAGTTGCACCTGCCGCTTGGTGAGCTCGGGGCTCTCCGGCTTGAGCGTGCCAAGCAGGCCAGCATTCGTAGTCAGGTCGTTTTCGAGCGAGTTCTCGATCTCCGCGCCAGCCCACTGAGCCAGAGCCCGACGTCGCCCGATCAATTTCCAAGGGTTGGATTCATCCAGCAGTTGAGCTGCCGCAGGATCCACCTTCTGCAGCCTGGCAATTGTTCCCGCAGCGTTGGCAGCACCTTGCTCTGATTGAACCTGCAGGCTGAGAGTCGCCTTGGCCTTCTCGTTTTCTAGCTGTTTCAGTTGATAGGCGTAGCCCTCATCAATCTTGCCTTTGGCGTAGGAGACCAGCCCTCTCTCCATCAAGGAGGACAGGTTTTTGCTGAATGGCGCTAGGGCCTCAGCAATTTGCTCAAACTGGTTGTAACCCCGCACATCTGGCGTGCGAGCTTGTTGCAGCGTGACAATGCCCTGAGGGTTCCCGAGCTGGTCGGGCCGTGCCGCAGAAGCCGTGTTGAACTGCGCTGGCTGAATAAAGGCATTGATGGGCCTGGCGCCTGGCCGGACCTCTCCAAATGGAAGACGTTCTGCCATGACTTAAACCCCCTTTGGTGTGCCGGATCCCGAGCTACTGCTGGGGATCTTCAAAGAGTTGAGCGTGTTCTGCATCGAGAAGACGCTGTTGACCCCACCCAGTACCGCGGTGCCGATGTTGAGAGCGCCTGCAGCAGCACTGGGTGGCGACCCAGTCATCGTCGGGCCGCCTGGCTGCATCAGCGTGGGCAGCGGTGCAAAAGGCGCGATCGGGTCGATGTAGCCCTGCTCTTCGTAGAACTGCTGGCTATTCCATTGGCTGAGGTACTGCGCCACGCGGCCTGCTTGCTCACGTGAGTACTGCCGACCACGGATGCCCTGATTGATGGCCTGCAGCGTTTCGTAGTCGCCGAGCTGCCTTGCATAGTCATTGACAAGGCGATCAACGCTCTGGCCTTCCTGGTTAAGTGCTTGAACAGATGCGCGAGACTGCAGCGCTCTCCAGCGATACTGCTGCATCGCCACAGCTTCCTGCATCGAGGATTCAGCAAACTGCTGGCTAATCGCTTCAGAATCAAGCAAATAGCTGGACCCTGCAGCTGCCCTTGTCTGGCCAACGACGTCTGCCTGTCGAGCAGCCTTTACAAGCTCAACATTTCTGAGCGCGTTGGTGTAAGCAAGGCTCTGGTTGTAATTGACCGTATCGGCCCAGTACTTGTACTGGTTATTTGCATCATTGACCCTGGCGTTAAAACCGGCCTGCCAGATGGCGAACTTGTTGTTCGCGTCCTGGAAGGCCCGTTGATTGACGTAGTCCTGTTGCTGCGCGGCCTGAGAGGCCATGCCGCCCAGGATCCCCATGCCCATGTTGGCGGCGCCAAAGGCAAGGGAGATTGGATCGATCACCACCATCAGGCTGCCCTCCAGAAGTGGCAGAACAGCTGCGCACTACGCCCCCTGGGTTGAGGGGTGTCGATCTGGAAGCCCAGATGCGTCAACCACCGCAGCGTTGCCCTGTTCGATGCCAGGGCCCAGTTCTCCAAGAAGTCGTGGCCGCCAGCCAGCAGGCCATCGACCCACTCACGGCCGCCGCGAATGAACTGCCGGCGGTGGCTTGGCGTTGCCAGCAGCCCGTCTGTGCCGAGCAACCAGATCGCTGAGCCGTTCACGCCGCAGATGCCCACTGGCCTCCCGTCATCTCCATCTATGCAACGACAAATTGCGCTGTTTTTCCAGCTCCTCTCAACCGCGTCTTTGCCGGCCAGGCCATGGCTGTAGAGGACCTCGAGCTCATCTTGATAGCGCAAGTGGATGGCGATGTGCTGCACCCTTGCAGATGTGGGTTCAGACCACTTCATTGCAGGCTCCTGGCTTGACTTGTGACCAGGCCCACCCACTCGCAAGTGCTGAACTTGCACGGGTGAACTGTGGCGTTGTGGAGCTCGACGATGCAGTTCTCGCCCTTGCTAGCGATCGGGATCTGGAACACCCCCTCGAAATACCGGGCCGTCTCGGGGTCGTACCCGCCTGGCATGGCGCTGCCCAGGCTTGAATTGCGGCTGCCCAGCACCGTGCCGTCGAACTTGTAGACAGCCATGTCACGGCGCTCAGCCAACACCCGGGCCTCGAAGTACGAGGTCTCGTGGTAGCGGAGCTTGGCGTGACGCACCTGGGTGCGTTCGACGTTGGCCGCGGCCTTGCCGCCACCGACGTCCTTGTAGAGCTTGAACCGCGTGAAGCGGTAGACGAAGTCGTAGAGCTCGCCAAAGAAGATCGGCTTGCCTGACCAGTCCCCGTTGGCCGTGATTGTGTTCCCGCTGGTTGCCGTTCCCAGCAGGACCCCGCCGTTGGTGGTGGCTCCGTAGCCCGACCAGGCCTGCGTTGGCGCAGCAATCGTGTAGGGCAGGGTCCAGGTGGTTTGCTTGGTGGTCGCGTTGTAGGCGCCTGACGCCACCCGGATCGCGGCCGGGGTGTCCGTGGTGGTGGACACCCGGCGGTCCAGCAGCAGCGGATACGGGTCGGGAGTGACGTCGCTGAGCCGGTCAGAGACCCGCATCTTCTCGAGCCACACCTGGCTGCCGTACTCGACCAGCAGATACATCACCTCCTGCACGCACAGGATCGACAGGATCTTGTCCGCGCCAGTCAGCTGCCAGTGGCTCCAGCTGCTCTGCGCCCGCTCGGCCCCGCCACCAGTGTTCCGGTAGAAATACTTGTAGACGTAGATGCGGTCGGCAAAGCCGCTCTTGCTCGAGACCGCGAACCAGCTGTTGCCGGTGTCGTTGGCCGTCAGCTTGAACACCTCGGCCGGGATGTAGCTGCTGACATAGCCAGTCAGGTCCGAAGCGTCGGCCACCAGTGCAGTTCCCGCACCGCGGACACTGAACTCGCGGAACTGGCTCCACTGCCCGTTTGCTTGGCAGAAGATGATCGTTCCCTGCACCGGGATCGGCCGGCAGTTGGGGTCGATCTCGTACTGCGTCAGCACCGTGATCACGGCGCTCGATGGGGTCAGGACCGTCTCGGCCGCGTTGAAGCGGAACTGGATCTGGTCGCTGAAGATGATCAGCTCGTCCTGGTAGGGGATGGCGTAGCGCAGCACCGACACCCGGTTGTTGCTGGCCGTCAGGTCGATCGGGTCGGTGTCGAGCACCGCCGTCACCGTCTCCGGGAAGAACTCGAAGAAGTCCCGCGTCCGGCTCAGGATGACGTTCTCGTCCGCCAGGAACCCCAGCCGGTTCTTGTAGATAAAGACGTCCTGGATCGGGTAGCCGATGAAGCTCGGATCGGGCGCCGTGTCGTAGTCGCCGGCGGTGCGCTCTCCCCAGCTGGGAATGACGACGCCGCCCTGGGTGGTGCCGTTGGCGGGACCGAAGTAGAAACTCCCGCTCGGCAGCCGCACCAGCAGATGCGGCATGGTCCCGGCGTTCAGCTTGTATTCGACCCCAGGGCTAACCGTCTCTTGCCAGGCCCCCTCGCCAAAAGTCCCGGCACCGGTGCGAGGCACAAACTTGACGTAGTAGCCATCGAACTTGTTGCCAGGGTCGCCGACCACCTCGACCTGATAGCCCTCGGGCGCAATCGTCGGCAGCTCCGTGAACGCCTGCACCGAGCTGGTGA
>JAIXOF010000224.1 GCA_027486935.1 Cyanobium sp. C1_MAG_00004 | reverse complement strand
TGGACCTGGACCTGGACGAGGCGGCGGCCTTTGTGGAGACGGAGGGCGGCGAGGTGGATGACAGCGCGGGCGGCGAGGGCGCGGGCAGCGAGGAGGAGGGAGCCGGCGAGCTGGGTCTGCCGCCGCTCAGCCTGGGAGGCAATGGCCATGGCGGCCCCGTGAACCAGCCAGAACTGTCTGTGCCCGCCAAGGTGGAGATCGTGGACAGCCCAGCGGCCCAGCAGGCCCAGGAGGTTAAGGCCGATGGGACAACTCACTGACACCCTGCGGGCCACGTTGCGGGACCTGGCCCAGTCCGATGCCCGCCTCTACCGCGGACTGCAGGAGGAGCTTGGTGACCCCAGGCGAGCCAGCGACCAGCCCGCCGTGCTGCTGGCTGGTGACGCCCCGGCCAGCCGCGAGGAGCTGGAGCGCTTGTCCGTCGCTGTCCTCTGGAGCCTCTGCAAGGCACGCGGCATCAAGGGCCTCAGCAAGGGCCCGGCGGCGAAACAGGTGGATGCTCTGCTCAGCCACCCGGATGGCCCACCGCTGCGCAGCGCCCTGCCCAGCAAGGCCACCAAGGGCAGCAAGAGCCCTATCGGTGCTGGCAAGACCGCGTCCAAGGCAGGCACTGCTGAGCTCCTGGCCTTTGAACAGCGTCTCGAGCGGCTGGAGCAGCTGGTGCTGCTGATCGCTCAGCAGGTGGGTGTACCTGCGGTAGCAATCGAGCGGTTGCTGCCGCCGGCTGCTCCGCCAAGCTGAAGCCGCGCAGAGACAGACAGGCTGGACGCTCTATATTCGCTATTCGCGAATGCCGAATGACCTGGTGCGACCGTGGCCCGCTCACCCTCCAATCCCCAGCTCGTCCTGCGCCCGCAGGATCTGGTGGTGCTCTTGCGTCTGGCCCTGGAGTCAGGCCCGGCGCCCACCTATGCGGCCCTCGGCGCCGAGCTGGGCCTGACGGCCTCAGAGGCCCATGCGGCGGTGGAGCGTGCCGTGGCCGCCAGGCTGGCGATCAAGGATGAGGCTGGCAAGCCCTCCGTGGTTCGCGCTGCCCTGAAATCCTTCGTGCAGCACGGGGCCCGCTACTGCTTCCCGGCCACCCAGGGCGGGCTCAGCCGCGGTGTTCCCACCGGCTACGCCGCCTCCCCCCTCAGCGAGCAGATCCGCCCGGGCCATGACCCACCGCCGGTATGGCCGTGGAAGAAGGGAACGGCCCGCGGCATTTCCTTCCATCCGCTGTATCCCAGCGTCCCTGAGGCGGCAGAGCGCAACCCGGCCCTGGGGGAACTGCTGGCCCTGTTCGATGCGGTGCGCGGCGGCAGCGCCCGGGAACAGGCCCTGGCGCTGGCCCTGCTGGAGGAGCGGCTGCAGCCATGAACCCCAACGACCCCAACGTCTCCCTGCTGGAGCGGGCGGCTGAGCAGTTGGGCGAGGCGCTGCTTGAGCAACTGGTGTTTGTCGGCGGCGCCGTGGCCGGAGTGTTGATCACGGATCCGGCGATGCCAGAGATCCGGCCCACCCAGGATGTGGATGTGATCTGCAGCGTGATCGCCAGGTCTGACTACCACCAGCTGGGGAGGCAGTTGCGGCAGCGGGGCTTCCAGGAAGACAGCCGACAAGGGGCACCCCTGTGCCGCTGGTGCACAGACGATCTCATTCTCGATCTGATGCCTACCCAGGGCGAGATCCTGGGCTTCTCCAACCGTTGGTATCCCCTCGCCCTGGAGACCGCCCAGCTTCAAGAGCTGCCAAGTGGCTGCGCGATTCGGATCGTGACCGCACCTGTGTTCCTGGCCACCAAGCTGGAGGCCTTTCGCGGTCGCGGTCAGGGCAATTTTCTCTTCAGTCACGACCTGGAGGACCTCATGGCCGTCGTCGACGGACGTGCCTCGCTGCTGGAGGAATGCAGGCTCAGCCCGCTTGAGTTGAGGAATGATCTGGCGGCTCAGTTCCTTGAGCTGTTGAAAACCTCTGCCTTCCTGGAGGCACTGCCTGCGTTCCTGCCGCCGGATCAAGCCAGCCAGCAGCGACTACCGGATTTGCTGGGGACCCTGCGGGCGATCACCGCTCTGGCTGAGCCTTGATCTGCAGCTCGGCGTAGCCGGTGTCCAGATCCAGCTTCCGGCTGAACTGCCACTCCGGCAGAAGACCGATCACCAGCTCCGCGGTGGTGCGCACCAGCGAGCCCACGCAGAGGTGGCCGCCGATCACAGCGCCGCTGCTGCCTGAGATGGCGATGTGCAGGTGGACGCCATCGGGCGACAGGGTGCCGGAGAGGCTGAGGATCTCCAGATCGCCGTGGATTGTCATTTCCTCAGTCGCCCCCGCGAAGCGCAGCTGGGCCACCGACAGGCTGCCGACGGCGCTGATCACACAGCCGGCCTGCTCCTGCTGCTCGGCCATCCAGGCCTCCAGCGCCCGACGCAGGTCGGCGCCAGGGGGCAGCCGCAGCGGCACCACCTTCATGGCTTCGGCCCCTCCACCAGGCCCTGGACCATCACTAGGGCATCGACGTAACCCAGCCGCCTGTGGCGGAATGCCCCCGGCAGGGTGCCGACCACCTGAAAGCCGTTGCGCTGCCAGCAGCGGATGCCGGCGGTGTTGGTGCTCACGACCAGGTTGAACTGCATCGCCCGGAACCCCAGCCGCCTGGCCGCCTGCAGGGAGTGCTGGCAGAGGCGGCTGCCGATCCCCAGCCGCCGCGTCTGCTCGGCAACCACATAGCCGGCATTGACCACATGGGCGCCGAGCGCGAGGGAGTTGGGCCTCAGGTAGTAGGTGCCCACCACGGCCCCGGCCGCATCCACACCCACCATCACCGCCTGGCTCTGCTCCACCCAGGCCAGCTGGGCCTCGGCCTCGCTGATGGCCGGGTCGTGGGGGAAGGTTTCACCAGCTCGGAACACCGGCTCCAGCAGCGCCCACAGCAACGGCCAGTCTGTTGCCTCAAAGGGGCGGATCTGCAGGTGCGATCGGGGGGAGGTTAGAGGAGCGCTGGTGTGGTCTGGTGATTGTCTCGCCAACAGGAAGGCGCCCCGTGGGGGGCGCCTTAGCACCGGTTGCGGCGGTCACCTCCTCACACCAAGGACTGCCGGTCGGGTGTCTGTGGTTCACGCATGACCTGTCTTGGGCCTGGCAGGGAAGGGAAGGAGATCACGTCTGGGAGAAGAGATGCTCAAGGCTTGACCTTCTCGGTTGTGATCTCGACCCGGGTACTGCTGCCCGGGGTGTCAACACGCGGGAATCAGAATTGGCGTATCGCTCTCTGCGGCTACGGGATGACGCTCGCGCTGCGTCATCGAGTTCACCTGTTGTGTGTCGCATCGTTGGCGCACCTCCGCTGTGCGCACCGGCTCGGGTGCTCCCTGGCCGGACTCTGTTGGAGGGTGGGACCTGGGTTGGCTTCCGGGCCTCCCCTCAAGTTCAAAGTACGCCCCTTTTCAGCTGGCGGTGGCCTGCTGGAGTGCCTGTTCCCGTACCTGCAGAAACCCAGTGAGCGCAATGATTCACAGGCTTCCTCATTGCCGTTGCCATCGAGATCGGTGTGCCCCTGGCGCAGCAGTTCCTGGGCGCGGGCATAGGAGCCGATCTCCCTACAGCGGTAGCGGTGACCACCCCTGTGGTGCCATCGGGGATCACGGCGCCTCTGCGGCCCCGGCGGTAGTCCCAGGGGCGGGTGATCCCACCCGGCACCTGCCAGACCCTGTAGCGCAGCCGGCTGGCCCGAAATTCAGCGTCCAGAGACTCCTTGGTCTCGCAGCCGCTCAGATACTGCCGCTAGCTAAGCCGCAGCGGCCTCGATGATCGCCGTTGTGGAGGCCTCCACCGCTCGTGCCAGCTCCTTCAGGGAGGGATCGGCCGAGAGGCCAGCAAGCATCGCCTCGGGGCGGATCATCCCGAGGCGGGTCTGGCCGGCTTCGGTGTAGACGGAGATCCGGCAGGGCAGAGCCATGTTGAGCGCCATCGTGGTGCTGAGCACCGCGGCGGCCTGCTGGGGGTTGCACACCTCGAAGATGCGGCACTGCTCCGGGAACGGCAGGCCCTTGCTGCGCAGAGTGTTGCCCAGATCATGGACGGCCAGCACGCCGAAGCCCTGGTTCACCACCGCCTCCTGGAGGGCGGCACTGGCCTCCTCGAAGGATTTCGGAGTGTCGAGGATGAAGAACGGATCCATGGCTGGCATCAGGACGTTCCGTACCAGCTGCGATACCACTGCGCCATCTGTTCGATCTCCTGGCTCTGCACCCGAACCATGGCCTGCTGCAGCTCCCGCAGCTGCGGATGCTGGCTGTTGGATTGGGCCATCGAGGCCATCATCACGCCCATGCGGTGGTGCGGAATCATCTGCTCGATGAAGGCACGATCGAAGTCGGCGGCATTCTTCAGGGCGGCCAGGCTTGTGCCCATACCCATGCCCATGCCGCCCATACCCATGGCTCCTCCGGTCGTCCAGCTGGGAACATCGCCGCCAAACCACTGCCGGTACCAGGTCCGCATCTGGGCGTTCTCCTGGCTCTGGCTGGCCTTGATGCTGCGGGCCAGCTCCTTGATCTCGGGCCTGCGCGCGCGGGAGAGGGCAAGATCTGCCATGGCGATCGCCCCGTCATGGTGAGGAATCATCATCACGATGAAGTGCTGATCCATCGACTGGGCCGCCATCCGCCCCGGACCGCTTAGTCCCCTTCCCATCCCGCTTCCGGCTTGGGCCACCACCTGGGGCGGCACCGAGCGCGCTGGAGCCTCCAGCGACAGAACGAGCGCTCCCAGCCCTGCAGCGGCCGCGAGCCTGAGCGCCGCCGAACGTTTCTGGTCCAACGCGGCATGGTGATGGCCCATCAGTTCTCTCCCTTGCTTGTGCCTTTCTTCAGCATGGGCACTTAGCAGGGAGTCGGACACGGATTCGGGTCATGGCTTCATCGAATCGGTGTGCCCATTCGCTGCGTATGGGCCGAACGTCACGATCAGCCTTCAGACGTGAAGATTGGGGCAGATCACCGCGTCATCCTTGGCTGGATCGCTCTGCCAGCCCTCCAGCAGGCCCTGCAGTTCCTTGCGGAGCTGCCGCAGCTCCTTGATCTGGCCATCGATCCGCTCGATCTGGCGCCCCAGCTGGACCTGGATGTCGCCGCAGGGCAGCTCACCGGCATCGTGCACCGCCAGGCAGTCCTGGATCTCCTCCAGGCTGAGCCCGAGGGTCTTGAGCCGGCGGATGAACTCCAGGCGTTGCAGGCTCTCCTCGGCGAAGAGGCGGTACCCGCCTTCGCTGCGGCCGATCGCCGGCAGCAGACCCAAGTCTTCGTAGTAGCGCAGGGTCTTGACCGGCAGGCCACTGCGGATGGCCAGCGCCCCGATCTTCATGCCGGTCTTGATGCCAACAGCTGCCATGGGCTTGACTCTCCTGCTATGGGGAGACTCTAAGCTGGTATTCAGCACTTCTTCCCGGAATTCCGTGAAACCCATCGCTCTGGCTGTCCTCTTCTCGGCAGGCGTTGCCCTGGCACCCGGCGCCGCCCGCGCTCAGGCCAACGACATGTTCCCGAGCAAGGCCGCTGCGGAAAAGCGAGCCAAGGAACTCAAGTGCAGCGGCGCCTTTGCAATGGGCAAGGACTGGATGCCCTGCCAGAACTTCGATGTCTATGAGAAAGCCGTCTCCAAGGAGAAGTGACACCAGCAGTCCCTTTTCTGTCACTGACCATCCCCTCGCAATCTCAATGACCCAGCACTCCACCGGCCCCTTCCAGCAGACCAACCGTTGGGCTCTGCTGGCGGCCCTCGTAGCGGCGACCTTCGCTCCGCTGCTCGTCAGCGCACCCGCTGCGGCGCACATGAAGGGCATGTTCAAGACCAAGCAGGAGGCGGAGAAACGCGCCGCCGAACTCAAGTGCAAGGGGGCTTTTGCGATGGGCTCCCTCTGGATGCCCTGCGCCAACATGCAGGATCTGCACAAGGCAATGGATAAGGAGTGAGGCACCATCACCTGATGCGCCGGGTGCACCGCAGCCTCGTGCCCCTGGCAGCCCTGCCACTGCTGCTCACGGCGCTCTCCGGCTCCCTGTACGGCGCCCTATCGGCCCAGGGAATCGAGGCCTTCTGGCTGATGAAGCTGCACACGGGCAACTTCGGCCTCCTCAATCTGCAGCCCTGGTACTCCTCGGTCCTGGCGCTGCTCACCCTGTTCGTGATCGGCTCCGGCATGGGACTGCTGCTGGGCCGCCGCAGGGGGATGAAGCAACCGCCGCCAGCGGCCTGATCAGGCCGCTCAGGAGGAGGGTATTAATGAGGATTC
>JAIXOF010000141.1 GCA_027486935.1 Cyanobium sp. C1_MAG_00004 | reverse complement strand
CCTGGATGAAGCTCGGCTTCTGCCTCAGGGGCATCGGCTGCCCGCTGGAGCTCTGGGGCGCCGTCAGTCAGCGGTCGCCGAAGTGCCGCCCTGGCGACTGCGCCCGAAAGTGGCTTGGCTTCTCGGCGACGGGCTCCACTTCGCTGGACGACGAGCGGGGCTCCTGCCCCGCTAGTCGCTACGCTACCAGCGGGGACTGCCTCATCGCTTGGGCGAAGAAGGGGAACCCGGAGCTCTTCCACCAGCTCCATCCCACGCTTCGGATGAACCTGACCTGCCTGAAGGGTCAGGCCGAGGTGCCCAGCGTGGAGATCGAGACCGACTTCCTGATGGCCCGCCCCGGCGAGCCTCGGAACGACGGTCAGAAGATCTTCGCCCGGGAGGTCAGGCAGTTCGTGGAGGCTGGGAAGTGCCTCTCGATCCGGAGCAAATACGGAAGCGGAAAAACGCACTTCCTCAGGGAGCTCATTCGGAAGCAGGGCTACCAGCGGGTGCTCTTCGTGACCTACCGCCAGTCGCTGGCGAGGGACATCGCGAAGAACTTCCGCGAGCTCGGCTTCCGGAACTACCTGGACGGCTACGAGGATCCCGAGGTCTGGAACGCTCCTCGGCTGATCGTGCAGCTCGATTCTCTGCTGAACGTGATGCTGAAGAGCGACGACTACCTGCTGACGGGAGCCTTCGATGCCAAATACGACCTGATCGTCCTCGACGAGTCCGAGTCCCTGCTGGCTCACCTCGACGAGGGTGCCATGGAGGGTAAGGCGATCGCTACTTTCGAGTTTCTGGACGAGCTCCTGCGACTCAGCTCGAAGGTGATCTGCCTGGACGGCGATATGAGCGACCGGACGCTGAGCCTTCTGGGGAGCTACGGCTCCTCGGTTCGCTACGTCAGGAACGTCGCGAAGGCCGAGGGGAAGGCCATCCGAGTGATGCGCGACCCCGAGGCCTTCCGGCTAAAGATCGCCGAGGATGTAGTAAAATTCCACGAGGAGGATCCGAGCTTCCGCATCTGCGTCGCCTGCCAGGGTGCCGGCCAGGTGGAGGACCTCCGCGACTGGCTAGCGGGCGCCTTCCCTGAGCTCAAGATCGCGAAGCTCACCGGTCAGGATAGCTCGGAGACGAAGCGCCAGGTCTTCGAGAACATCAACGAGACCCCCGGCGAGGCGAACGTCTTCATCTACAGCCCCGTAGTGGAGTCAGGCGTGGACATCACGGTGCCCGTCAGGAAGATCTACGGCACGCTCTGCGCCAAGAGCAACAGCCAGCGGGCGTACCTGCAGATGCTCGCGAGGTGCCGGAACGTGGCCGACGGCGAGGTCGTCCTCCTGAACGACCCGGCCTTCCTGGTCAACGCCAACTACTCCGTCTGGCGGTTCCCGGAGGTGGAAGCGCTGAATCGGGAGCCCCTCGGCCTCGCCGCCAGGAATCGCCTCAGGACGGACGGTAACCTGATGACCTTCGAGGATACCGGCGCCAAGCGGAAGACCGTCTCGATCTACAACGCGACGGAGAAGCTCAACAAGCACCCGACGATCTTCCTGGACTACCTCAGAGTGCTGGCTCAGGAGAAGGGCTACGGCTGGTCGGTCGACGTCCTGCCTGAGGGCGAGAAGGTCAAGCGGGAGCCCGCAGCCTTCACGAAGGCCAAGTGCATCGTCGGCGCGGGTGAACTGACCCTAGACGATTTTGAGCGACTGAGCGAGCTCAGGAAGCGGGGCAAGACCACGAGCGAGGAAAACTACGCCCTGGACAAGTTCTGGTGGAAGCGCTTCCTAGTGGTCGAGGAGCTGGATCCCAAGGCGCTCAAGCCCTACCTCTACGACGACGTCTTCAAGAGCTTCCTGGGACTGGTCGACGTCCGGAACCACCGCGAGGAGGATACCATGCAGTCGGTGAAGTTCCGGGAGCGGTGCCAGTTGGCCAGGGAGCTGATCCGAGGACTGGGCTTCGCGAGTGCCGTAGACGACGGAATCGTCAGCTCCGACGACCTCGTGGCGAACTTCGCCCGTGGAGTCGTGACGGGTCCTGCCTTCGCGAATCGGAAGCGGACGAACGAGCTCTTCGGCTTCGGGAAGAAGCGACGGATCCACGAAGACATGGACGTCAAGGCCGTCATCACCTGGGCGAACGTCGTCCTCCGGCAGTTCTCCCTGCGACTGAAGCGACGGGGCGACCGCGTCCGGCTCCTCCGCGAAAACGGGATCCTCGAGCTGATCCAGCGGAGGAACGAGCGGGGCTCCCGCTACGAGGACGCCGACGGTCTGCTCCACCAACCTGAGCGAGAGCCATGGCAACCTAGACCTGGCCTCGGGCAGGAGCTCGACGCCTTCCTGGATTAGTTGGGAACCTTGACGGCTTCATGCCTCATGAGGTTCATCTTCCTAGCCGGTAGCTTCTTATGGCTCTGATCCACCCGTATTATGGGCACCCCCTGAGCCCGCCCCTTTAGCTTATCATCCACCCCCTTGACCACCCAAGTGCCCTCATAGAATGGGGGGTTGTTTTCCTTCTCGTTTATGGCCTTCTTCCTCACCACCCTCACCCTATCCCCTGTTTCTATTGGGTCGTAGCGCCTCCCCCGCTTTCTGTTGATTTCCAAGTTGATTCGCACGTCGTCTTCGTTCTTAGGCTCTCTGGCTTGGTTCGGCGTGAAGCCCGTGCTTCTGTGTTTGTCGTTGTTGTAGACTTCCAGCACCTTCGGGAGCTCCTTCCACCAGGGGCTCTTGAAGTGGCGCACCCTCGGATACAGCAGATTCTTTATTGTTCGGATGGTCCGCTCGGCGACGGGGGCGTGGGTGAGGGTGGTGATGGGCTTTATCTTGTTCCGCACCAGCCACTGCTGCAGAAAGTCTCCGGTAAATGT
>JAIXOF010000231.1 GCA_027486935.1 Cyanobium sp. C1_MAG_00004 | reverse complement strand
GGGTGCCATGCTGTGGCCCAGGGCTTCCACCTTGGAAAGGGCCAATTCGCCGAGGTGAAGCGGCGCATAGGCGACGAGGACATCTTGGTGGACTTCCTGTTCGACCTGGTGCGCCTGGCCAACACCTACTACGACGCCGCCGAGGCGAAGCGCGATGTGATCGACATGACGGCGGAGGACAAGGCCAACCACGCCAAGGCCAGGAAGTGCGGCTACTGCGACCGGGCCTTCAGCAAGAGCCTTCGGAAGGTCCGGGACCACGACCACTTCACAGGCCGGTACAGGACGGCGAGCTGCGACCAATGCAATGGTGCCGTGCAGGTGCCTCGGACGGGCATCCCTGTGGTCTTCCACAACCTCAGCGGCTACGACTGCCACTTCATCCTGAAGGCCTTGGCCAAGGCGAGGGCGGAGTGCGGCGACGCTCCGGCCTATGAGCGCAAGGGTAAGGGCCCCATCAAGGTGGAGGACATGCGCTTCAAGGTCTTCTCCAAGAGCAGCGAGAGATGCCTCAGCATCCAGTGGGGCTGCTTCCGGTTCATCGACAGCATGAGCTTCCTCGCCGAGAGCATGGGCACCCTGATCCAGAACCAGGGCGACGCCTTCCCCATCCTTAGAGCCCACCACCCCTGGGGCAGCGTCCTGAAGAAGCTGCCCATGCCCTTCGACCACATGCGGGGCCCCGACATCTGGAATGCGCCGCCGGTGCTGAGCCGGGGCTGCTACGACGGGCTCACCGACGCAGAATGGGAGGACCTGAACGCCACCGCGAGGCGCCTGGAGTTCAAGACCTTCGGGGACATGCACGACTGCTACCTGCACACCGACGTCCTCGCCCTGGCCGACTGCATGGAGTCCTTCCGCGACACCTTCTTCGAGATGCACAAGATCGACGCCCTGCGCTTCATGAGCCTCCCCGCTGCGAGCATGAAGGCCATGCTGAAGAGCACGAGGGCCTCCATCGAGCTGGTGACCGAGAGCAACGGCGGCCGAGAGTTCCTGGACGACATCAACAACAACATCCGCGGAGGCTTGGCCCACTGCTTCCAGCCGTACAGCTGCGCCAACCTCCCAGAGCAACCGAACTACGAGCCATCATCGCCTCGCCGCCAGATCATGTACATGGATGCCAACAGCCTCTATCCGAGCATGATGTGTAAGAAGCTACCAGTCGGCGACTACAGCGAGGTGCCTCTGTCGGCGGACCCCATCGGCCAGGTCCTCCGCCTCGCCGGCAGCTACACGGCCCTCTCGAACGTCGGCTACATGGCGGTGGTCGACTACGAGATCCCGGACGCTCTCCACGATCGGCTGCAGTGGGCCCCGGTGATGAAGATGAAGGTGGAGCACGGCGATCTCAGCCCCTACACCCAGGGCCTCGACGACTCCCATGTCGGCAGCACGAAGCTGGTGCCGTACCTGGGGCCGCACCAGAACGAGGGCCTGCACGTCGAGCTGCTGAAGGTGTACTTGGAACTCGGCGTGGTCGTGAAGAAGGTGCATCGCCTCTGGTCCTTCGCCCAAACGGACTTCTGCGCCGAGTGGATTCGCAGGCTGGCCAGCGAGAGAGCCCACGCCGCCACTGCAGGCGACGCCGTTGCGGCCCGGACCCACAAGCTGACGGGCACCTCCCTGTACGGCAAGTTCCTGCAGCGGGTGCACCAGACGGACATCACCCTGCACCTCGACGTGACCAAGTTCCTGAACGGCGTGAACGACTACCGCTGTGTGGATTGGGACATCATCGACAACGGCTCGGCCTTCATGGGCACGGTGACGAAGAAGCGCGAGGGCGTCCCGGTGACGACGGCAAGGCCTGTGGGCTGGGCGATCCTGGAGCTGGCCAAGGCGCACATGTACCGGGCTTGGTATCATGGCGTCGCCCAGGTGTGGCCTCGGGCTCGACTGCTGATGACCGACACAGACTCCCTGGTCTTCGAGGTCGAGGACGACGAGCCATGTCGCCGCCTCCGCCAGGCCAACGCCGACGGCAAGCTGTACGTCCAGTTCGACCTGCGGGGGGTCAAAAACGACGGACGGTGCAACCACGCCCTGGGCGCCCTGAAGATCGAGGCCGAGTGTGTGCTCGAGCACCAAGGCATCGCTGCCAAGCTGGCCCGCCTGCGGACGCCTGGTGAGGACATCATCAAGAGTCGCGGCATCCCGGCGAGGGCGCTCCCACAGCCCAGCGCCTTCGACGACGCACTCCACGACCCCATGGGCCAGCCCGCCCTCAAGTACAGGCGCATCGTCTCCCGAGGCCACAGCGTCACGGTCGAGGAGACGCAGCACCGCGGCCTGGCCTGCATCAACGACAAGGTGTGGCAGCTGAGCTTCGACCGCAGCCGCCCCCTCGGACACTGGCGCAACCGAGTATAAGCGGCGAGAAAGGCTAGAGCTCTTCGAATCGCGCCACGGCTTCTCGGAGGCGCCTGGCATAGAATCTTCGCAGATAGCCTGTGGGCGCGTTGTCTCGCAGGCGCTGGTACTCGCTGATGTTCTCTTGTACGGTCCTCCGTTCAGGCGGTATTGCCCAAAGCGGAAGAGCCGGCGTAAACTGTCTTAGCTCCTCCACGATGGCATTGAATCGTGCCCGATGGACCGCACGCCGAGCGTGCTCCTCAGTGGTATCTATGAGTCGCCTTTGCTCATCTGCCTGCCTTCGAAGTCTCTCAATGTAGGTCTCCCTTTGCGGCGATGGCGCTGCTGGCAGTCTTGGCGGCGACGGCGGTGGCAGTCTTGGCGGCGATGGTGGCGGCGGCAGTCTTGGCGGCGATGGCGGTGCTAGCGGCGACGGCGGTGCTGGCGGTCTTGGCGGCGATGGCGGTAGCCTTGGCGGCGATTGCGGCGCTGGCAGTCTTGGCGGCGATGGCGCTGCTGGGAGTCTTGGCGGCGATGGTCGTGGTGGCAGTCTTGGCGGCGATGGCGGTGCTAGCGGCGATGGCGGTGCCGGCCCTGCTTGCGGGGGTGGCCATAAGCCTGCCAGGATTGGTTCCACGTCCTCGTCGGGTAGTTCCGCCAACCCCCTTCGAATCCTCTCAATCTTTATGCTGCGTCGTTCCGGTTGCTGTCTGGGGGGCTGCTTGCCCGTATATCGAAATCTTGGCTCTGCAGGGGCGGCAGGCTCTGCTCGATATCTTGGAAGGGGTGGTGGAAACAAGGCGAGAGGATAATCATCTTCGTCTTGCAGAGCAGGTGACCTAGATCGTGCTCGAGACCTTGCAGGGCCTAGGTCCTGTGGCCGTCTCTCCCTCTCCCTCGGCACGACGGGTGGAGGCCCAGGCTCGTATCGCGCTCTCGGCTGCGGCGGCTCCCTCGGCGGTTTCGCCGCATCCTTCACCTTCAGCAGCTCGTAGCGCAGATAGTCCCGGCCATCCACAGTGTACATCTTTAGACCATCCACCGACTCCTTGATGCCTTGCACCGGCCGCATCACATTCCCATAGTCGCTAATGTCGAACTTGCGGTCGTAGTAGTTGCCGCGCTTCTGTATGATCTTAACGTAGTCCCCAACCGCAAGGGGCGGTTGCTTGCTCTTAAACTTCGCATGGCGAAGCAGGGACTTGTGAGCTTTCACCAGGTTCTCGTCG
>JAIXOF010000197.1 GCA_027486935.1 Cyanobium sp. C1_MAG_00004 | reverse complement strand
TAATACTAATACTAATACTAATACTAATACTAATACTAATACTACTATCAGGGCACAGCCGGAGCTGGGTTTGGGCTGGGGGAACCCCCGCCAGCCGGGAAAACCCCAGGTGAACCGTAAGGAAAATTAGCGCGAACTAGCGCTGCGGAGCGCGTCTTGACCCGCAGCGCAGCGCGGGGGGCTGCCGGGGTCGAGGGAGGCTTAGTTCGAGCGGCGGCGGGCTCGCTCGCGCGGTGTGCTCGGCGGAGCTGATTGGTCGGCTGGGAGGCCGCCTGACGTGCTCGCTCCAAGGGCCGGGAAGCCTCCATTCGCCGAGAGACGCTGTCAGCTGTCGTCTTCCGCGCTCCTTTTGCTTAGTTTCGTTCTCGCTCGGTGGCAGTTCCTCATCGTCTGACAACTGGAGCCCGCGGTCGACTTTCGCTTGAGAACTAAGGTGCTCGGAGCCAAAGTTGTTGCCCTCGGCGGTCAGTGCGCTGGGGCAGGGCCTCTGAGGTTTCTGAATCGGGAAAGTTTCTCTGGGAGCGAAAAGTCATGGCGGAGCGAGGGTATTCCTCACGCTCTTCGGCATTGGATCCTGATTCTGCGCACTCCACGTCCGCGCAGGACTGCGCGGAGGCGCCGGGCCCGTCGGGGAGGGGGGGAGAGGGAGGGAAGAGGAGGCTGGGAGGGGAGCCGGTGCGCCCTGCGAGTGTTTTGGAGTGTCTTGAAGCTTCAGCTGCCGCTGTGCGTCGGCAGCTCTGCGCTTCGCGCAGTGCGTCGGGACTGCCCTGTGTGTGGGGGATCCGGCGCTGCACGAGGACCTCCAAGCTCGATGGGACTGCGCATTCGCGCTCATGGTGGCCCATTGCCCCTCGCCAGGTGGGTGAGGGAAGGCTGCGTGTCGAACCGTGCGAGGAGCTTCAGGATGTTCTCCTTTGGAGTCCCCGGGTGCGAGCGCGGAGCGATGAATCGGCTGGAATCGCCCAGACACGCATGCCGCATGCGAGTCTCCATCCGTCTGCTCTGGTCTGCATCGCCCGTGCCGCGTTCGTGGCTGGGGGCGAGCCCCGGCAACTGTCATGCATCGTCAGGTGACGAGTGAGTCAACCCCTGCCGCAGGAAGCGAGCGGCGCCGGCGGGCGCGGAGGCTCCGGCCAAGAAGCCAACCCCGGCAACAGCGCGGCACGCGACGGCTGTCCCGCACGAGTACAGGTGCACGGGGCCGGGGTGCAAGAAGGCGCGTCGTCTCTGGTGGCGCCGCCTGCCCATCACTGCTGCGCGTCGCCCTGCCCAGGTCCCGCTGCGGCGGAGGGTGGAGCTGACTGATGTCGTGATGTCTTCTCCGCCATCCCGCAGACGTTCACCTGTCTCACGCGGTTCAACACGCACCTGAGCAAGAGCAAGGACTGCTACGCGGCGGTGATGGGCCAGAGGGCCGCCGCGGCAGCCGACGCCGCCCTTGCCGCGGCAGCCAGCCTGTCCGAGAACATCTTCTCAGCCGCTGCAGCCGCCGGGGTTGCTGACGAGACGGGGGCGGGGGCGGCGGGGCCTTCTCCGCAGCAGCACGTCGGCGCCATCCCTCCTCCTTCGGCTGCCCCAGCAGCGGCGCCCGGCGCCCTTCAGGTGGCCGAGCCGATGGAGGGGCTCCTCGGCGACGAGGAGGACGGCGAGGGCGAGGGAGGCGGCCTCGACGATGGCGGCGGGCCGCCGATGGATTGGGAAACGGACGGAGAGCAGTCCGCGCAGCAGCAGCAGCAGCTCCCGCAGCAGAAGACGCTCCCGGACCACCCGGCCCCATGGGCTCGGGATTACTGGGCGTCGGGCGACACGCGGGCGTCACAAGCTCCCATTGCCCGTCCTGCCCCGCCTCACGCGCGGAGCGCAAGCACCAAGCTCGATTCTGATGTGAGTGCCCCCCTCACCCTCATCCGCCCTCGGACGCGCGCTGCTGCAGGCGCCTCGTCCGCGTCGCTGGAGCTGCTCCGCCGCCGGCGCCGCCGATGCTCGAGTGGGAGCAGACCCTCCCCGCTGCAGGCGGCGTGGGGAGGCGAAGCCCAGGCCCCCTTGGCGGCGGAACCAGCGCCGCTGCCGGCGGCGGCGGCGCGGAGGCGGTGGCGTCGGGGGGGGCCTTCTACCGCCCTCTGAATGAGGCGGTAAGCTGCGTGCCCCTGAGCCGGGCGGTGCAGCGCTCGCTGCTGCTGACGGAGCGCGGCCTTGGGGCCGCAGATGCTTCCGACTTTTACTCCACGGACGGTTGGCTTGGGTGGCTAGGGTAGCAAGCCGGCGGGTCGTCGTCAGTGCTGCTGGTGCTGCGCGCGTGGTGCCTGGTGGTGGAGCGCGGCGGGCGCCACCGGACGCTGTGATGCGCCGCGGCGACGGCTGCCCTCGCTGCTAATAACGGCTGCTGGCGGCGGAGCGTGGAGGATGGAGAAGGAGGCCGCAGGAATCCTCAGCTCTTCATCATCACTTCGTCTTTCCCTGGCGCCGGCGTCGTCTGCTGTCCTCTCCTTCTTCCCTTGTCTTCTTTGATCGCGCCACCACCACCCAAGCAGCTGGTGCCAGGCTCAGCGTGGCGGCGCCCGCAGCACCCGCCGAGGACGGCAACTTGAAGCAGCCGCTGGCGCGCGTGCCCCACCACCCCGACTCGTTGTTAGTGCTCCTGTCCCTCCCTGTCCAGTCCCCAAGGGCGGCCGCATGAAGCGGCAACAGCCGCGCGGCGTTGTCCCCCCCCGCCCTGCCCCAACGGATTCGCCCCTCCTGTCCTCACGCCGACTCCGGGACAAGCTTCTCGAACACCGGCTTCACGCGCTTCTCCGCCGCGTGGTACTCCTCCATCGTGTTCTTGGCCGGCACGGGCTTGCCGGTGAGGAAGTACGTCAGCTGCAGCGCGGGTGGGGAGGACGAGAGTGAGGCTGCCGGTTTGAAGAGAAGATCAGCGGCCAGGCGCGCCCTTCGCGACAGGACAGAGACGGACAAGCCGACGCGCACCGCGTAGTCGACGACTGCAAAGTGGCGGAGCTTGACTCCGCGGATCGTCCCCTTGGCGACGTAGTGCACGGCGTCAGCAGGGGCCATGCGATCGGGCATCATCGCGCTGTCGCCGTTCTGAGGGACCCACGACACCTCCTTGAAGGCGATGGCGACCGCGCACGCCAACTGCAGGGGCAGGGGAGGGCGTGGGGAGCGCTTGAGCGGTGTGCACGCATCAAGTTGATCACACCAGGACGACGCCCCGTCAGCCGCCGGAGCGCACCGCCGGGAGCTCAGAGTTGTGGTCGTCGGAGAGCCACGGGCGCGTGTTGCGGAGGAGGAGAGCCACGGGCTTGTCCATCGCCTCCTGCGCACGAGATTGACAGGGAGGCGCGGCGGTAGTGGTCAGGGTCTGGCGGCGCGGCGCGCCGCTGCGCCAGAGCCAGAAATGAAGCGGACCGCCCCGCCCGCGCCCCGCACCATCCACCCCCTCGTCTCCGCCATGTCTTCGCCCTCCTCGGCATTGCTCGCCGGCTGATTCTCCTTCTCCTTGGCACCGCCCTTGGGGGTGCAAGCAGCAGCTGCGCCTGCTCCACTCCTCGTGGCTCTCATGGCGGACGAGTCTGCGGGAAGGGTGACGCGCCGAGAGAGAGCGGGCGCGCTCAGGGAAAAGCAAACGGCAGGAGCCGTGTCCGTGGGGGCTGCACTGGATGGCAGGCTGGCCTCCTCGAGCAGCCAGGGACGGGCCAGCCGCCCTCACCACTCCTCCCGCGCCCGCCCGCCCTCGGCATCGCTCAGCGCCACCGCGGCCGCGCCGGGGGCGCGCGCCGCGACGCTCCCGGCCCGCACTCGGCGCCTGCAGGAGGGGAAGTGGTTGCCAAGCCACCAGATTCAAAAGACAACTCAGCACCGCGCACGCCCCCTCCGCGCGTCCCCAGGCACCCACAAGGACCCTCACAGCAGCTCAGGTGCGCGCTGTCCGCTTCCGATCCGGCTCGGAAACGCCCCGCCGCCTCTCTTTCAGGCCCTCTGAAAAAGGCTGACTCAGACCCCCCACCCGCTCCCTGCGCGCGCGCAGAGCGGCGAAGCGCGCCTCGCTTGGGTGCGGCCCATCCCCCTGAGTCGCCGCCGTGCGTGCCAGCGCCTGCTCGCTGCTGACCTGCTCCGTGTGAGGGTTGGGGAACATCCATCAGCTGTCGAGTGAAAAACCAAGTCGCTCACAGCGCGCCCCGTCCCCGATACGCGCAGGCAGCGTGGCCGCTGCATCGGGCCATCGGTCCCCCGCCGATGCTGCGCGGGTGCGCTCCGCAGTCCAAGCCGCCTCCCGTGCCGAAGGTTGCCCAGCCGAGCACCGATGCTGCACCTGCTCTCTCAACTCTGCCCCGGCGCCCCCGGCTCTCGGCTCCGCAGGGGACTCGCACCTCGAGACAAAGGCGCGTCTGGGCTCTGTCGCGGGGCCCTGTGTGGCGCCGGCCGCCCTGCAGCGGGGGCCTGCAGCAGCAGAGAAGTAAAAGAGGCACATGTCAGTTGGAAGATGGTTCGCGCCCGCAGACGCCTGGGTAGCCGGCAGGGCGCACTGCAGCAGGGGCAGCAGCGGCTGCTGCTGCGCGTAGTGCCGCGGGCTGAAACGCAGCAGCAACAGCAGCAGCGGAATGGCCTGCAGCGACGCAGGGGAGCGGGCCTGGTGCAGACAGAGCATACCACGCTATTCCAAATGTCAATGTCGTCCCCCACAGCGAGCATCAGCCCGCGAGCGCGTCGAAAAGCGCAGCGAAGCGCCGAGCTGCCGATGCCCCTCCCGCCTCGCCGCGGCCGAAACTAGGCGTTCCGAGACCGGGACGTCTCACCAAAAGCAATCAGCGACGCTTTCCGCACACGCCAGACCCCGCCGGAGCAGCGAGGCGTACGTTGCACTAGACCCAGGGATGCTGGAACCGCGCCCCCGCCGCTCTCCTCGGCTCGACATTGCGCGCGTTAGCCGTAACAGGCCCAAAAGCATCGCTCTGGCCCGCCCGGTGCGGCCGCGGAGCGCCGCAGGCGCCAGGCCGGACCTGGCCTGCCATGCCCCAGCTTCGCCGGGAGCGCACGGAACGGGCCGACACCCAGCAAACTAGACTCGGGTAAACTAGCTGCATCTGAATCGAGCATCGTCGCGCCCAAAGCGCCCCGCGCGCGCTAGTGCGGCTAATTTCCTTAGCTTACCAAACCGCCAGGTTTTCCTCAGGGCCCGGCCCCGCGACTCCGGGTTTTCCCCAGCCCCCGGGCAAACACCCAGCTTTCACCCAGCGCCGCCTTAGCCTTGACAGTAGCTAGTGTTCTGATAGGTAGTAGTGCCTGCACTAGCGTTTTCTCGTGTAGTGGTTGCACTACCAGTGCTTGCACTACGTATACGCAATAGTCGCACTGGCGATGGCGTCCGCCAGCTCTAGTGCGTCCGCACTGCCGTGTGGAGTCGCAGTG
>JAIXOF010000036.1 GCA_027486935.1 Cyanobium sp. C1_MAG_00004 | reverse complement strand
GGCCGATCTCTCCATCACGAATTTTGGTGGAGAGAGCGGCTTTGACAGCCTCGCTGCTGGCGAGACCGCGACGGCAAGCATTGCATTGATATCAGAAGACGGCACGGCAACTGTCACTTCCAATGTCACGATCATCGGCGAGAATGACGCGGCAACGATCACAACGTCGGCCTTTGAGTCTGATGCTGCAGGTGATCAGGCTTCGGCGATCCTTCTGAGCGAAGGTGCAGCTGTTGGTGGAAGAACAGCGGCTGATGCTTTTGCAGTCAGCGACGTCGATTACGGCGAGCAGGAATTCAGAACTGCCCAGCAGACGGTCAATATTCTCGCCAACTCAGCAGGTGCATATCAGAGCGGGGGTACTGCTAACCGTGTCGTGGGTAGTTTCTCGCTAGATGCTTCAGCAACCAGCAATCCCGTTGATGCAGGTGCTCAGACGGGGCAGACGGCGGATCTTGCGATCACCGACCTGGGCGGTGCTAACGGCTTTGAGAGTCTCGCAGCGGGGGAGACCGCGACTGCAAGCATTGCGCTGACCTCAGAGGACGGCACGGCTAAAGTCGTGTCGAATGTGACGATCACCGGCGTTAACGATACCGCTGCGATTACTCCCGGCTCCTACAAAACTGATTACCAACAAGGCGACTTTTCTGCATCACCCGTTCTTTCTTACGCTGATCGTTATCAGGTCAGTGATGTTGACTATGGTCAACAGGAATTCAGTTCCGGTAACTACAGCACGACCATCTTGGTTGATGCAAGTAATGGTCGCAGTGGTGAGGCGTTAGGTCGCTTCAGTATCGTCAGCGATGGCAGTAGCAGTGCTGGTCAGGCGTTGCGCGATGCCGGCAGTGTGAATGAGCAATCCGCTGATGTTGTGATCAGTGTTGATCCGTCGCAAAGTGTTGGACGTGTTTTTGACTTTGGCGCTGTTTTAGATGCTGATCCCGCCAACACGTTTGGCGTTCAATTGAACAACAGTGTTAATGGGGGCCGGGGGAGTAATGGTTTCTATGATTTATCGGATCTGAGTGTTGGCACTGCCGGCTACGGGCATCTTGAGGTTTATCGCTATAGCTATGATGGAGAAGGCAATATCGCCGACGGCTCTTGGAGTACCGATCGAAATCCGCTGAATGTCGGAGATTCCATCCGTCTTGTGGGTGGAATCAATTCTCTTGCTTACGGGGAGAGTGCCTCTGCCACGTTGTCGGTTGCATCTGAAGACGGCACAGCCAGGTCTGATCCCACCACGGTTTCCATCACGGGCTCCAATGATGCGCCGGTTGTGGATACGTCCAAGCAGCTGCGCTCTTTTGAGCTGTATGGCACCTTTACGGTCGCCGAAATGCTGGGGTTTGTTGACCCCAGCAAGACCCTGATCACTGACGTTGATCAGGGCTCTCTGCCTGAGTCCATTGCAATCACAAAGTTAACTCCGACCGGCGGATTTGCTGATGCTGACACGGGTACGTTGCAGCGTTATGACGAGGCAACAGATGAGTGGGTTGATATTGATGTAAAAAATGTTTCGGAAACCAATAAACTGCTGTTGAAGTCGAATGATGTTTTGCGTTTTAACGCCAATGCTGAGGCTTATGTCTCCGCGGCGTTGGACAAAGGCAGTGATCAAGGTGGTGGAATCTTCGATGTTGAATTCCGTGCCTGGGATAGGGCTTACGATCAACAATTAGCCAGTGAAACCAAGCCGGATGCTGATTTAAGTACTCTGTTCAGTAGTGGTCTCCAGATCATCTCATTGGCCCTTGCCACCTCTGGTGAACGGGCCAACGCCACTGATTTGACCTACATACCTGGTCAGGCGGTTGGTATCGATGGCTCCAATATCTCTGTTGCAGGAGATCTGAACATCCAGACTCCCGTGAAAGGTAGTGTGGCTGGTGCTGGTTCCAGTGTTTATGACAACGCTGTTGCACTCGTTGATGGCACTTCGTTTGGCGGTATCCATGGTGTTGGCAATGCTAATAACATCATCTCTGATGGCAATGCCGTAATCAATGCCCAGGCGGAGGGTCTCGTCAGCGTTGATGCGAGTAACTATTTTGACTCTTTTGATGATGCAACCGATGCTGACGCCACCGCCCGTCTCGGTATCAAATCAGGCCCCGTTGGCAGTGGCTTGGTCGCCAACGGCGCGTTTGGTGTCCGTGATGTTGACCTTACGGTTGGCGCCGACCTGGATTTAACAGGCGTTGTGCTGGGCAAAACCCTGGCGACCAGCCGATCGATGGATGGACGGGCCCATGCTGGTTCTCAGTTCAGCAGTTCTGCAGGCATTGCCAATACGGAGGTTGATGTAGCTGGTGACATGAAACTTGCTGCCAATGGTGGTATTCTCACTACGGTTGATGCCTATTCACGCAATGGCTCGGCATTGGCTGATAGCACTGCCGCTGCTGCTTATGGTGTTGTTTCGGGACTGAAGGGATCGGAGACAAGCTTTGATGTCGGTGGTGATTTGATCGCCACAGCTGGCCTGTCGGTCACCATGAAAACAGAAGCGACAATGGTTGGCGATGGTGTTGATAATAATAACGGTTTTAGTTTTGATGACGAAGTCATTGCCGAAACTGAAATCGGTAAGAGTTTTGGTTTTGGTGCTTTGTCTTCAGATCTTGATGGGCTGGGTGTTGATGTTGGTGACATGCTTGCGTTGTCTGTCAGCAACGCCTCATTGCTTGATACGAGGGCTATGGCTGTGACGGGTGATGCAACCGCAGTCGGTCGGATCAATGGCAATACAGGTATCTATCGCGCTGATTTGCAGGCTGGGGGTGCTGGAGATGTTGCGGTGTCAGTTGATGGGGTGATTCGATCGTTGGCGGAAACCACAACCGGTGATGTACTGGCAAAAGGATTTGGTTTGCACACTGTTGGTATTGATTCAAGCGATTTTGATTTCAAGGACCCAGGCTCAAGTTTGAGTGTTGATGTCAATAACGATGTCCAAGCCCTGGCCTCCACCAAACATGGTGCCGCCAGGTCGTTGATCGCCAGTTCCTCAGCCGGGATGCTCGGTTCCGTCGCTGACGACACGGTTCGCTCGGTCGAAAGCGTCAACGTCTTGGTTCACGACCAAGGCTTTGCCCAGGCCGCTGGTATCAGCGGAGCAGGAGCCTCTGCAACCGCCCAGCAGTCTGGGTTTGGTATCAGCGGATACAGTTTTGCGACGGATGAGGCGATGGATTTGGCTGTCAGCAATGCGGTGGACTCTCGTGCAGACGCGGCCATCGTCCAGTGGGCTTGAGTCCATTTGTCGATGACTTCGTGTTGTTTGCATACCAAGCCACACAGAGCAATACCGGTTTTCTGTATTGCCCTGCGTATCTCAATGTATACCAGACGGCAGATAAGTAATACTTAATCGGCCGCAAGTGCCTGGTGTGACTGGATTCTTGTAGTCATGTAAAACCTACATGCGCTTGCTAGTGGTGAAACATTGCCCCCAGTGGGCATACATTTGAGGCATCGATGACCAGCCCTTCGAGGCTGTACCCCTCTATCCCATGGCTGACGCCACTTCCAGGCAGGAGCTAGAGCTCCTCCAGGGCCTAGTCGCCAACAACCTCGAGGTCAGTGCGGCTGCCGAGGTCAGTGCTGGCACCGATGCCGAGCTCACGGCCAAGGCCACCTCGGTCGAGGGTGAAAGCGACGCCGTTGCCGAGCTGACCACCAGTGAGGGTGTGCGCGCCACCAACCTCACGGTGGATGGCGACGCCAAGGTCGCCGCCCAGAGCAAGCTCAAGATCACCGCTGATGCCAGCGGCGTCACCGGCGACGGCAGCGCCACCAGCACCATTGGCAACAGCTCGGGCCTTGAGGCCACCACCATGGCGGTGGGCGGCTCGAGCACGATCAGTGCGGTCAGCAACGCCACCGTCGCTGCCACCACCGCCACCACGGGCGGCGATGCCAATGCCACCGCCACCATCGGCGATGCGGTGGGCATGGAGGGCACCACCACCACCTCAGAGGGTGACCTCACCCTGGGCGGCACCGCCGCCAACACCCTGACCAGTGCGGCCCGGGTCACCGACTCGACCAGTGAGTTGGTGGCACCGGATGGCGCCACGGCCACCACCGAGCTCGAGCGCACCACCGGTGCCCGCCTGGGCACCGTCGATAGCGGTGACAAGGCCGCCATCACCGGTACCGTCGCGGTCAGCAGTGCGGCCACCGCAGCCGCCACCACCGGCACGGCCACCGCCAGCACCGCGGCGGATGACGCCCGCGGCATCGAGCTGACCGGCGCCACCAACAGCCTGGCTGGCGAGGCCACCCTGAGCGGCAGCGCCAACCTGAGTGGCACCGCCAAGGCCACCACCACCACCGGCGCCGCCGTTGCCACCGCCGCCAGCGGCCGGGTGGAAGGTACCGACCTGGGTGCCGCTACCACCACCATTGGCGGCAAGGCCACCGTGGGCGGTGCGGTGGTGCTGAACACCACCAGCGAAGCCACCAACGTGGGTGGTGGTGATGTCGACGCCGTCGCCAGTGTCGAGGGGGCCAAGGGCCTCAGCCAGGACGACTCGACCATTGCGGCCCAGCTCAACGTTCACGGTGACGGCAAGCTCACCGGCACCCTGAGCTCGACCACCAAGGTCACAGCCACCAGCGCCGCCGGTGACGCCACGGCCGTGGCCGGCAGCTCGACCGGGGGTGATCTGTTTGGTGTTGACCTGCAGAGCGCCACCATCAACGGCAAAGGTGAACTCACCGGTCAGGTCAGCACCAACACCACCGCCGCCGCCACCAGCACCACCGGCGAGGCCACCACCAAGGTGGTGGGTGCCGATCGGGTTGCGGTTCAGGGTTACGACATCGAAATTGGCGACGACGCCACCCTCAAGGCCACCAACAGCAGTGTTTCGGCCGCTACCGCCACCAGCACCGCTGAAGCGGCGGTGGCCCAAGTGGGCAGCACGGCCGCCAATCTGAACAACAGCGCTGTTGACAACAGCGTGGTGCGCTCAGGGGGCGACCTGAGTGTCACCGCCACCACCAACAGCGATGGCGATGCCACCGCCACCAGCGTCAGTGACAGCGCCACCGCCCAGACCTATGCCGCTGCGGTGGGTGTGGCCAACAGCGCCTTTGAGGGCGAGGCCGATGCCACCTTGACCGCAACGGCGGTCAACACCGCCACTGTCAAGGCCAGCAGCGTTGGCGACAACGCCGCGGTCGATGAGGCCATGGCCACCGGCGCGCTCAGTGCGGTGGGTGTCGATGTTGATGACCTGGTCAACAACATGGGCCTCGACATCAGCGGTGATGCCAGCTTGAGCGGCACCGCTGGCTTGCAGACCGACATCGGCGCTGCGATCACCCTGGGCGATGCCATCGCCAGCGGCGATCTGTCGGGTCTGGGCATCCAGATCGACAATGCTGACATTGGCGGCAGTGCCACCTTCAAGGGCATCGGCCTCATTGACGTGTCGTCGGTGACGGCCGATGTGGGCAACAACGGCCTGGCCCAGGCCAGCAGCAGTGTCTCGGTGCTGGGTCTGGATGTGGCCGATTTCTTGAAGGTGGGCGATGACGCCACCCTGGAAAGCCAGGCTTCCGCCAAGCTCACCACCAGCGCCACCAACGTGGGCGGCGACGCCTTTGCCCTGCTCAACACCGGACTGCTTCCCGGTGCCTATGACATCAGCGGCATGAACCTGGGCACGCTCGACCTGCAGGCCGACGGCACCTTTAAGTCGGTGCTGGTGGATGACTTCAAGACCACCGCCACCACGGTCAAGGGCGATGCCCGCGCCGATGCCAGCCATTCGCTGCTGGGGATCGGCTTCAACGGACCCGACAGCAGCGTGGCCGGCGATGTGAAGGTCACCTCGGTTCTGAGCCACACCAGCTTTACCGATGCCCAGTCGGTCCATGGCATCGCCACCGCCAGCGAGCGTCTGTCGGCGATCGGCGTCGATGTGCACGACCTGGCCATCGATGGCAGTGCCACCTTCAGTTCGAACGTGGTGGTACGGGCCACCAGTTCCAGTGACAGCTGACCCTGTTTTGGTTTAACCCCCTCACTGGAACCCCATGCCTGAAGCCACCGCCACCTCCAGCTTTCTCGAACAGGCCATTGCCGGCGTGGCCCAGCAGGCTGCTGCCCAGGCCCCAGATCCTGTCGATTCCACCGAGCCGCCATCGCCGCCGCCCGGGCCGCCGTCGCTGACCCTGCAGGTCAGCGAGGCCCTGAGCACGGGCCGCAGCGGTTACCTGAGCTTCAACGACGTTGATGGTGAAGGCTGGGCCAACCTGTATCCCGAGGCCTATCGCCCCAGCCCCCTGGGCAGCTTCAGCCTGAGCCGGCCCGACAGCGCCGGCTACAGCGCCTGGAGCTACCTGCCCGGCAAGAGCCTCGACAACGGCGAGGTGGCGATCGACAGCTACCTGGTCAAAGATGGCCAGGGCGCCACCTACCAGGTGAATGTGGAGGTCACCGGCAAGGATGACCTCTCCACCATCGATGGCATTCTCAGCGGTGACATCGTCGAGGGGGTCAACACCCGCCAGAGCGGCACCCTGGTCGTCCATGACCCGGACACCAACGACGCCGCGGGTAATCCAGCCGGCACCCATCTGCTGGCCTATGACGGCCCCCAGGGCCGCTATGGCACCTTCAGCTTCAACGGCAGCAACACCAGCAACAGCGCCGATTGGGTCTACAACCTCACCAACAACAGTGAGCTGCTCAAGCAGCTGCTCACCGGCCAGAAGGTGGTCGAGACCTTTGCGGTCAAAACCAGTGACGGCCAGTCCGAAACTGTCGAGATCACCCTCCATGGCGAAGACGACCCGGCCCTGTTTGGCGGCGCCACCGCCAGCAGCGACACCACCGGTGTTGATGCGGTGGGCAATGAGCTGCGGGCCGGCAGCAGCTTCACCATTGCCGCCGATGCCGCCGCCGATGCGGTCGACCGGGCCCTGAGCCTGAGCGACGACAACGTCGCCCAGGCCATCGCCGATGCCCAGGCGATCGCGATCGAGCACGAGGGTTCGCTCGATGCCCTGCTGGGCAGCGATGCCCCCAGCCTGCTGGACCTGACCAGCCGCAACGGTGGCTCGATCAGCATCGAGGCCGATGCCCAGGCCAGCGCCACTGGCGCCCTGGGATCCCAGGCCGCTGCCGACGCCCTGGCCATTGGCCTGCAGAACGTCAACCTGTACACCGATGGCGATGGCGTCATCACCCTCGGGGTGGACGCCAACGCCGAGGCCTACAGCGACGCCGAGCTGGTCTCGCAGTTGCAGGCCGATGCCCGCGCCTACGGCCTGCAGGGCACCGGTGACGACGAGCACGTGCTGACGGTGGTGGCCAACCCGTTTGCCGAGGTGGCCGCCCGCTCGCTGCTGGTCGGCAACGACAACGAAGAAACCCTGGTGGGCGGCCTCAGTGCCGAGGCCGTGGGCATCCAGCACGCCGACATCACCAGCCTGGGCACCAGCAACCGCATCGGCGGCACGGTCAGCGCCAGCATCGGCGCCCAGAACCTGGGCGACAACATCAGCAGTGATCCCTACACGATCACCATTGGCGCCAGTGCCATTGGTGTCGACGACGTGTTGGTGCGCAGCAACGGACGCACCAACACCAACGTGCTGGGCGCCTCGAACGTGCAGGTCGATCTGTCGGGTTGGGATGGCTTTGATGGCGATGCCGTTGACCAGCTCAACAGCTTTGGCATTCGCAGCTCGGCGATCACCACCAGCGCCGGCGACGACCGCATCCAGGGGTCGGCGCGCAGCACCATCAACCAGTTTGAGTTGCTGCTTGGTGATTCGAGCCTCGATGTCGATGGCGGCGGCATCGTCGACAGCACCATCGCCACCGGCTCGGGTAACGACACCGTGATCGGCACGGCTCAGGGTGACGGCCTCAGCGCGTCCCAGGGCTTTGTCGACAGCACGGTCAACACCGGCCTGGGCAACGACACCGTGACCGGTGGTGCCCAGGGCAGCAACTTCCTGATGGGCCTGGGCAACGATGTGCTGACCCTCGAGGCCAGCGAAGGTTCAATCCTCTCTGGGGGAATCGGCAACGACAACCTCAAGATCACCGGTGCTTCCAGCAGCAGCCGCCTGGATGGCGGCATCGGCAACGATCTGGTGCAGGGCGGCAGCGGCGCCGATGTGCTCTATGGCGGTGTCGGCAACGACCAGATCAAGGGCGGCGCCGGCGCCGACCAGTTCATCTTCAAGGGTGCCGACATGCTGAGCGGCACCGATCAACTGCTCGACTTCAACGGCGCCGAGGGTGACACGATCACCCTCAGCAGCAGCCTGACCGGCCTCACCAAGGGAGCGGCCGTGACCTTTGTCAGCGTTGCCGATGTGATGCGCGGGACCGCCAATCTGGAGCAGGCGGTGATTGTCGACACCATGGCCAACATCCAGGCCATGGGCATGGTGAGCCAGAGCCATCTGGCCTATGCCACCGACACCGGCAGCCTGATGTTTGATGCCAACGGCGATTGGAGTCAGGGCAGCCGCACCGTCGCCGTGCTCAACGACAACGGCCGCGGTGCCAATCTGGGAGCCGAAGACATCAAGATCAGCTAAGTGCACGCCAAAGACGCAGCCGGCATCGGCTATCAGGTGATGTGGCAGCTGCGGGTGCTGTGCTGGAACCTGGGCGATGGCGAATCCCTGATCACCGAGCTCAGCGCCTCACCCCTGCCCGAAGACCCGGAAACCCTGATGCGGGTGATCTCAAGCGAGCGGCCCGAGCTGCGCCCGATTCAGGCCAGTGTGCTCAAGGGAATCGTGGCCGTTGATGCCTGGGGCCATGTGTTGGCCGGTCGCGAACTGAGCGCCGATCAAGATGCCTGGCTGTGCAACGTGTCGCGCCAGCTGCTGTTGCCGGTGCTGGAGCCGATTGTGGCTGGTTAGTTCGTGAGACTGCGTTGCTCACTGACTGTTGGTCAGTTTTGGTTGGATCCGCCGCTGCCAGCACTGACCAGAGTGGTGAAATCAGGGTCGGCGGCCTGCTCAGAGGCAATCTGGGCCTGGGTTGCCAGAACCCCTAACCGTTGTGCATCGCTGAAGCTCTGGCTGCCCACGATCTGGGCGCTGCCGACGGCATGGCCGTCGTCGTCAAAGGTCTGGGCCAGATACGAGGTGTTGGCAGGGGTGCCCCCCACAAACCAGACCTGGGTCATGGTGCCGACGGTGGTAATCGCCGAAGCCCTGTAACCCTCCAGCTCAAACACCTTGGTGCCATCAGCATTGGTCAGCAGTTGGCTGTTGGCCAGCGACACCGGATCCTTGGTGGTGTCCCCTTCAAACAGCATCAGGCCAGAGCCGGCGTCAATCACCTTGTTGACTCCCGAGGTGGCCAGGGTCGCACCCTTGAAATTGAGGCCCATGATGCCATCGCCGTTGATGTCCACCTGGCGCCAGTTGTCGGTATCGCTGTACTCCTTGTAGAGCTCGGTTTCCAGCATCACGACATCGACATCACTGAGCAGACTGGTGTTGCGCAAGCCTGCCCCGCTCTCTTCAAAGCGCTGCAGGCGATAGACGCTGTCGCCCGTGACCGGATCGTCACCGCGCAGGATCAGATCGTATTGCCAATTGCCATCGACCAGATCCGCGTCAAAGCCAACGGCCTCGTAACCCTCAGGTAGGTAGGCACTGATGTAATCATTTTCGCGGCCATCATTGAGTTGGATGGCTGCACCCTCATTGCGATCAATCAGGGCATTGCCAGCTCCACTCACTTCGCTGAAACGCTGCACCTCCCAACTGCCGTCGGTGGCTTGCACCATTTTGAAGCCTGCCTTCACGTCTCCCAGGTAGGGATCCTTGACCACAAAGTTGGCATTGGCCGTCAGATTGGCGGTGCCGTCGGTCACCGTGAACGACAGCTTCACATCACCCGCCGATCCGGGCATGTAATCCCATTCGCCAGGCTTGCCTGCAACTGCTGTGATGGTGCCCCCACCCGAGATGATTTCGACTTTGCTCACTGACAGGGCTTCGCCATCAACGTCGTAGAAAGACGATTTCATTAAATCGTTTTGTGTGATGCGAGTGGCCGTCGTCAGTGGTTGCCAACCCAGTTCCGTGGTGGTCTTGCCATCTTGACGAATGGGAGCATCGTTGCGGCCTTGAATCTCCAGAGTCACGGGGGCGAGGACCGTTGCTCCAGCTTGATCTTGGTATTCAAAGGTCATCTTTTCGAAGGCTGATTCTCCTTCGTCTAACTTGTCGTATTGGTTGTAGGTGACACCGCCAACAGTGAAATTTGTTTTGCTATCGGCGGCTACCACGCCTGCCGCCAAGCCAGTGGTCCGGGTCAGGGTGACGCCGGTCGTATTCAAGACCGATTTGAGGTCAGTGACCTCCGTGCTCAATCCGTTGGAGGTGATTGATTTGATGGTCAGTTGATCATTGCGGTCAATGTCAAACACCTTGCCGTCTCTGACCAGGTCTAGGTTGGTTGACGAGAAGTCTTCGCCAATGCGATAGACAATTGGCGTTGCGTTTTTAAGCGTTGGCGCATCGTTGACGCCGGTCACCTCAACATCGAGGCGGCCAGGCACGATCGCTCCATACAGATCCTTGACTGAAAAGTTGTAAGAGCTGGTCAGCTTTTCGCCGGCACCCAGGTATTCAAAATCGCTGCCAGGGTTGAAATGGATTGCGCCGCCGCCCGGTGTCACGGTGAAGCGGCCCCCATTGCTGCCGGCAATCCACGATGCGGTCGGTGGGGGCTCGTCAAATCGAATCACATCGCCGCTGTCCACATCGCTGGCCACAGCGGCAATGGCAATCGACACGTCAGTGCCACCTTCTGAGATGGTCAATGGCGCAAAAGTCTTGAGAACGGGTGCATCATTGATGCCTTTGATGGTGACATCAACGGTGGCCCGGTCGGTATTGGCGCCAAACAAATCTTTGGCGATATAGGTGAAGGCCGCTTTCGTCTCCTGGCCTTGATACATGCTGTCGTAGCGACCGGCAGCGTTGAAGCTCAATTGCCCATCGACCAGGCTCAGGGCTCCATCGGCAACGGTGCCGCGATCAAACGAGAGCACCGTCAGCCTGTCGCCCAGGTCAATGTCGGTGTCGTTGGCAAGGACCAGGCTGCTGATACCCGTTTTGACTTCATCTTCACTGACGACAAAGCTGTCGCGGGCCGAAATCGGCGTGTCATTGACACCGGTGATGGTGACATCGGTTCGGCCAACACTTTGCAGGCCGAGTTTGTCACTGACCGTGTAGGTGATCGTGTCAATGGCACTGCTGCCCTGGGGTAGGGGGTCAAACTTGCCGGCTGCGTTGTAGTAAATCGAGCCATCCTGGCCAATTTCAATGGTGCCTTTTGCACCTGCGCCCAGTTGAGCGGATGAAAGCCGGAGCACATCACCATTGTCGACATCACGGTCGTTGGTGGTGGGGTTGAAGCGTAGACCGTTGTCTTCGCTGAGCGTCACCACATCGTTGACAGCCTCAGGAGCGTCGTTCTTGCCGGTGACCGTGACGGTGACGTTGCCGCGATCGCTGCCACCAAAGCGGTCAGCGACCGTATACGAATAGGTTTCACTGGCGGTTTCACCTTCGGCGAGGTTG
>JAIXOF010000119.1 GCA_027486935.1 Cyanobium sp. C1_MAG_00004 | reverse complement strand
TGATCAGCTGATCGTTCCGAGTAAGACCGTTGCCGATGTCTGCCGCATCTCAAGCTCACTCAGCCGGCGTTTCACCCCAGACGGGGGTTGGTGGCAGACCCTGGTTAATCAACCCGTTAATCAACCTCTCAATCAACCCAGGACCATCGGGCTTGCCTGGTTAGACCCCAAAAAACCATGCCCCCACTGCCCTGGAAGGCATCTGCGATGGCAAGCCGGCTAACGGATTTGAACCGATGGCCTTCGCTTTACAAAAGCGCTGCTCTACCGCTGAGCTAAGCCGGCACTTCATGACTTTAGCTGCTGTTAGGGGGTCTTGTCTTACCCCAGCAGGCTCTCCTGGCCCCCTGGTTGTGGTAGCGGCGCCATCTTCAACAATCTTTGATGGGATCTAAGGGCCGTCGCCCCTCGCGGCGTTGAGGGGCGCCAAATTCAGCATCACAATCACCTCTTCATACCCTTTCGTTGATGGCGTCTTCAGAGTTTCATACCGCTGCTGCCGCCCTCTCAGGGGGGGAGACACTGGGTGTTCATCGCTCCGCCGCTGGCACTGCCCGATGACGAGGTGGGCGCCAAGCTTGACACGATGCTGCTGATGACGGTCGTCGAGGCCAAAGGCCAGCCGCGGGCGCTCCCAACCGAGGTTGACGGGGCACCGTGAATGCCGATAGGTCGAGGCGATCCCCAGCAACAATTTCCTCACCTTCGGCATGCAGCCATGCCTGGAACCCCCTGATCGCGAGGGCTCTTGGGGCTCCAGTCACTGTGATGTAGAGGCCTTCGAGCCCTTGCCCCGCCTGGCCTGCTTTTCGATGATCGCCAGGGCCCGGTTGGCCAGATCCAGGGTCAGGCGCAGTTGCTCCTGCTGGGCTGCCAGTGCCGCCTGGGCCCCGTCGCTGCCGCCCTCCTTGGGGCGCTTGAAGACGATGAACACGTGCGGCGCCGCATGTTGAAAGCCCACCAGCTCCCAACCCTGTTCGCCATGGCCATTGAAAAAGGCCTGCAGCTGGGCACCGGGATCCACGGGTGGTTGACCCTGGGCTGGCGCCGGCGGGTTGTTGTAGTAGCGCGGGAATTCTTCCCGCAGATAGGCCTCGCTGAACGCGGCTTTGTACAGACCTGGTTCGGCAGCCGCGTTGCCGGGTGGGGCCGACGGCCCCTGCCCACTGCTCGATGTTGATGCTGGTCCAGTGGCTTCAGCCGGCTGCCCAGCGGCCGCGGGCGGCTCCACGTTGAGCCGAATCACCTGGTACTCCCACTGCACCATCAGCTGGGCACCAACATGGTCTGAATCTCCATGCTGCCACGGTTCCATCGGCTGTTGACCTGGCCCCACAGCAGCAGTTGGCTGCGGTTGCGGCAACCGGTCTTTTCAAACATGGCGCCGATGTGGCTTTCGACGGTGCGTGGGCTCAACCCCAGCCGCGCGGCGATCTGGCGGTTGCTGCGGCCCTCCAGCAACTGGGCCAGCACCCGCCCCTCGGCGGGACTGATCGTCAACAGGGTGGTGATGCTGGCCATGGGGCCCCTGGGCACAGAGAACCCCATCAGGATTCCCACCGGTGCACAGCCTCAACTGCCGGCGGTTGCGGCTTCTTCGGCAGCGCGGGCGGGCAGCACCACGTCGCGGGCCCGCTTGATCGGCAGGTTGGCCACCAGCGCCGTCACCCGGTCCTCGGTGGCCAGGCTCACGTCGCCTTCGTCGAGGTCCAGCTCGACATAGCGGCTGACGACCTCGAGAATCTCGCGCCGCATCTGCTGCAACAGCTCGGGGTTGAGGTCGCTGCGGTCGTGGGCCAGCACCAGCTGCAGCCGCTGCTTGGCGGTGCTGGCGCTGGCGGGTTGGCGTCCCAGCAGCCGGTTGATCGCATCGCGCAGGGTCAGGGACATCAGAAGATCCTGGTGTTCATCAGACGGCTGAGCTTGGCCCGAAAGCCCTGGCGCTCCTGGCTGGGATCGACGATGGGCACGTCCTCGCCCCGCAGGCGGCGGGCCACATTGTGATAAGCCTGGGCGGCGGGAGAATTGCTGCCGTTCAGGGTCAGGGGTTCACCACGGTTGGTGGAGACGATCACCTGTTCGTCCTCGAGCACCAGGCCCAGCAGCGGCAGCGCCAGGATGTCGGTGACGTCGCTGACGGCCAGCATCTCCTGGTTGGCCATCATTTTGGGCCGCACCCGGTTGAGCACCAGCTGGATCGGGCTGATGCCCTCGCTGTTGAGCAGGCCGATGACCCGGTCGGCATCGCGCACCGCCGACACCTCGGGCGTGGTGACCACGATCGCTTCTTTGGCGGCGGCGACAGCGTTCTTGAAGCCGTCTTCGATGCCGGCGGGGCAGTCGATCAGCACCACATCAAAGTGATCGCCCAGCAGCGCCGCGATCCGTTTCATGTCGTCGGGCGTCAGCCACTCGAGCATGCGCGGATTGCCCGCCGGCAGCAGCGCCAGGTTGGGCTCCTGCTTGTGCTTGACCAGGGCCTGCTCGAGCCGGCAGGTCTCGGCCAGCACCTCTTGGGCGGTGTAGACGATGCGGTTTTCCAGTCCCAGCAACAGGTCGAGGTTGCGCAGGCCGAAGTCGGCATCGAGCACGGCGGTGCGCACCCCCTGGCGGGCCAGGGCGATGCCCAGGTTGGCGGTCAGGGTGGTTTTGCCGACACCCCCCTTGCCAGAGCAGATCAGGATGTAGCGGGTCTCGGCGGCCACGGGATGGTCTCAGGCGGCTCGAGGTTAAGGCCAATTTTGCCGTTGGGCATGACAATGCCAGAACCTCAATGCAGTCCCGGTGGTCGCGACGCCTGTTCCCTCAGAGCCTCAACCCGAGGCGAGCCATCGCCACCTGCACCAGCGCCTGCTGGTGATGCCCGACGACGGCGCCGCAGCCGTGGTCGAGCTGATCGACCAGGCCCGCAGTCACCTGCGCCTCAAGCAGTTCAAGCTGCAGAGCGAGCCGATCGAGCAGGCCCTGCTGCGGGCTCACCAGCGCGGCGTGCGGGTGCGGGTGATGCTTAACCCCCACACCTCGGGAGGTGACCGCTGGAACGATGACGCCTTTGCCCTGCTGGCGGGCTGGGGCATCGATGTGGCCTGGACCAGCGAGGCGTTCCCGGTCACCCACGAAAAGTCGATCGTCTTCGACGAGAGCGCGGCCCTCATCGCCACTTTCAACCTCTCGGACAAGTACTTCACCGAAACCCGGGACTACGGCGTCTATACCGAGTCGCAACCGGTGGTGGACCAGGTGATCGCCGGCTTTGAGGCTGACTGGAATCGCCAGTTCTTCACGCCTGACCTCCATGCCGGCCTGGTCTGGAGCAGCGCCCACAGCCGCGGTCAGATGGCGCGCATCATCGACATGGCCCAGAGCACCCTGTGGATTCAGCACCCCAAATTTGTGGATGCGGTGATGCTCGAGCGCATCATTGCGGCCCGCGACCGCGGTGTGAAGGTGCGCCTGCTGTGCGGCGGCAAGCACGGCTTGTCGGACTGGGACGTCTACGACACCTTTGCTTCTCTGCGCATCATGGAACGCTTCGGGGTCAAGGTCAGGCGCCAGAAGACCCCCAAGCTGCACGCCAAGCTGATCCTGGTCGACGGGGCCTACGCCCAGACCGGTTCGATGAACATCGACCGCAGCGCCTTTGACGTGCGGCGCGAGCTGGGCATCGAATCCGATGCTCCCGACGTGGTGCAACGCCTGGCAACCACCTTCGAGGCCGATTGGAAAGAGGCCAAGAAGTACCACGCACCTGATCCCCTCGATCCCAGCTTCCATGAGGAGGGCGAACTGCCGCCCGACCCCCATTTCGTTCATGACTGAGTCCGCTCTGCAGGCCCCAGTCCTGGCCCCGCCGCCAGGGCTGCGCCAGCTGTTCGTCGGCATGCTGCAGGTGGCGCTGTCGGCGTTTGGTGGCGGCCTGTCGGCCTGGAGCCAGCGCATCGTCGTCGAGCAGAAGCGCTGGATGAGCGATGAAGAATTTCTGACCGGCCTGACGGTGGCGCGCCTGTTCCCAGGGCCCAATCAGATCAACATGGCCGTCTACATCGGCGCCAATTTCAGGGGCCTGCCCGGGGCCCTGGCGGCGCTGGCGGGCATGCTGCTGGTGCCCTTCACCCTGTTGCTGGGATTCGGGGTTCTGTACTTCAGCGTGCACGAGCTGCCGGCGGTCGACCGGGTGCTGGCCGGGGTTGTCGCCGCCGCTGCCGGCATGGCCCTGTCGATGGGCTTCAAGATCCTGCACGAATATTGGAAGGATCCAGTGGCGTTGCTGCTGGCGGCGCTGGTGTTCGTGGCCCTGGCCTTCGGGCACCTGCGGCTGGTGCCGGTGGTGCTGGTCAGCGGCCCGATCGCCATGGCCTGGTACTGGCCCCGGGGCGAGGCCAGCCGTTGATGGCGCTGCTCACCCTGCCCTTGCTCAGCCTGCCGCTGCTGCTGACCGAGGCCTGCCATCCCTTGCGGTTGGGGGATCTGGGCAACCTGGCCCAGGTGCTCTGGCAGTTTCTGTCGCTGTCGCTGTTCTCCCTGGGGGGCGGCAACACCCTGCTGGCCGAATACCACCACCTCAGCGTTGACAAGTTCTGCTGGTTGACGGGCAGCCAGTTCGCTGACCTCTATGCCCTGGCCGAGGCCGCCCCCGGCCCCAGCTCGATGATCGTGGGCCTGCTGGGCCTGGGGGCCGGCTGGCCCGAGGGACCGTTCTGGGCCCTGCTCAGCGGCTATGGCGCCGAGATCGCGATCCTGCTGCCCTCGACCCTGGTGATGGTGATGGCCTGCCTGAGCTGGCGCCAGATGGAACATTCGCCCTGGCGTCAGGCCTTTGAGCGGGGCATGGGGCCGATCACCCTCGGCATCCTGTTTGCCGTCGGTCTCAAGATCCTCAAAACGGCCGACGTCACCCGCGACGGTCAGCTCAGTGTGCCCGGGGTGATCGTGTCGCTGGTGGTCTGCGCCTTGATGCTGCGCACCCGCATCTCGCCGTTGTGGTTCATGGCGATCGCCGGGTTGCTGGGCGCCCTGGGCATCATCAACCGCTGACCCCGGCCGCTGGCCAGGCCGGCGATGCGGGATTGATGGCAATCAATCCCCCGACGATCTCGGCCTGCTCGGCAACGCCCGGGACCGGTAGGTCTTCGGGCCCACGCGCCACCGCGTCGGCAATGCGCAGTTGCACAGGCCGCAGCTGCAGCGCGGTGATGCGGGCGCTCTGATCGCCGCGGCTGCCGGCATGGGCCACGCCCCGCAGGGTGCCCCACACCAGAACGTGCCCTGCGGCAACCACCCGGGCCCCGGGGTTCACATCACCCAGCACCAGCAGCGATCCCTCGACCTCGAGATGGTCGCCCGAGCGCAGGGTCCCATGGTGAAGGTGCAGAGGGATCCCGGCCTGGTCGGGCTTGTCCCCTGCGCCATCGGCTGGGCGAGGGTCACTGGGCTGCCAGGCAATGGCCAGGGCGGCGGCGGCGATCCGGGTGCGCGGCTCGTCGCTCACCAGCAGCTGCAGCGCCAGACCGCGGTCGGCCAGGAGCTGCTGGATCGTCCGCAGTTCTGGCACGGCGATCGGCCAGTTGCCGCTGATCAAGGTCACCGGACCGGGCAGCGGCAGGGTCTGTTGCAGCTGGCCATCGGCCAGCAGGCCCTTGATCTGGGCCAGGGGCCTGGGCTGATCCAGCCCCTCGCGCAAGACCAGCTCATCCCTGGGCATCGTCAAAGGCTATCCAGCCCCGGCGTCGGTGCCCCGATGCTGCCGCAACAGCTGCCGCAGCTCAGCCCCCACCTCGGCCGGATGGATCAGCCAGGCCAGTTCGCTGCTGACGCACAGGCTCTGCACCAGGGCCGAGCGCTGCTCGAGGGCCTGCAGCTGGGTGCCGTCCCAAAGCCTGAGCCCACCTTTGTAAGGGTGGTACCCCCGGCTCTGGCGCTGCTGCAGGCCGCAGCAGCGATCGCTGACCAGACCCGCGGTCTCGGCCAGGCGCCGGGCCACAGCCAGCAGCTCAAGGCGGCCGGCCGGGGCCAGGGCGCTCACGTCGGTGGCCTTGAGCAGCTGGCGCTGCAGCAGCCGGCGGCAGGGGTCGGCCAGCTCGTCTGGGCCCTCCTCGGCCCAGCGCTGCAGGTGGTAGCCGGTGCGCAGGTCATCGTTGGCCAAAAAGGTTTCCAGATCGAGCGCCTCGCTGTGCCAGAGCCAGCGGCCCATCACGGCGTCGGCCCAGATGGCACCTGGCCCCAATCGCCGCGCCGTGGCGATGGTCAGGTTGAGCAACCAGTTGCAGACCACGTTGAGCCGGTGGTTGTAGACGCTGCGGTACATCAGGTTGCGCACCACCAGGTAGTGCTCGACCGCCATCAGCCCCTTGGGGTGCACCGCCAGGCCGCCGTCGGGCGCCAGGGTCAGCGCCGCCAGGATGCGCTGCAGGTCCAGCTGGCCATAGCTGGCCCCGGTGCTGTAGCTGTCGCGCAACAGGTAGTCGAGCCGGTCGCAGTCCAGTTGGCTGCTGACCAGGGCGCCAATGGCCGCCTGCACGCAGTGGCCCCGTCCCAGCAGCATCGCCACCTGTTCGGCCAGGCCGCCCTGGTGGGCCTCGAGCAGGCCGTGCAGCTCGGGATGCTCGCGCACCAGCCTTGCCGACCAGGCTTCGTGGTGCAGGCCGTACATCTCTTCGCCGCTGTGGCTCAGCGGCCCGTGGCCCACGTCGTGCAGCAGGGCTGCGGCAAACAGCAGGCCCCGATGCTGGGCCAGGTCGCTCTGTTGTCGCTCGAGCTGCTGCAGGGCCAGCCGCGCCAGGTGCAGCACCCCCAGCGAATGGGTGAAACGGCTGGACTCGGCCCCATGAAAGGTCAGAAAGGCCGGCCCTAGCTGGCGGATCCGGCGCAACCGCTGAAACGGTGCGGTGTCGATCAGGGCGATCGCCAGGGCCTCGGCCGGATCGCTGCGCTCGAGCCGGATCGCGCCGTGCAGGGGGTCGTGGTACGTGCGACTGCCCATCAGCCCTGGGCCCCAGAGCCCTGATCGAGCTGTTGCACCAGCAGCCGCTCGGCCTGCTCGAGCCAGCCGTCGTTTTCGCCGCCGGGGTTGAGCGGTTCGGCCCCGCTCAGGCTCACATCGGGACCGATCCCCTGGTTCTGAATGTCCCGGCCGCCTGGGGTCAGGTAACGGGCCACGGTCACCGCCAGACCGCTGCCGTCCCCCAGGGGGATCAGGCTTTGGATCACCCCCTTGCCAAAGGTGCGGGAGCCCAGCAGGGCGCTGCGCCCGTCATCCTGCAGGGCTCCCGCCAGAATCTCGCTGGCGCTGGCGGTGCCGCCGTTGACCAGGGTCAGCATCGGCCCGCCATAGATCTGGGCGGGGCCCGCCACCACCGGTGAGCCGATGCCGTCGCGGGCCTGGGTCTCGACGATCGGGGCTCCGGCCAGCAGCTGGTCGGCCACCGCCAGTCCGGCGCTGACCAGCCCTCCCGAGTTGTTGCGCAGATCGAGGATCAGGGCATCGATGCCTTTGTCATTGAGTTCATCGAGGGCCTGGTGGACCTGCCCAGGCACCGGTTCGGCGAACTGGGTGATGCGCAGGTAGCCCAGGGTGTGGTCACCGGTGCGCAGACGTTTGCTGCGCACCGGCCGCAGGTCCACCTGGCGGCGCTCGAGGTTCAGCTCCAGCGTGCGGCCGTCAGGCTCCTGCAGCTGGAGCAGCACCTCGCTGCCAACGGGTCCCCGCAGCCGGCTGGCGGTTCCTTCGAGCCCCAGCTCTTCGCTGGAGCGCCCGTCGACCGTCAGCACCGTCATGCCGCTGGCCACGCCTGCTTCGGCGGCGGGAGAGCCGTCGAGCGGCGCGATCACAACCACCTGCTGGTCAGGACTGCGCAGGCCCAGCTGCAGCCCCACGCCGCTGACGGTGCCCTGGGTGTTGGACTGCAGGTCGCTGTAGTCGGCGGGCCGCAGCAGCCGGGTGTAAGGGTCCCCCAGGGGGGCGAGCATCGTCTCGATCGCCCCATAGGCCGCCGCCGAACTGTCGATCGGTTGCTCCAGAGCCTTCTGACGCAACCGCTTCCAATGCACCTGTTCGAACCGCTGCGGGTCCACATAGCTCTGGTTGACCAGGCGCCAGGCCTCGACCACCAGTTGCTGGGTGTCGCTCAGGGCCAGCGCGCCGCCGCCGGGGGCGACCAGAACCCCCATCAGCACAAGCACCGGCAGCAGGGCCTGACAACCAGCCAGAAGCCTGCGCAGCGATGACATGGAACCACTCCTCAGGGGACTGGGCCCCTCAGGGTGTTGCCGTGTTGCAAAGGGACTGGGGCTCACGGCCGGCTCGTTGCGTTGCGTAGACTCTCGCAACCCATCAAGCCAGTTGCATGGCCAACACTCCAGCTGGAACCCCCGGGGGGTCCAACCCCATTTACAACTGGTTCGACGAGCGCCTCGAGATCCAGGCGATTGCCGATGACATCTCGGCCAAGTACGTTCCGCCGCACGTCAACATCTTTTATTGCCTGGGCGGCATCACCCTCGTCTGCTTCCTGATCCAGTTCGCGACCGGCTTCGCGATGACCTTCTATTACAAGCCGACGGTCGTCGAGGCCTATGCATCGGTCGAGCACCTGATGACCGATGTCAGCTTTGGCTGGCTCATCCGTTCGATCCACCGCTGGAGCGCCTCGATGATGGTGCTCATGCTGATCCTGCACGTCTTCCGCGTCTATTTGACCGGTGGGTTCAAGCGCCCCCGTGAGCTCACCTGGGTCACCGGCGTGACCATGGCTGTGATCACTGTCAGCTTCGGTGTCACTGGCTATTCACTGCCCTGGGATCAGGTTGGTTACTGGGCCGTCAAGATCGTCAGCGGGGTGCCTGCTGCTGTGCCGGTGGTCGGCGACTTCATGGTTGAGCTGCTGCGCGGCGGCGAGAGCGTTGGCCAGGCCACTCTGACCCGCTTCTACAGCCTGCACACCTTCGTGCTGCCCTGGCTGCTGGCGGTGTTCATGCTCATGCACTTCCTGATGATCCGCAAGCAGGGCATCTCGGGTCCCTTGTGATTCCCCAAGGGTTTTTGTGACTGTCTCGCTCGGGACGTCCCGGCCCCTCCACGTTTGCTTCTAGCCTTCACCCAACGGCCTCACCGCCATGCACATCCTCAAGAAGCCTGACCTCACCGATCCCAAGCTGCGGGCCAAGCTGGCCAAAGGCATGGGTCACAACTATTACGGCGAGCCCGCCTGGCCCAACGACCTGCTCTACATGTTCCCGGTCGTGATCCTGGGGACAATCTCTTGCATCGTCGGTTTGGCGGTGCTCGACCCGGCGATGCTGGCTGACAAGGCTGATCCCTTCGCCACACCCCTGGAAATCCTGCCCGAGTGGTACCTCTACCCGGTGTTCCAGATTCTGCGGGTCGTCCCCAACAAGCTGCTCGGCATCGCCCTGCAGACCATGATTCCTCTGGGTCTGATGTTGGTGCCCTTCATCGAGAGCTTCAACAAGTTCCAGAACCCGTTCCGTCGCCCTGTGGCCATGGCCGTGTTCCTGTTTGGCACCGCCTTCACGATCTATCTGGGTATCGGTGCAGCCCTTCCCATCGATAAGTCCCTGACCCTGGGCCTCTTCTGATTCTTCAGGTCGAGCGATCGATTTCCTGGATCCAGGCCGCGGCATCAGCCGCGGCTTTTTTTATGGTCCGGGTGGTGCGGCATCGATGTCCAGCAGTGAGACATCCGCCGGGTTGACCCGCAACAGGTGGTGCATCAGCAGGAAGCCGGCGATCGTCCAGGTCTGGTAGGTGCGGGCCTGCTGTCCCACCCAGCTGCCGGTTGGACCGTCGAAATATTCAGCCCACTGCTGCCGGGGCAGGGTGTTCAGCTGGCAGCGGTAACACTCCTCCAGCAACCCCTGCAGCTGGTCGGCCAGCACCGTGTCGGACTGGTGGTTCCGGTGGCGATGCAACAGCGCCGCCCCGCCAAAGCTCCACAACAGGCTGGGCCAGTGACCACCGTTGTGGTAGCTCCAGGGCCAGTTTTTGGGGTCCGACCCGGTCTTGTCGCGCCATTCTTCGTTTTCCATCGGTGGATGGCAGATCCGCATCGGCATCTGGGCCATCAGGTGATTCCGGTTGTGCAGCACCAGGCGAAACAGGGCCCGTTGCTGCGGCGCGGCCAGCAGGCCGAACAGGCTGGCCAGGGAATTGCCCAGGCTGTAGAAGCGGAAATCCGGTCGGCCGGTGCGCATGTTGCCGATCAGGTACCCGCCCCGCTTGTTCAACCAGTCCTGCAGCCAGGGGGGGATCACCTGGGGCTGCACGTTGAACTCGTTCTCGTGCTGGTGTTCGCCGTACTGCTCTGTGGGCCTGCGCCGCAGCACCTGCACCGTCTTGCTGGTGACCCAGTAATGCTTGAGCAAAAAGGCGCGCAGGTCGTGCAGCCACTGACGGGTCAGCACCAGCCGTTGCTCTAGAAGGCGACTGTCATGGTGCTGCTGGGCCACTTCCATCAGATGGCAGCAGCTGCGCAGGCAGCCATAGAGCAGCACCTCCACTTCGAGTGGCGCTCCCCAGACATCCATCGGACGGTCGATCATGAACGCGCAATCGGGCACGAACAGGACCGGCGTGCCCTCAAAGCTCGGGTGCAGCACCAGATCCAGCAGCAGCTGGATCCCCCGTTGCACCTGCTGGCTGGCCGCAAATTGCCGGTCGTTGCTGCGCTGCACGTACAGCCAGCACAACACCGGCCACCACAGGCTGGCATCGACCGATGTGATCCTGCCGATCGAACGCTGGCCGTAGTCGGCGATCAGCTCGCCGTTGCTCTCGACAAAGCTGGTCGGAAACACCCCCCTCGTCTGGTAGCTGCTGCTCTGCAGATCCAGGCAGACACTCAGAAAATGGCGCACGGTGCTGGTGCGACCCTGCAACAGCAACAGCAGCATCACCGGCACGTTGTCCCGCAGGAACACCTCGCCGTAGTTGGCCTCACCGCTCAGGCGGGGATGCTCCAGGGCGGCCACCGAGCCGACCAGCTCGCCTTGGGCCGAGATCAGGGTGCGTTCGAAATGCTCCCAGGCGCTGGCCACCACGACTTCCTCGCGGTTGCTGGGCCGCTGCCGCATGGGCGACTGGCTGGATGATCTGGCCATCGTTGCTGCCCTGAGGCCAGTGCTGGCCATGGCTTTTCAGCTTCAGCCTGACCCTGGAAACGGGGACCGACAAAAACTGTGACGGCTTGTGCGCAGGAGGGGGTTTGTGCTCCGGCTCTCCTGTGATACGATTTTGGACTGCCGGCGGGAGCTGGCAGGGCTTACGAACTGAAAGGCGAGAGCCGACGGTGTTGTAAGTTTCAGAGGTCGCCGCGAGGCGATGCCGCGAGAGCCCCG
>JAIXOF010000228.1 GCA_027486935.1 Cyanobium sp. C1_MAG_00004 | reverse complement strand
CCCACCAGGCCCACCACCACGGTTTCGCGCAGCAGCACATCACTGCGGTAGGCGCCATAGGCCAGGTAGGTGTTGGCCACTTGGCTCAGACGGCCGTACAGCAGGGCCAGCCTGGGGCCGCAGCCAGCGGCCAGCAGTGCCTGTTCGCGGCCTGGCTCGGCACTGCCGAGCGCCTCGAGCAACAGGCGACCCAGAATCCCCAGGTTGTGAAAGCCCAGGGCCAGGGCAGCCGGCAACAGGCCGGGCTTCAGGACAAACAGCAGCAGCAGGGCGGTGAGCGGGGGCGGCCACAGCCGTCCCAGCGCCCACACCAGCTGCAGGGCCCAGCGCCCTTGTTGCCAGGGCCCGGCCAGCAGCACCAAGAGCGGTGCTCCGCCGACCGCCAGGGCGGCGGCCAGCAGCGTCAGGGTCAGGGTGCCGCCGATCAACGCCGGCCAGGGCAGGGCCAGGGCTTCGGGCCAGGCCGCCGGGTCGATGGGTGGCAGCGGGTGCCAGCGCAGCAGCTGCCATGGATCGACAGCCTGCTGGTGCGCCACAGCGGCAGCCAGCACCAGCAGGCCCAGCAGCACCAGCAGCAGCTGGCGGGCCTGCAGCCCCACAGCCGGCGCCCTGAGCCTGAGTCCCAGCCGTTGGGGCATGCCCCAACGGCGCCGCAACAGGGCCACCAGGGATTCAAGCGCCAGCATCACCACCAGCAGCATCCACAGGCCGCTCCACAGCTCGCGGAATTGAAGCGACTGCAGGCTCAGCAGCAGGTCATTGCCGAGCCCCCCCAGGCCGAACACCCCCAGCAGGGTGGCGCTGCGCAGGGCGCATTCGAGCCGGTAGCCGCCGTAACTGAGCAGGCCCGGCAGCAGCGGCGGCCCCAGGGCGGTCAGCAGGGCCTGGCCTGGTGCCGCGCCGCCGGCCAGCAGGGCGTCCAGGCTGCGGCGCGGCAGCGCATCCAGCAGGTCCCGCACCACCCGTGCCACCAGAGCGCCATAGGGGATGGCGATCGCCGCCACCGCCACCACCGGTGCCAGGCCGATCAACTGCAGCAGCAGCAGGCCCCAGATCAGCTCGTGAATCGACCGCGGCAGCGCCAGCAGCCGGGCCAGTAGGTCGGCCGGCCAGTGGCAGCCCAGAGAGCTCTGCCACACCACCCGGGCACTGGCGACCCCCAGCACCAGCCCCAGCACCAGGCTGGCCGCCCAGCCCATCAGGGCCATGGCGCAGGTGATCCCCAGCCCCTGCAGTTGGGCGCCCAGCACCACCGGATCGACCGACGGGTGCAGGGCGCCGCTGACAAAGCTGCCGATCAGTTCCCAGCCCCCGCCATGGAAGGCCTGGGGCAGCCACAGCAGCACCGGCAGCAACACCAGCGCTGGCAGCAGCAGCACCAGCGACGGCGCCGGCTTCAAGGCTGGGTCGCCAGGGGGGCACAGCCGGCATAGAGCGTCTGCAGGTCACGCGCCTGCAGGGCACCTGCCGGCAGGTCGAACTGCAACGTGCCCTCCCGCAGGCCGATGGCCCGGTCAAACCCCGCCAGCAGGTCAGGGCGATGCAGGCTCAATAGCAGGGCCCGCGGCGCGGCGCCCTCGCGCAGCACCAGCGCCAGCAGTTCGCTGGCCAGCCGTGGATCCAGGCTGGCCAGCGGTTCATCGGCCAGCAGCAGATCGGGCTCTTGGCGCAGCAGCCTGCCCAGCGCCACCCGCTGCCGCTGTCCGCCCGACAGGGCGGCCACGGGCACGCCCAGCAGCTCGGCATCGAGATCCAGGCGCCGCAGGATGGCGGCACAGGCGTTGCTCTCGCGGGGCAGCAGCAGGTTGAGCAGGGCCTGGGGCCAGCCCCAGCTCGCCAGCCGTCCGGCGTTGAGGTTCTGTTGCACGCTCAGCTCTTCGATCAGGCGCAGGTCCTGCCACAGGGTGCCGATGCGCCGTTGCTGCAGCCGCCGGGCCCGGCGGCTGTGGGCTGGGGGTTCGCCCCGCCAGAGCACCTGCCCCTGCGGAACGCTCAGCAGGCCGTTGGCCACCGCCAGCAGGGTGCTCTTGCCGGCGCCGCTGGGGCCCAGCAGCGCCACCCGCTCGCCCGGGTGCACGGCCAGGCTGATCCCGTCCAAGCGGGGGCGATCCCGGCCGGGAACCCAGACCTGGCGCAGCTCGAGCAGGGGCCGTGTCACTGAGGGGCCCCTCAGCGGATCTTGCCGATCTGGCGGCCCATCTTTTCGATGGGGGCGTAGTCGCTGGCCTTGGCCCCCGTGAACTGCTGGGCGCCGAACAGCTGCAGGATTGCCTTCTGTTCGGGATTGGTGGGCCGCCAGCTGATGATCGCGCCCCGCAGCTTGCCGGTGAACCCCTTGCCGAAGCGTGCATCCAGATCGGGTTGGCCAATCCAGTGGTAATCGGGGTAGCCGGGGGTGCGCCAGATCGCGATCACCTTGTTGCGGTTGGCCTTGCCGCTGCGCAGGTTGTCCTTCCAGACCTGCTCGTTGACCGCCCCGGCCTGGTAGGCGCCGCTCTGCACCAGGGCGATGGTGGCGTCATGGCTGCCGCTGAACCCCGGGGCTCCGCCGGCAAAGTCGCTGAGTTTGACCCCGGCCTGCTGCAGATAGATCTGGGGCATCAACCGGCCCGAGGTGGAACTTTCGGAGCCAAAGGTGAAGCGTTTGCCCTTCAGTTCGCGCAGGCCCTTCGGGTTGGTGAACGGCTGCAGTCCGCTGGCCTTGTTGGCGATGAACACGCTGTGAAAGGCGGCGTCGATGTCGCGTTGGGCGATCACCTGGGCGCCGGGTTTCTGCAAGCGGGCCTGCACCCCGGTCAGCCCACCGAACCAGACCAGATCCAGGCTGCCGGTTCGGAAGGCGCTGACCGCGGCGGCATAGTCGATCACCGGCACGTACTGGACGCTGACCCCCAGCTGCTTGCTGAGCAGCTGGGCGACTTGGCCATACAGCCGGTTGAGCTTTTCGGGGTTCTGGTCGGGGATGGCGCTAATCCGCAGCACCGGGCGTGTCGCCTGGGCGGCCGCGGGACGCACGCTGGGGGCTAGGACCGCCGGTGCCAGGGCCAGGCAGAGGCCCAGGGCAACGGCGGTCCAACGGTCTCGGGTCGGCATCAACGGAACGGGGAAGGAGGAGCGAGCTGGGGCCGGTTGGCTTCAGAGTTGCTGCAGAAAGCGGGTCAGCCGGTCCAGGCCATCATCGATCGTCGCCTCGGAGGCGGCACAGGACAGGCGGATGCAGCGGTCGTCGCCGAAGGCGACACCCGGCACCACGGCCAGGCCGACCTCGTCGAGCAGGCGGTTGCACAGGGTCATCGAGTCAAGTCCATAGGCGCTGACATCCGGAAAGGCGTAGAACGCACCTTGGGGCGCCTGCAGCTGCAGCTGGGGGATTGCCTGCAGGCCATCGCTGAGCCGTTGCCGGCGGCTGTTGAACTGGGCTGCCATGGCGTGAACACAATCGCGCGGACCGCTGACTGCCGCCATCGCGCCGTACTGGGCAAAGGTGCAGACATTGCTGGTGGTCTGGCTCTGCAGTGCAGCAGCAGCCTGGATCAGGGCCCCATGGCCGGCCAGCCAGCCGATACGCCAGCCGGTCATGGCCCAGCCCTTGGCACAGCCCCCGACGATCAGGATGCGCTCGGCCAGATCCGGGGCCACGGCCGCCAGGCTGTGGTGGCTGTGGCCCGGCGCCAGCAGAAATTCGTAGATCTCGTCGCAGACCACCAGCAGCTGGGGGTGCCGGCGCAGCACCGCCGCGATCGCCTCCAGCTCGGCGCGGCTCAGCACCATGCCGGTGGGGTTGCCGGGGCTGTTGAGCACCAGCAGCTTGCTGGCGGGGCTGATGGCCGCTTCGAGATCCTCGGCGCTCAGCCGGAAACCGCTGGCTGGCGTGCTGGGAATCAGCCGCACCGAGGCCCCGGCCAGCTGGGCCATGTCGGGGTAGCTGAGCCAATAGGGCGAGGGGAGCAACAGCTCATCGCCCGGTTGCAGCAGCACCTGGAACAGGTTGAACAGGGCCTGCTTGCCGCCGTTGGTGACCAGCACCTGCTCAGGGCGGGTCGGCACGCTGTTTTCGTGGCTCAGCTTGTGGGCGATCGCCTCGCGCAGGGCCGGCTCGCCCGCCGCCGGTCCATAGCGGGTGTGCCCCGCCTCGAGCGCGTCGGCAGCGGCCTGGCGGATGAAGGCCGGCGTGTCGAAATCGGGTTCGCCCGCACTGAGGCTGCAGATGTCGGCGCCGGCGGCCCTGAGCTGCTTGGCCTTGGCGGCGATCGCCAGGGTCAGCGACGGTTGCAGCGCCAGGCACCGCGCCGACAGCCAGGCGCTTGACGCAGCAGCAGAACTCGGTGAGGTCGGCGTCGCCGGCATCGTGCAGGGGGCGATACAGCCATCCTGCCCTACGCCTTTGCGGTCGAGGGTTCAGCCCGAACCACAGCGGGCGCAGGATGGCCCCCTGTTCTGCCGCTGTGATGACCCTGCAGCCCCAGTTCGACACCCTGGCCCAGGCCTGCCGCGACTGCCGCCGCTGCCCCCTGGCGGCCGGGCGCCAGCAGGTGGTGGTCAGCCGGGGAAACCCCGGCGCCCGGGTGCTGTTGATCGGTGAAGCACCCGGCGCCGACGAGGATGTCCGCGGCCAGCCCTTTGTGGGCCGGTCAGGCCAGCTGCTGGATCGGTTGCTGGTGCAGGCGGGCCTCGATCCCCTGCAGGACCTTTATCTCTGCAATGCGATCAAGTGCCGTCCGCCGGCCAATCGCCGCCCGCGCCCGGCCGAGGTTGCGGCCTGCAGGCCCTGGCTGGCCCAGCAGATCCGCTTGGTCGATCCGGCCCTGGTGCTGCTGGTGGGGGGCACGGCGCTCGAGGCGGTGCTGGCGATCAAGGGCGGCATCACCGGTCTGCGGGGCCGCTGGCTGAGTCCTGAGCAGGGGCCCATGGCGACTGACATGCGGGGGCGCCGGCTGATGCCGCTGCTGCACCCCTCCTATCTGCTGCGCTTTGCGGCCGAGACAGAGGGCAGCCCGAGGGCCCTGACCCGCGCCGATCTTCAGGAGGTGCACCGACAGCTCAGCGCCCTGGTGTGACAGGCTTTGGGCGATCCTGGCCGACCCCAGTCATGACCACCGCCCTGGTCAGTCCCCAAGCCTCGTCTGCCGACTGGGCCAGCAACCCCCGCTACGACACCCAGATCAAACGCCGCCGAACCCGCAGTGTGCGCGTCGGTGACATCTGGATCGGCAGTGACCATCCGGTGGTGGTGCAGTCGATGATCAACGAAGACACCCTGAATATCGAGGGTGCCACCGCCGGCATCCGCCGCTTGCACGAAGCCGGTTGCGAGATCGTGCGCGTCACAGTGCCGTCGCTGGCCCATGCCAAGGCCATGGGCCAGATCCGCGCCCGGCTCGAAAGCACCTACCGGCCCGTGCCATTGGTGGCCGATGTGCACCACAACGGCATGAAGATCGCCCTTGAGGTGGCTCAGCATGTCGACAAGGTGCGGATCAATCCGGGCCTGTTCGTGTTCGACAAGCCCGACCCCAATCGCAGTGAATTCTCAGACGCTGAGATCGCCGCCATCGGTGAGCGCATCACCGAAACCTTTGAACCCCTGGTCAGGCTGCTCAAAGACCAGGACAAGGCCCTGCGCATCGGCGTCAACCATGGCTCCCTGGCTGAACGCATGCTGTTCCGCTATGGCGACACGCCCCTGGGCATGGTCGAGAGCGCGATGGAGTTCATCCGCATTTGTGACCGTCTTGACTTTCACAACATCGTTGTCTCGATGAAGGCCTCGCGGGCGCCGGTGATGATGGCCGCCTACCGGATGATGGCGGACCGCATGGACACCGAAGGGTTCCCCTATCCCCTCCATCTGGGGGTCACCGAGGCGGGTGATGGCGACTACGGCCGGGTCAAGAGCACGGCCGGCATTGCGCCGTTGCTGGCCGAGGGTATCGGCGACACGATCCGGGTCTCCTTGACCGAGGCACCCGAAAAGGAAATCCCGGTCTGCTACTCGATCCTGCAGGCCCTGGGGCTACGCAAAACGATGGTCGAGTACGTGGCCTGCCCCAGCTGCGGCCGCACCCTGTTCAACCTTGAAGAGGTGCTGCACCAGGTGCGCAGCGCCACCGCTCACCTGACGGGTCTGGACATCGCCGTGATGGGCTGCATTGTCAACGGCCCCGGCGAGATGGCCGACGCCGATTACGGCTATGTCGGCAAGACTCCTGGGGTGATCTCGCTGTACCGGGGCCGCGACGAGATCCGCCGCGTTCCTGAGGCAGATGGGGTGCAGGCCCTGATCCAGCTGATCAAGGATGACGGTCGCTGGCTTGATCCCTGAGCCAGCCGTTCAACTGGCGGCGCGGTCGGCCCTGTTCTGCCCCCCGCTTCTGCCGCTAGTTTGAAGGGAGGATTCGGGCCGGATGATGGGTGCCAGCAGGTCGGTGGCGGTGTTGGTCGGGCTGAGTGCCTGTGCCGCCACAGCTGTGTTGGCGCGCGAGGTGGTGACCCCACCCGGCGGCAGTTCGCGCATCAGCGACAGCCCCAAAGAGGTGATCGATCAGACCTGGCAGATCGTCTTTCGCGATTATCTCGACACCACCGGCAAATACAACGACGAGCGTTGGCGCAAGCTGCGCCGTGATGTGCTGGCCAAGAGCTATGGCAGCTCCAAGGAGGCCTACGACGCCATCCGCGGCATGCTCGGCAGCCTGGATGATCCCTACACCCGCTTCCTGGACCCGCGCGAGTTCAAGGAGATGCAGATTGACACCTCCGGAGAGCTCTCCGGGGTGGGCATTCAGCTGAGTCTCGACAAGGAGACCAAAGAGCTGGTTGTCGTCTCGCCGATCGAGGGTTCACCCGCGTCCCGGGCAGGGGTCCAGCCCAAGGATGTGATCACTGCCATCGACGGCAAAAGCACCAAGGGCATGAGCACCGAGGATGCGGTCAAGCTGATCCGCGGTCAGGCCGGCACCGCCGTGAAGCTGACGCTGCGGCGCAAGGGCCAGCCCGTGGAGCTGTCGCTCACCCGCGAGCGCATCGAACTGCACGCCGTCGAGCACCAGATCAACACCACCGGCGATGGCCTCAAAGTCGGTTACATCCGGCTGAAGCAGTTCAACGCCAACGCCACCAAGGACATGCGCGCGGCCCTCAAGGAGATCGAGTCCAAGGGGGTCGATGGTTACGTGCTGGACCTGCGCAGCAACCCCGGCGGTCTGCTGATGGCCAGCATCGAGATCGCCCGGCAGTGGCTCAACGAAGGCACCATCGTCTCGACCAAGACCCGCGACGGCATCACCGACGTCAAGAAGGCCAACGGCCGGGCGTTGACGACCAAACCGCTGGTGATTCTGGTCAATGAGGGTTCGGCCAGCGCCAGCGAGATCCTGTCGGGCGCGCTGCAGGACAACAACCGTGCCGTGCTGGTGGGGCAGAAGACCTTTGGCAAAGGCCTGGTGCAATCCGTCCGGGGGCTGTCCGATGGCTCGGGCATGACCGTGACCATCGCCAAATACCTGACCCCCCGCGGCCGTGACATCCACAAGCACGGCATCGCCCCGGACGTGGCGGTCAAGATGGGGGAGCAGGAGGCGCAACGCCTCAAGCTCGAAGACCTGGGCACCCGCAAGGACAGCCAGTACCGGGTCGCTGAATCAACCCTGGTCAAGCGGGTGCGCACAGCCGGCACGGTCGAGAAGGCCTACAACCCCACCAGCGCCAACGTCCCTGCTGCCACATCGGTCGCTCCGGCCGCCCAGTCCAATCCCTGATCAGGTCGCGCGCATCAGGCCTCAAGCGCGACCAGCAGGCCGTGCTCGCTGTAACGGCGCTCGATCTGCAGGCTCAGTCCTGGTTGCGGCTGCCAGCCCAGGACGACGGCCTCGGGCTGCCCGGGGGACCTGTGCGTCATCGTTGTGACCCAGACCGCAGGGTCCTGACCCAAGGCCCAGTCCTGCTCCAAGCTCCAGCGGTTGCGATCGGCCCCCTGGGCGGTGGCCCAAGCCTGCAGCGGTGATGGCGGCGACTCGGGCTCGCATCCGGGACGCCCCTCGGCGACCAGCACCAGCGATTCCAGGCCGCTGGTGTGGTGGCGCACCACGACACGGCGGCGCTGCTGGCCCCAGACCAGGCACAGTTCACACACCCAGGGCCAGGGACCAATGCGATCGGGCCCCAGGCTCCAGTGACCTTTCGGGCTGATCTGCATCTCGGCCGGCGGCTCGGCGAACTGCATCGAACGCACGGCGCCGCTGCTGCCGTTGGTGAGGTCGGCATGGATGATGCCTGCCCTGTCAGCCACCTCGAGGTGGCTGGCAAAGCGCTCGAGCTCGCGGCCTCCAGCGTCCAAGCGAACAAAGGTCCCCTGCCAGACGCCGGCGTTGTGGGTCAGCAGGATCTGACGCGGGGACGGTTGCATCGGGTCACAATGGCAGCTTCTGAGGATCGCCGTTGGTTGAGGTGACGCCGACCCCCAAGGTGTCGATCTGGGACCACAAACCCTGGTGGTGTCAGCCCTGGTCGATTGTTCTCACCGGCATCGTCGCTGTGGCCGCCAGCTGGATGGTGCTGCACCGCTGGTGGGTCAGCCTGCCCGTGCTGGTTGCCGTTCTGCTGTGGTGGACCGTGTTTCTGATTTTGGTCCCGGCCGCCTACAGCCATCAACAAACCGATTCACCCGAATGGCGTGGACCCGGGTCAATGGGTGGGTGAGGCCCTGGTCAGGCCGGCTCCAGTGCTCAGGCAACCGGTTGCATCAGACCGCCGCCGGGGCTCGAGTCGTCATCGTCGTTCTCGCCGTTGCCCTGGGTCAGGGCGTAGATCCCGAGGGCGCCCAGGCTGATCACGGCTGACAAAAGGCCAATCCCACCTTCGCCTGTGCCCAATTCGATCAGCTCACCCATGGCTGTCCGTTACACAACTTCTCAGAATTGTAACGGACTTTTGCGGGAGCCGCTCATGTGACCAGCACGGCTGCGTTCTGGCTGGCCTGCTGCTCGGCCCGCTGGCTCTCGGTAAGGCCATCGGACCCGGGAATCTGGGCGGCCATGAGCGCCAACCAGCCCTTGAGTTCGTCCACCTGTCGGTCGATCGGCAGCACCCCCAGCCCCCGGGCCAGCACCTTGGCTGCAGCGCCGCTGCCGGCCTGGTACACCAGGCGGCCGTGCAGGTGCTGGGGCAGCCCCTGGCGCAGCAGGCGAAAGGCCGGCTCCTCCATCGGGGTCTCGAGGGCGATGTTGGGCTTCTCGGGCTTGATCCGAGAGAAGCCGCAGCATCGGGCCAGCAGCTTGAGCTCCATCAGCTGCAGCAGGGCGATCACCGGCGCCGGCAGGGCGCCGTAGCGGTCGACCCAGCCCGTGGCCAGCTCAAGCAGGGCCTCCTTGCTGGAGCAGTCGGCCGCCGCCCGGTAGGCCGCCATCTTCTCGTCGTTGTCACTGATCCAGTCGCCGGGAATGAAGGCCGTGATCGGCAGGTCGATCTGGGTGTCGTCGACCTTGGGAATGTCCTGACCCTGGATTTCGGCCAGGGACTCCTGCAGCATCTCCATGTACAGGTCAAAGCCGATCGTCTCCATCTGGCCGCTCTGCTCGACCCCCAGCAGGTTGCCGACGCCGCGGATCTCCATGTCGCGCATCGCCAGCTGGTAGCCCGATCCCAGCTGGGCGAACTCCTGAATCGCCCGCAGCCGCGCCCGGGCCGCCTCGCTCAGGCTGGCATCACCGGGATAGAACAGCCAGGCATGGGCCTGGATGCCGCTGCGCCCCACCCGGCCCCGCAGCTGGTACAGCTGGGCCAGACCGAACTTGTGGGCGTCCTCGATCAGGATTGTGTTGACCCGCGGGATGTCGAGCCCGCTCTCGACGATGGTGGTGCACAGCATCAGGTCGGCTTCACCGGCGTTGAAGGCGACCATGGCGCTCTCGAGCTCGCCCTCGGCCATCTGGCCGTGGGCCACCAGGAGCCGCAGCCCCGGCAGCATGGCCCGCAATTGGGTCGCCACATCCTCAATGCCTTCGACCCGCGGGACCACATAAAAGATTTGACCGCCCCGGTCCAGCTCCTGGCGAATGGCGCTGCGCACCGCCTCTTCGTCCAGGGCGGCCAGGTGGGTCTTGATCGGCCGGCGCAGGGGCGGCGGGGTGGTGATCAGGCTCATCTCCCGCACTCCAGAGAGGCTCATGTAGAGGGTGCGGGGGATCGGCGTGGCTGAGAGGGTCAGCACATCGACGTCCTTGCGCAAGGCCTTGATCTTTTCTTTCTGGTTGACGCCGAAGCGCTGCTCTTCGTCGACCACCAGCAATCCCAGCTGCTTGAAGCTGGTGCCCTTGCCCAGCAGCTGGTGGGTGCCCACCACGACGTCGACCGAGCCGGCGTTGAGCCCGTCGAGGATCGACTTGCGCTCGGCCGCGGTGCGGAACCGGTTCAGCAGGCTCACCTTGAGGGGGTAAGGGGCGAAGCGCTCGCTCAGGGTGCGCCAGTGCTGCTGGGCCAGCACCGTGGTCGGGGCCAGCAGGGCGGCCTGCTTGCCGGCGGTCACGGCCTTAAAGATCGCCCGGATCGCCACCTCGGTCTTGCCGAAGCCCACATCGCCGCAGACCAGCCGGTCCATGGGCTGGGCCTGCTCCATGTCGCGCTTGACCTCGGCGATGGCCTTGACCTGGTCGGGGGTCGGTTCGTAGGGGAACGAGTCCTCCAGCTCGTTCTGCCAGGGGCCGTCGGGGGGGTAAGCGAACCCAGGTGCCTTGTGGCGCTCGGCGTAGAGCTTGACCAGATCGAGCGCCACCTTGCGGATGGCTTTCTGGGCCCGTTCCTTGGCCTTGGTCCAGGCGGTGCCGCCCATGCGGTTGAGATCGGGCGGGGCGTCGCTGGTGGCGCGGTAGCGGCCCAGGCTGCCCAGCTGGTCGGCAGCCACGCGCAGCAGGCCGTCGGCGTATTGCACCACCAGGTAATCGCGGGATTCGCCGCTGATCGCCAGCTTCTCGAGCTTGAGAAACCGACCGATGCCGTGGTTGCGATGCACGACGAAGTCGCCGGGCTGCATTTTGTTGGGATCGACCGTGCGGCTGGCGGCCTTGCGGCGGCGGCGCACGTAGCCCGTGGCCGCCAGGCTGTGCTGGCCAAAGAACTCCCGGTCGGTGATCAGCACCACCCGCCAGGCGGGCAGCTGCAGGCCCTCGAGTTCGGCGGTGCCGCGGGTCTTGAGGGCCACCGGCGTGTTCTGCTCGACCAACCGACCGATCGCCGGCAGGTCGCCCGGGTTGGGCACGAACCGGGCGATGCAGTCGTGCTCTTCGAGCAGGGCGACGGCGCGGCTGGGCTGGGCCGACAGCAGCCAGACCGTGGCCCGTTCCTGTTGGAACCCCTTGATCAGGCCTGCCAGCTTGCCAAAGGCATTGGGGTAGGCCGGCACCGAGCGGCTGGCCAGATCCAGCTGGTTGGGATGGTTGTCGGTTTCGTGGAGTTCACACAGGTCGAGGCCCGCAAAGGCCGTGCTGGCCTCCTCCAGGGCTGCGGCCGGTTCGCGGTGCAGCAGCGGCGGCAGGGCTGCACCAAGTTCGCCAACCACCTCGGCGTGGTGGCTGACCACATGGTCGAGCCACTGCTGCCCGTGGGCCAGGGCGGCCCGGCGTTCATCGAGGGCGATCAGGGTCTGGGCCGGCAGGTAGTCGAGCAACGACGCCGGCTGGCTCCAGGCCAGCCCCATCAGTCGCCGCAGTCCTTCGGGGCTGCCCCCCTCGAGCAGTTGATCCAGAGCTTCGGCGCTGAGCAGCTGCTCCAGCCCGTCTGGCATGGACTGCCGCAGGGCGTCCGCAATCAGCGGGCCATAACCGCTGGGGGTCAGGCGCACCACCTCGATGGCGTCGAGGGACCGTTGGCTGGCGGGATCAAACTCCCGCAGTTTTTCGAGCTCTTCGCCAAAGAATTCGAGCCGCACCGGCAGCTCGGCGCTCACCGGGAACAGATCGACGATGTCGCCGCGGCGGCTCCAGGTGCCCTCCTGCTCGATGCTGCTGACCCGTTCGTAGCCCAGGCGGCTCAGGGTTTCGCCCAGCGCTTCGAGGTTGAGGCAGTCCCCTTTGCGCAGGCTCTGGCACTGGGCCTTGAGCGCCGACGGTGGCGGCAGGTGGGGTTGCAGCGCCCGCTCGGTGGCCACGATCGCCAGGTCGCAGCTGTTGCTGGTGCCGTCCTGTCCGTCGAGCAGCTCGCTGAGCACCTGCAGCTGGCCCCAGGTGATTTCGCTGGTGGGGTCAAAGGCCTCGTAGGGGCTCGCTTCACTGGTGGGGTAGAGCTGGCAGCTGCGCCAGCCCATCAGCTCGAGCAGGGCAGCCCAGCGGCCGGCTTCCTCGAGGGTCGGGACCACCACCAGCAGCGGCGCCTGGCGGCTGCGGGCCAGCACACTGCTGATCAGGGCCCGGGCGGCCCGGCCGGCGCCGCTGAGCCGCAGCCTTTCGGGCCTCTGCAGTCGTGCCGCCACTTCAGCGGACAGGGGCACCTGCTGAAGCTGGCGCACCAGGGCTGCAAGGGGCATGAAGGCAGGCAGAGCAGGTCTGATCTTCGCAACCGGAGTCCGTCACCGAGTGGAGCCGCTGCTGCGATTCAGGCTGTTCAGACTGGAACCGCTGCCGCAAGCGCTGTGCCACCGTCCATCGAGCCGCGATCCCGGGGTTCCATCGGGCCCTGGCCCCTGGGCGGACTGTTGCTGCTGCTGATGCTTGCCGCCGCTCTGGCAGGTCTGGCCGAATCCTCGCGCCGGCCTGCGGATGCGTTTAGGCCCCAGAACCCCAGACCCCAGAACGGCTCGGTCTCACAGGGCGATGGGGATGACCGCTTGCTGCAGCAGCTGGCGATCGCCGACCGTCAGTGGCGGCCCCGGGTCGAGCCCCTGCCCGGCGGCGGCACCCGTTATGTCTATCGGCGCCGTCCCGGTGAACCTGAGCTGACCCTTGGCCAGATCAAGGAGCTGATGCGGGATCCGCCCACCTTTGCCGACGAACGGCAACGGATTGTCGATCTGCGGCGCGCCCTGCTCGCCCTTGGGGTGCGGCTCGAGCTGCGGCAACCGCACAAGCCTGGGGCCGCCGCCGAATGGGATCCGGCGGCCCGCACGTTGCGGATCAAGCCCGCCCTGGTAGCCAAGGGCAGCGCCGAATTTGCCAAGGTCCTGAATCACGAGGCGATCCATGTGGCCCAGAGCTGCCAGGGCGGCGGAATCGGTGCGTTGCCCCGACCCCTGGGCCTGCCCCAGCAGCTGCCGGCCCATCTGCAGTCGGTGCTGCAGCATCCCCCCTACACCCGGGCTTCAGCCACCGAGCGCGCTCTGGAGCGCGAGGCCTATGCCCATCAGGACCGGCTGAACCTGGGCTTGGCCCTGCTCAACCTGCATTGCTGAGCCCGGTGTCGAGCAGCTCCCCTTCGAGGAGCATGTTGAACTCGAGCAGCTGGGCGTCGCTCAGCTGCTGACGGCTGCTGCGGCCAAAGTGGGACTCGAGCAGCTGTCGGCCCCGGCCGGCATCCCAGTGCAGGCTGGTCAGCAGCTGGTCGCACTGACTGAGAAGGTCAGCGCGCCGCAGGGGCACCGGGCAGCTGGCCGGGTCTTCGGCGGGGCCGAAGCCCTCAAGGGCCCGCAGGTAGCTGACCAGATCGCTGTAGCGGGTCAGCCTGGCGCGGCTGCCGTGGCCAAAGGCCCGCAGCAGATAGGTCGACTCCTGCTCGCGGCTCCAGCCCACCCGTCTGAGCTGCAGCTCCAGATTGGCGAGCTCCGCGCTCCAGTCCTCGGGGTCCATCGGCGGTTCGCTGGCGGGCTCGGGATCGGGCTCGGCTTCGACCACAGGCACGGGTTCGGCGTCGGGCTCTGGATGCGGCTCAGGTGCTGACTTGGGCTTGGGTTTTGGCAATGGTTTGGGCTTTGGCTGTACCTGGACCTGTACCTGGACCTGGGCCGGGGCATGGGCCGGGGCCGGGGGCAGGGGGCTTGGGGTTGGCGCTGGTGCGGCGGCAGCTGGAGCGCTGGGCCCAGGGGTCGCAGGGGCCGGTCGGGCGTCCAGCAGCTGGTGCAGGCGCTGGCGGGCCCGGTCCTCGGCTGCCTCGGCGGTGTCCGCCTCACCCAGGGCCATGGCCTGGCAGCCCTGATCGTCCACGGCACTGGCCAGCACCACGCGGCGCCCGGGTTCGGCATGCACCAGCTGGATCTGGATGAGCATCGGTTTGCGGCAGGCCAGAGGCTGTTTCTAGAGTGACGTTTCTTCGATCCCGCCGCAGCGGCAGGCGCCTGTTTGGAAGCCGAGTCGATTCAGTCGCTGCTGCCCCTGCTCCACAGTGCCGACCAGTGGGGTGAGCTGCTGCTCCTGTTGCCCTTGCTGGTGGCGCTGGAGGCGGTGCTGTCGGCCGACAATGCGATTGCGCTGGCCGCCATCAGCCGCAGCCTGCAGGACCGCAAGCGGCAGGAGCTGGCCCTCAATCTGGGGCTTGGCCTGGCCCTGGTGTTTCGCCTGCTGTTGATTGCGGCGGCCCGTTGGGTGCTGCAGCTCTGGCCCCTGGAGCTGGCAGCGGCCCTGTACCTGCTCTGGCTGTGCGGGCGCCATCTGCTGGGTCTGTGGCGCCAGTCGCACGCCGATGGGGCGGCTGACCTGGCCCCGGCAGACGCCGCCGGTCCACCGGGAGGGGCGTCGCTGGCCGCCGTTGTCGGCACCCTGGCCTTGACCGATCTGGCCTTCTCGCTCGACAGCGTGGCCGCCGCCATCGCCGTGACCGATCGCCTCTGGCTGGTCATGGCCGGTGGGGTGATCGGTGTGGTGGCCCTGCGACTGACGGCAGAGCTGTTCATCCGCTGGCTCGAGATCTACCGCCACCTCGAAACCGCCGGATTCCTGGCCGTGGGCCTGGTGGGACTGCGGCTGCTGTTGCGCCTGGGACTGCCGGATCTGCTGCCGCCTGAATGGCTATTGCTGATCCTGGTCGCCGCCCTGTTCGCCTGGGGTTTCTCGGTGCGCAAGCCCCTCGATGTGAACCCATGAGGGTCGAGTTGCGCCACAGCGGCAGCAATCACCTGATCGATCTGATCGACGTTGCTGAAATCGTTGATGTGCCCCAGCCCGGGCGCTGGTTTGATGCCGCAGGACAGAGCTTCCTGGTGTTGCAACGCAGCCACCGCTACCAGTTCAAGGCCGGCCGTTACCAGCTGGCGGCGGTCGCCCTGCAGGTCAAGCGCCAGCGGCAACCGGCCGACGCGCGCCGCTGGCGCCAGCAATGGGTGATCGGTGATCCGCGCTGTCGTTTCAATGCCCGCAGCCCGCTGTTGCGTTGTGCGGTGCTGCCCGACGGCCCCTGCGAGCAGTGCAGCCACTTTGAGCCCTGGGATGGCAGTGAGCCCGCCATCGCCGGCGCAACCTGAGATGGACAGGCTGCCGATCCCGTGGCGCTGGCATGCCGCCAGGGTTGTGCCTGGGTATGGCGTCGCCTCGGGCCAGGCCCCAGACTCCCCCTACCCCAGCGGCACCATCGCCCTGCAGGCCCCGTTGTTTGCCGCCCGCGGTCTGGACCTCAGCGGCTTTTTTGCCGGCACACTCAATTTGAGCTTTGAGGACACCCGCTGGCAGCTCAGCGATCCGGACGTCTGCTTTGAGCGGCTGGAGTGGACCGACCGCCATCCACCGGAGACCTTTTCGTTCTGGCCGGTGGCCTTGCGCTGGCAGGGGTTGGCGGTTGCAATCGAGGCGCTGCTCTACTGGCCCCATCCAGAGACCAAACGCAACCACCACCAAAGCCCCGATCGGCTCGAGGTGCTGGCCCCCTGGATCCCGGATCTGAAGGCCTGCCAGGCCCTCGAGCTGGGGGTGGATCCCCGCCGCTGCCGTCGCGTGCAACCCCTGCGGCTGCAGGCCCGCCTGCTCGAGGCGCTCAAGTTCAGGGTGCTGGCCTCGCAACAGATGTTTTTTGAAAGCTTCGGCCTGGCCCCTGAGCCAGCTGGGACCATCGACTGGCCCCAGGCCGCAGCCTTCCGCCAGTGGTTGGGGTCGGTGCTGCCCGAGGCCCTGGCGCTGACCGACGACGAGCTGCTGGTCGTGTTGCAGCGGGCCTGGACGCTGTACTGCGACCGCCCGTTCGGCAGCAACCGCGACAGCGGCAACCCCCCGGCTGGGTTGCCATAGTCATGGTTTCGGATCGTTCATGCCCTACGAGCCTGGATCGCCCGAGTGCCGGGTGCTGATCGACTGCAAGGACCAGCTTGCCGCCATGCTGCTCGCCCTGGCCCGGATCGAGAACACCGAGCACATCCGCGAGCAGTTGCGCTCGGTCCACAACCAGCTCGAGGGATTGCATGGGCTCTACCGCCGCAACGGGGCCGCGGGCTGAACCCCTCAGGGCCTGGCGACGACCATCTGCGTCTGCATCAGGTCCATCTCCAACGCCTGACAGGTGGCATAGGCACTGGCCAAGGTGGCGGCATGGGTGCTGCCGCGGGGGTGCTGCACGTGGTTGACCACATACCGGCCGGAGGTCTCCCGATAGATACGGCAGCCGGTACCGGTTTCACCCACGTAGGACAGATCGCCCATGGTCAGATTTCAGAGGCTTTCCTCTCTCTAGCCGTGTTCGCCGGGAGCGGCCATGTGTGTGAGTCCACACAACATGGAACGTCACCTGGCCTCTGGCTCAAGCCCCCAGGCGATCGCCCGGGTTGGCCTGCAGCTGTTGCAGCAGGGCCTGGCCGCTGCAGGCTGAGCGGCCCTCGATCTGGGCCGTGCGCAGCAGCAGCGGGCAGCCTCCCGTGGCCACCACCAATCCCAGGCCCGCCGCTGTAGCCAGCACGGTTCCCGGAGCTGCCGTCCCGTTGCCGGGTCCCACCCAAGGGCGCACCTCGGCAGAGAGCTGGTCCTGCAGCCGTTCGACCAGGGGTTCGGTGGCCAGCACTTTGAGCCGCTGCCCGCGCCAGTGGGTCAACGCTCCTGGATAGAGGCCCATGACGCGCCGGTGCAGAGCCAGGGCCGGCGCCTGCCAGTCGAGCTCGAGATCAGCCTTGTTGAGCAGGCGGGCGTAGGTCAATCCCTCGTCGTTCTGGGCTCTGACCTGCAGCTGCGCCAGCCGCTGGTCCCGGGGGCCGGCTCCCACCGCTGCAATCGTCGGCAGCGCTTCGACCAACAGGTCAGCGGTGAGTTGACTGAGCCGCTGGCCCAGGGTCTGGGCGTTGTCGAGCAGGCCGATCGGCAGTGTGCGCTCGAGCAGCACGGGCCCGGTGTCCAGCCCCTCGTCCATGGCCATGATGCCGACCCCGGTCTGGGCATCGCCCTCGATCAGGCTCCATTGGATCGGCGCTGCGCCCCGCCAGCGGGGCAGCAGCGAGCCATGGCCGTTCCAGCATCCGAGCGGCGGTTGCTCCAGCACCTCGGGCGGCAAGATCTGGCCAAAGGCCACCACCACCGAGGCTTCGGCCCCCAGGGCTGCCAGCTGCTGCTGAACCTGGGGTTCGCGGCGGATGCGTTCGGGGGTGAACACCGGCAACCCCAGCTCAAGGGCCCTGGCCTTGACCGGCGAGGCCATCAGGGCCTTGCCTCGGCCGCGGCGGCGATCGGGTTGGCTCACCACCCCCACCAGCTCATGGCCTGCCCCAACCAGGGCGTCCAGGCTGGCTACGGCGTAGGCGGGGGTGCCCCAGAACAGCAGGCGCATGGCAGCCGGCTTCAGGCTTCGCCGGTGATCGACAGGCCCTGGACCCAGACGTGGGGACAGACCCCGTCGGGGGTCACCCTGGGCTGGCCCTCGAAACCGACCAGGTTGTTGAGCACGGTGCGGATGTCGCCCGCCACGGTCGCTGCTTCAACCGACCGGCGCTCGCCCCCCTGGATCAACCAGCCATCAAACGGCAGCGAGAAAGCCCCCTGGCTGGCCTTGACGCCGGCATGCAGGGCCGAGAGCGAGTCGATCAGCACAATCGGCTCCGATGATCGGTTCAGATCCAGTCCGAGCTGGCCGCAGCCGCCAGCCCCATCGCCGGCGGGTCCGACCTCGAAATAATCAGGGCCGACCGAGACCTTGGCGCCCATGCCGGCATGGCCCGTAGGGCTCACGCCAAAGGCCCGCGCGGTGGCTTCCGAATGCAGAAAATGACGGAGCACGCCGCCTTCAACCAGGCTGAGTCGGGCCGTGGGGGTGCCTTCGCCGTCAAAGCTCGAGGCGCCGATGTTCCCCGGGTGGAGACCGTTGTCGTGGATGTTCAGAAACGGAACCGCCAGCTTCTGGCCGATGGACTCGCGGTTGCTCAGGCTGACGCCGTCGAGCACTGCCCTGGCGTTGAACAGGCTGCTGAAGGCGCCGATCAGGTCCAGAAACGCCTCCGGACTGAACACGCAGGTGTAGTGCCCGGTGGTGATCGGGGCGTAATCGAGATGGCTGATCGTGCGCTCTGCCGCCTCGTCGATGCAGCCGGCGATGTCCAGTTCGCCAGCACCGTGGGCGAGACGCACGGCGCCGCCGCTGCGGGGTTTGCGGCCGGCCTCTTCGGCCCTGGCATACAGGTAGAGGCTGGCCGTGGTCAGGGCCTCGTGCCGGTTGGCTCCCGCACTGTTCAGGTACAGCCGTTCACTGCTGCGCTGGGCCAGGCCGTTGTAGGGCACGGTGTTGATCGCGCCATGCCGGGACAGCAACTGGCGCTCGGCATCTTTGAGCGTGTCCAGCAGTTGCAGGATGGTCTGGGGATCGTGCAGCCGCTGCTCGCGGGGGTGCAGCGGTGCCGTGGCCAGCGGCGAGAACGCGGGTGTGTCAGCGGCGTTGCCATAGGCACTGGCGTCACGGGCCCCGCCCAGGGCCCGGGCCAGGCCGCTCTCAGAAAGGTCGGACGTGCTGGTGATGCCCACCAGGCCATCGCTGTTCCAGACCCGCACGGTGATGGCGCTGCGTTGGGCGCCCTTCATCTGTTTGGCCTCGCCCCGGTCTACCTGGACCGAGGTGTCGGTGCTGCAGGACGCACCCAGGTCCCATTGGCTGATGCCCTGCTCACGGGCCAGCCGCTCAAGATCGCCGCGCAGCTGGTCGGCGTTGAGTGTCGAGAACGCCATCAGCGTCCCCCCACGGTGATCGAATCCACCTTGATGTGGGGTTGGCCGACGGTGACGAAGATGCTGCCGCTGACCGAGCCGCAGAACCCGGCAGCCAGCTCGAGATCGTTGGCGCACATCGAGATGCGGGGCATCACCTCCTTGGCTTCGCCGATCAGGGTGGCCCCCTTGACCGGTCGGGTCAGGGCTCCGTTCTCGATCAGGTAGCCCTCTTCGACGGCAAAGTTGAACTGCCCGGTGGGGCCAACGCTGCCGCCCCCCATCGATTTGCAATAGAGCCCGCGGTCCACCGAGGCGATCAGCTGCTCGGGGCTGTGGGGCCCGGCGGCAATGTAGGTGTTACGCATGCGGCTGGCGGCGGCAAAGCCGTGGTTCTGGCGACGACCGCTGCCGGTGCGGGGGTGGCCGGTGCGCAGCTCGCCGGCCCGATCACTCAGAAAACCCTGCAGCACGCCGTTCTCGATCAGCACGGTGCGCTGGGGCTCCATGCCCTCGTCGTCCATGCTCAGGGAGCCGAAGGCGCCGCTGCTCAGGCCTTCGTCGATGGCGGTGACCGCTTGATGGGCGATCGGCTGGCCGACCTGCTCGGCAAATGGGGTGGTGCCGCGTTCGACCTGGGTGGTCTCCAGCAGGTGACCACAGGCCTCATGAAAGATCACGCCGCCAAAGCGGTTGGCCAGCACCGCCGGCATCTGTCCCGCTTCGACGTAGTCGGCGTAAAGCATGGTGCCGGCGCTATCGCAGACATCGCGGGCTGCGGCGTCGGCATCCCACAGGCGCAGCTCATCGGGCTGGTCGGTGGTGCCGTAGCGCCGGCCCAGGCTGGCCCGATGGTCGCCGTCGGCAGCGAGCACGTTCAGGCCGAGGGACTGATGCAGGCGAATGTCGTGGGCATGGGTGCCGTCGCTGGCGGCCACGAGCACCTCCTGCCAATCGCGGGCGTAACTGCCGCGCCTGACCTGCAGATGGCGTCCATGGCGCTGCAGCAGATCGGTGCCCTCGAGCAACCGGGACGAGGCCTCTTGCAGCAGCGGGCAGCGTTGCAACCAGTCGCCCTTGTCACCGGCGAAGTCCCGCAGCGGTTGCAACCCCTCGAAGCGGGGGCTGGCGGCGCCGTTGCGTTGCAGACCCAGCATGCCCAGGGCCTGATCAAGGGCCCTGAACAGGGTGGCATCGCTCAGATCGTTGGTGCTGACGAAGCCATCCCTTGAGCCGAGAAACACCCGGATGCCAGCACCGATGCCAAAGGCAGGGCTGACGCTGGTGAGGGTGTCCTGCTCGGCCAGCAGGCCCAGGTGGTCGGTGCGTTCGAGGAACACCTCAACCAGATCGGCTCCGGCCCCGCGGCCAGCGGCCAGCAGGGATTCGAGGCGTGTGCTGCACTCGAGCAGGGATGAAGGGATGGTCGATGTCAAGGTTGCAACCGGGGTCTTCAACTCAGCGCACTGCGGGTTGGAACTGGTCGCTGCGGATCGGCGCCATCAGGAACAACTTGGCCATTTCTGCAGCGTTTGCGATCCAGTAAGGGAGCTTGCGGATCGCTTTGATCGGCGCGGCAGCGCCGCTCTCATCGGCCTGGGCAAGGGCCTGGTTGTTGCTGATGATGCGCTCGAGGCGTGTGTAGAACTTGGGGTGTTCGACATTCAGCACGACCGGGAAAACGCGGGCTGAGGTTTCGTTGGTCTTGGCGATCACGTAACGGTCGTAATCGCGGGCATCCAGGCCCAGTGCTTCGTAGAACTCCTTGCGGGCGACGTCGCGGACGTACATCGTCGCGAACACCGCCAGCAGGAAGAAGCGGCACCAGAGCCGGGCCTGAAGACCGCGCACAGTGTCGGGCTGGGCCTTCATCAAGGCGTCAAAGAAATCGCCGTGGCGGTTTTCGTCCTGGCACCAGTTCTCGAAGAAGTTGAAGATCGGGAAGATCTTGCTCTCGGGATTCTTCTCAAGATGACGGTAGATGGCGATGTAGCGCCAGTAACCGATCTTTTCGGACAGGTAGGTCGCGTAGAAAATGAACTTGGGCTTGAAGAAGGTGTAAGCCTTGTTGGCGGTCAGGAAGCCAAGGTCAAGCTGCAGGCCGAAATCAGCCATCGACTTGTTGAGGAAGCCGGCGTGCCGGGCTTCGTCGCGGGCCATGTGGGCGAAGCACTCGGCTAGCAGGGGATTTTTGTCCTTGATCCGACGGCTCAGTTCTTTGTAAAGAAGAAAGCCGGAGAACTCCGATGTGCAGCTCTGCTCCAGGAATTCGATGAACACCCGCCGGGTTTCCGGATCCAGCTTGTCGGCCGCTCCTTCGAACGCTTCGTTGCGCACGAAGTGGTGACGGTTGTAATCCTTGCGGAATTCTTCGCAGATGGCTTCCAGCTCAACCTCGTTGGGCCGCAGATCCATCGCCGCCATGGCGTCGAAATCCGTGGTGTAGAAGCGAGGGGTCAGGATCGTGTCCTTGACGGGCTCCTTGGTGGCCGGTGCAGCGGCCCGGGGTTCGGCTATGGCGGTTGGAGGCACCATCAACTCAGCTGGGTGGCAGTGCACGCATCGTAGAAGCCCTGCCCCTGCCGCTGGCGCCGTGTTACGGCCCGCCACCGGGCTCAGGTCTCAGTTGGGTCCGAGCCACTTCTGGCCGTTGAGCCGCTGCACCAGCCTGGACACCAGCAGGGCCAGGGTCGATTTCTTTTCGTCGATCAGGAACGACTCGAGCAGGCTGGCATTGCCGCCGCCCTCGGCCAGGGCCACCGTCTTGGGGCTGTTGATGTCGTCGCGGCTAAAGCACAGCCAGAAACGCCGGCCTTCACCCAGCTGGCCGCAGACCATCCAGCAGGGGGTACCAACCACGGGCATCGGCCCCTGCTCGAAGCTCAGCTCGACCGCTGAGCCGCTGGCAGCGCTGATCTCTTTGGACAAGGCCGGGATCAGCAGACCCGGCACGAACTGCCCAAAGGGCTGCTCTTCGGGGGCTGGTGGCTTGGGTTTGGGGGTCGCAGGGGCAGCCTGGGCTGGGCTGGCCTGTTGGCCCGCATGGACGGTGGCGTCAGGGGCGTCAGAGGCGCTGGCCGGCACGGTGCTGCAGGGCAATTGGCGTGACTCTAGAAGCGCCGCTTCAGCCCTGGTTCACTCCCAGTTGGCATTCAGAGGTTGATCCCAGCCATCACCCACGGGTTGGGCCTGGGTCGGCCGGGCCGTCTGGGTGGTCTGGGCGGCTTGGGCCGCCTTGGCGGGTGATGGATCAGCAGGATCAGCTGGCGGCCGGCGGATTACCCGGTAGGGGACCTCGACGGTCGGGGCTGGCTCGCCCGGTGGGCGGCTGGGGCCCCCTGCCCACCCTCCTGACTGCGTTCGCGGTGGGGGTGCCGCCGCCGGTGCGGTACGGCCACCGGACGCTGGGCCGGGCCGAAAGGGTGCCGGTGGCTGCTCGGTG
>JAIXOF010000077.1 GCA_027486935.1 Cyanobium sp. C1_MAG_00004 | reverse complement strand
GGCCGACGCACCTCGCCGCCCACGTAGACCCGGATCGGGCGGTAAGCCACCGGCCGCACGAACACATGGGGGCTGCGCACGTAGGTGGCAAACTGCTGGGTCAGGAAGTAGCGCAGCTCCTCGACCGTCAGCCCTTCCACATACAGGCCCCGCAGCCGCGGCAGGTACATGGTGCCGTCAGGGCCGATCGAGAACACGCCCGAGTACTCGGGGATGTCCTGCAGCTCCACTTCCAAGGCATCGCCGGGGCCGATCAGGTAGGCGTCGTAGGTGGCCCGCTGGCTTGTGGGGCTGCCCACAAGCACAGTGGACTTGCCTTGGGCCAACGTGCGAGAGGCCCCAACAGTTAGAGCAAGAGCTACAAGCCCCAATGTGATGAGCTTCAGCCGCCTGCCTTTTGGCTTGGCTTCCAAGGGTGTAGCGCGTTCGCAAGGCGCAAACCTACCTCGTTTGAATCCATGCCCAATGCGCATGCGACTTAGTCATTGGGCTTGGTCGTGCAAATCTGAACCGGGTTGCGGATGAGACAGTCGAGCACCACTCCTGTCCATGCATGCATTGCCTCAATGGGCGCCCCTGGCAAGATCGCGTGTATTGGTTTCAAGCTCGGGGGCATGCCTAGTGAAATTCTCGATGTGAGCGACCTGGTCGCTCTGGGCTGCTGCGCCCTTACTCCCCAGTTCGATCTCTTGTGATTTCCGAGGAACAACCCCCTTCCACCCTCAGGCTGCTACGCAGGATCTGGGGCCACCTTGGCCGCCGCCGCCGCTTGCAACTGGCTGCGTTGCTGCTGGTGATGCTGGCCAGTGGCCTGGCCGAGCTCGTGTCGCTCGGGGCGGTGCTGCCGTTCCTGTCGGTATTGAGCAACCCGCAACAGCTGTGGCAGCAGCCCTTGATCCAGGCGCTGGCCCTGCAGCTTGGCCACAGCCAGCCGCAGCAGCTGGTGCTGCCGGCCACGGCGGCCTTTGCCCTGGCGGCGGTGCTGTCGGCGCTGATCCGGCTACTGAACCTGTGCCTGAACGGCCGGCTGGCGGCGGCGGTGGGATCCGATCTGAGCTGTGAGGCCTACCGGCGCACGCTCTTTCAGCCCTACCAGGTGCATGTGCAGCGCAACAGCAGCACGTTGATCACGGCGATCACCAATCACATTGGACTCACCGTGATGGCTCTGAATGCGGTGCTGCAAATCGTTTCGGCCGTGGTGGTATCAGCTGGCTTGTTGATCGGGTTGCTGCTGATCGATTGGCTAGTGGCGGTGTCCACCGCGGGGCTGTTTGGCATCGCCTATGTTCTGGTAGCGGCCGCGTCGCAGCGCCAGCTGCATCAGAACGGTGGCCGCATAGCGGTTGCGTCCAATCAGCGGGTGAAGGCCCTGCAGGAAGGTCTAGGCGCCATTCGCGACGTGTTGCTCGATGGCAGCCAAGCCACCTATCTGGAGCTTTACCGCCGCGCCGATCGCCCGCAACGGCAGCTCGAGAGCAAGAACGTGTTTCTCTCCACGTTCCCGCGCTATGCCCTCGAGGCCCTGGGGCTGGTGGCGATTGCGGTGCTCGGCGGGCTGCTGGTGCTGCAGCGGGGAAGCAGCGGGGCCGTGATCCCCCTGCTGGGTGCCCTGGCCCTGGGCGCCCAACGGCTGCTGCCCACTCTGCAGCAGATCTATGGCGGCTGGGCGAACCTGAAAAGCTGGAATGCCAGTCTGGTTGCGGTGATCGAGCTGCTGGAGCAACCCCTGCCCCAACAGCAGCCCGTTTCCTCACCCCTGACCCTGCAACAGAGCCTCCGCCTGCAGAGCGTGCGCTTTCGCTACGCCCCCGAGCTGCCGGAGGTGCTGCAGGGCCTGGATCTGGAGATCCGCCGCGGCGAACGCGTCGGGCTGATCGGCAGCACGGGCAGCGGCAAGAGCACCCTGGTGGATCTGCTGATGGGGCTGCTGGTGCCCAGCGGCGGCCGATTGCTGGTGGATGGGCTTGATCTGCACGACCCTGCCCATGCCGAGCGCCTGACGGGCTGGCGGGCGGCCGTGGCCCACGTGCCACAGAGCATCTATCTGGCCGATAGCTCGATTGCCGAAAACATTGCCTTCGGTGTGCCCCGGCAGGCGATCGATTTGGCACGGGTGCAGCAGGCTGCCGAGCAGGCCCAGATCGCCGGCTTCATTGAGAGCAGCCCAGAGGGCTATGCCTCTTTTGTGGGGGAACGGGGGATCCGGCTCAGCGGCGGGCAGCGCCAGCGCATTGGCATCGCCCGGGCCCTTTACAAGCAGGCCAGTGTGATCGTGCTGGATGAGGCCACGAGCGCTCTGGATACCAACACTGAGGAGGCTGTAATGGAGGCAGTGGAGGGACTCAGCCGTCATCTCACGATGGTGATGATTGCCCACCGCCTCAGCACAGTGCAGCGCTGCGATCGTGTGGTGCGGTTGGACCACGGGGCGGTGGTGGCCAATGGGCCGCCAAGCCTGATCCTCACAGCCAACCCATGACGGAAAAGGCGGGTAATACAAGGGCCAGCTCGGAACAGGACGATATTGCTGATGTGCGCCATCAGCTCTTCATGGTGGATTTTCCCTGATCAATGATGCGATTGAGCATCGCTACTTTCTTGAGGCGATCTGTTTGATCAAAAGCCTGCTTGCCGTCAGTATGGAAAGCCGCACCAGTGATCACGTTGATGTTTTCAGCGGCTTCATGAACCTTGGCCCCTTGCTGAATCGCCTGGCCTCTTGTGAAACGGATCCCCGGCTCCGCCTGTTGAATCAGGAGGTGGACTGCTGGCGGCAGAGCCGGAATGCCATTCACGAAGCGATGAAGATCGATGTCCATCACATCACCCCCTGGACTGCCAGGGTTGCCCAGTTGCGCGACTCGGCCATCGCTGGCGGTAAGTTGTTGCGCGCCTACGTCCTTTCTGTCCGATAGGCTCAGCAGCGCAAGCATGTGGCTTGAAGGGGTTCCGGAATCAGGCTGCTCTCTCTGAGCTTTATGATTTTGAAGACAATTGTTATTTCCGGAGCCCCCGAGAAATCATAGAAAGGTTATTCCAGCTGGAGGCCTAGGTAAATGCCACTGTTGCTAGATCGCTCGCACACGCGCTCATCTGCATACAATTTGAGAAGGCGGGCTGCTTTCCACTAGTTCCCTAGGCCTAGCAATTAATCCACCAGCGGCGGGGGGGGGGGGGGGGGACTTTTAGTCTCCCCCGGCTCCAGCCATTTATTTTTAACTTCCCTC
>JAIXOF010000055.1 GCA_027486935.1 Cyanobium sp. C1_MAG_00004 | reverse complement strand
TTGTCTTGGTGCTGCTGGCCTGCGGGCTTGATCGCCTGGTCGGTGATCCCCGCTGGTGTTTGCACCCGGTGGTGGTCATGGGCTGGTGCATCAGTCGTTGTCGCCCCCTGGCCGAGCGCTGGGCCGGCGGTCGGCCGTGGCGGCTTCGCTTGGCGGGCACCCTGATCACCCTGCTGCTAGTGGGTGGCAGCGGCGGGGCCGGCTGGGTCCTGATGGCATGGCTGCGTCTCAGCCAACCTGGCACAGCGCTCCATTGGCTGTGGCAGGCACTGGTCGTGGTGGGGCTGGCCAGCGCCCTCGCCGGCCGCAGCCTGGCGCAGGCGGTGCGCGCGGTGCTCGCCGCCCTGGCGTCCGGCGACTTGCCGCTTGCCCGCAGCCGCCTGGCCTGGATTGTTGGCCGCGACACCGACTCACTCAGCGACGGCGATGTGTTGCGTGCCCTGGCCGAGACCGCCAGCGAAAACGCCGTCGATGGCCTGTTTGCGCCCCTGTTCTGGATGTTGATCGGGGCGCTGCTGGGCCAGCCGCTGGCCCTGGCCTGGGGCTTCAAGGCGGCCAGTACCCTCGACTCGATGCTGGGGTACCGCACCGGCACGTTGCGTTGGTTGGGTACCGCCGGCGCCCGGCTCGATGACCTGCTGGTCTGGCTGCCCTGCCGGCTGGTGGCCCTGAGCCTGGGACAGCTGGGACCAGCCCTCAAGGACGGGGCCCCGGATCCATCGCCCAATGCCGGGGTGTCCCAAGCGGCCTATGCCCATGCCGTGGGCGTGCAGCTGGGCGGCAGCAACCGCTATGGCGGCCAGGAGCGCTGCAAGCCCCTGCTGGCCGCCGGCTGCCGCGCCCCTGATCAGGCTGCTGTGCTGCAGATGCTGGGCCTCAGCCGCCGGCTGGCGCTGCTGTGGTTGCTGCTGGCGGTGGTGGGGTTCGCCCTGGCCCACAACGTCACGAAAACTCTCAGTTGATTGCTGCCTCGGGCAGCCCTGCCAATGCTGAGACCAGGTTCAGAAGGCCATGGCGATTCGCGAGTTGCTCGAAGACGCGCTCCAGGAGCCGTCGATTGGCAGCACAGCCTGCTTTGTCTGGCACGCGACACCGGTCGGCATCGCGGCGCTCTGGAGCGCGGATACCCCGCCGGGTGCCCCTCCCTTTGAAGCCGCCCTCAAGGAGGGCCTTCAGGTCGGCCTGGACCTGAGCCGGGAGGAACGGGAGTTCCATCAGGTCAGTGCAGGGCTGGTGTTGTTGTTTCACAGCTGAGGGCTGACAGCCCAGCTGCCCCTGCCTAGGGTCCGGCTGACCGTTCAGACAGACCATGGCGAAGCTGTGCCAGCGCATGTTTTCGGCCGCACTCGTCGGCGCCCTGATCGGCCTGCAGGCCCTGTCGGCCCAGGCCTGCGACAGGCATCCCCGTGGCCATCAGAACAGTTCTGAAACCGCGACCGACTTCAGCAAAAAGCGCTGATCACGATCGCCAACCGTCGGGGCCTTGAGCCATCAGCAGCGGTGAACGGCCGCGTTGAGGTCGTTGCAGCAAGGGTTTTCCGCCGGTTTTCCACAGGCTGGTGAGGCCTCCATTCAGCTGCAGCCGGGTCTGGGACCTGGCTGCTGGGAAAACGCTTTTCCGCTTGACAGCCGCCGCACAGCGGCGACGGGGGTTCTCAGGGGCAGCCCGGATTCCTCCAAATCGCTTGCAGCGCAGTTCAGTCCCGCTGCGGGACGACCCAGACTCGATCTGGGTACGTCTTTTGACGGGGGCGGCTTCGGTGTGAGGTGATGGGTGGGTCAGAAGCGTTGGAGAGCGGATGTCATTGGTTCCTGAGTCGATGGATGTGCATGTGAGTGTGGAAAACCAGTTCCCGGAGGATCTCTATGAGGCCATGACCGCGTTCATCCGTCATCACCCCCAATGGGACCAGTACCGGTTGATGCAGTCAGCGGTGGCCGGCTTTCTGTTTCAACAGGGCTGCCATGACCCGGCGGTGGTTCGTCATTACCTCGATGGCCTGTTTCGCAAACCTCTGGCGCCAGTCGTCTGACGCCCCCCCGCAGGCGCTGATCAAGCAGAGCACTCGAGTAGGGTTCACAGGGCTTAGGCATCTGTTCTGAGCCAAAACGGACCCTTTTTTGATCATCAGCGAATCGTTCTGGCAGCGCACACATCAGGATCCAAGGGACTGGACCCGCTGCCGTCTTCTTTCCAGCTCCATCACGGAGCTGGGCCTTGCCGAAAGTTCACCCCTTGACTCTGCTCAGCGGCGTCGTTGGCAGAAAGGTCTCAGCGAAGGAGAGCTCTGAAGTTCTCCCTGACCTCGTCATCAGCACCAGGCAGCGGCCTGGTGCCCGGTTCGATCAGCCGTCGTCTCTATTGGCTGGGACCGGTGTTCATCACCTGCAGCCATCTGGGTTGCGCGTTGCTCCTGGTCACTGGCCTGGGGCTGGGGGCGGTGCTGTGGGGTGTTGCCCTCTATCTGGTGCGGATGCTGGCGATCACGGCGGTGCTCCATCGTCTGATTGCCCACCGCAGTTATCAGGCCTCGCGCGTGGTCTGGTGGGTCGGCTCCTTGCTGGCGGCTTCGTCGGGCCAGATGGGACCCAGCTGGTGGAAAGCGCACCACCAGCAGCACCACCGCCATGTCGACGGCCAGGGAGACCCCCACACCCCGTTGTTGGCGCGCCAGGGCTGGCGCGGCTTCTGGCATTCGCAGCTGGGTTGGTTGCTGACCCCCGACTTTCAACCTGAGCGGCTTCCCGCTGATGTGGAGTCGGACCCGCTGCTGCGGCTGATCGATCGCGGCCATCTGCTGCCGCCCCTGGCCCTGGCCTGGCTCTCTTGGCAGCTGGGCGGACTGTCCTGGTTGGCGGCCTTCTGCCTCAGCACCACGGTGTTGTTTCATGCCGTGGCCAGTGTCAATTCGGTGGCTCACCTGTCGGGCAGCCAGCCCTTTGCCACCGGTGATGGCAGCCGCAACAACCCCTGGGTGGCGCTGTTGACCCTGGGTGAGGGGTGGCATAACCTCCACCACGCCTTTGCAGGGTCGGTGCGCCAGGGGATCAGCGTGCGCGATGGTCGCATCGTGTTGCTGCCTGATCCGACCTACCGCTTCATCCAGGTGCTCGCCTGGCTGGGTCTGGCCCGTCAGCTGCGCATTCCCAGCGAACGTGCCCTTCTGGCCCGTGCCGCAGCCACTGCATAATTTCTCAGCCCCAGACAGCCGGTCTCCGGATCCCCCCTAGACGATGAGCGAATCAGGAGCCCAGTCCCTGCGCATTTTGGTGGCCGATGACGAGGCCAACATCCGGCGCATTCTCAAGACCCGTCTGGAGATGCAGGGCCACGAGCTCGCCCTAGCCGAGAACGGCGCCGAGGCCCTGGAGCTGTTTCGCGGGTTTGAACCGGACCTGGTGGTGCTCGACGTGATGATGCCGGAGCTGGATGGCTTTGCCGTCACCGAGCGCATCCGGGCCCAGTCCGAGGTGCCGATCATCCTGCTGACGGCTCTGAACGAGGTGGCTGATCGCATCACCGGTTTGGAGCTGGGGGCCGACGATTACATCGTCAAGCCTTTCAGTCCCAAGGAGCTCGAAGCGCGCATCCGTTCGGTGATGCGCCGCAGCACCACCGTTGCAGGCAGCGTGCCGGGTGCCGGCGGTCGCAGCAGTCATGTGGTGGTGGTGGGCGACCTCAGTCTGGATTTCTGCAAGCGCCAGGCCCACCGCGGCAACGAGCGCATCCGGCTGACGGGCATGGAGTTCAATCTGCTGGAACTGCTGATCAGCCGCTGCGGCGAGCCGATCAGCCGCCTCGACATGCTCGAGAAGGTCTGGGGCTACAAGCCTGAGCGGGCCTCTGACAGCCGGGTCGTCGACGTGCACGTCTCGCGCCTGCGGGCCAAGCTCGAGGACGATCCTGAAAACCCCGAACTGATCCTGACCGCCAGGGGCATGGGTTACATGTTCCAGCGCATCCACGGCTCGGTCGAGACGGCCGCGTCCTGAGCCGCGCCCCCAACACATGGGCCTGAAGCGCCAGAGTGCTGGCCGATGTCAGAACCGCCATGAACCCCACCCGTGAGCAGATCCTCGCCGCTTCGGCCGGTTGGGTGGCCGTGGTTCTCAATGTCCTGCCAGGCCTTGGGGCTGGGTACCTGTATCAGCGCCGCTGGAGGGCCTACTGGATCACCTCGGCCCTGGCCAGCGCCTGGTTTGGGGCCGGAGCGCTGCTGGGTCTGAACGCTGAGGGAGCAGCTGTTGCCCAGAACCAACTGGTGGGACTGATCGGTCTGCTGGCCCTGGCGGCTGTCACCGCCACCGAGGCCGGGTTGGCGGTCAAGAAGGTGCGCCAGTGACCTGCAGGCGGGCGGTGGTCCGCAACCGGTGCTAAGGCGCTCCCCACGGGGCGCCTTTTGGCAGTGATCGGGCTGTAGTGCAGACAACGTCGACGCCCGGATCCCATCGCTATGAAGGGCGTACAACCTTGTTCACACCCAGTTCCATGGCTTCGTTCGCGATCACGATTGAAGGCGGCTCCACCTTCAGTTGCGCCGATGACACCTACATTCTGGATGCGGCAGAAGAAGCGGGCGTGGATCTGCCTTACTCCTGCCGCGCTGGGGCCTGCAGCACCTGCGCGGGTCAGTTGCTCAACGGGTCGGTTGATCAGTCGGATCAGTCTTTTCTGGACGACGACCAACTGTCCCAGGGCTACGCCCTGCTGTGCGTGAGCTATCCCACCAGCGATTGCCTGATCAAGACCGATGTGGAGGCTGATCTGGTCTGATGGCCGATCGAGCCCGGCCTACTGCGGATCAGCAACGACGCGTCCTGGGTGAGTCCACCCCGTTCATTGTGCTGATCCTGGTGGTGCTCGTGGCGCTGGGCCTGTCCGACCATGCCATCTTGATCGCCAGTGGCACCTACAGGTCCGACCCGTTCGCCAGAACGCTGGTCAACCACCTGCGGATCGGGCTCTATGCCGGCACCTGGGCCCTGCTGCTGTCCTGCGTCATCGCCGCTCAGCTGCACCGCTGGCGCGCCATGGGATGGGATTTTCGTGTTCTTGCCTGGTTACTGGCCGTCTGCCTCGTGCTGAATCTGGTGCAGGTGAACGTTGGCCTGGTGTCGAATGCGATTCCACCCCAGCTGCTGCTGGTCCAGGGTGTGGTGCTCTTTCTTCTGACGCTGTGCCTCTGGAGCTTTTACTACTGGATCATCGATAGCCCCGGTCCAGTAGGGGACGGTCGCGCCAGCCGGCAGCAGGCCTTCTGGTGGGTGCCACCCCCCACCGGCAGCCCAGGGGCAGAGCAGCCGTGGCACCCCACCTGGCTGGATTACACCTATCTGTCAGCGATGGTGAGCTTCTCGTTTTTTCCCAGCGCCGAGCCGATCAACAGAGCCAGCAAACTGTTGATCCTTTGCCAGATGTTCACCGTGCTCGACATCGACATCGTGCTGGTGGCACGGGCCGTCAGCCTGATTCCCGCTTAGCTCTCCTTGCTGCGCAGTTCGCGCTGCAGGTTGAAGAACAGCAGTTCAGGATCCCGGTACTGCCGCGGCAGGCTGGTGTGCAGCAGGGTCAACCGCTCCCAGCAGACCGTGCGCTTGATCTTGGCCAAGGAGACGCCGTCCCTGACCAGCAGCCGCATCGCCTTGCAGTAAGTGGGGTACTGGGCCTCGAGTTCGCCGATGCGCAGCCCGGCCGATCCCGCAACTGTTGCCTGAACCATCGTCAACCTCAAGAACAGCCGCCCAGGCAGCGTGACAGACGGGAGCGGATTTGATGTGTGTTCCCTGACGCCAAGTCATGAATTGATGCCCTTCTGCGGCGGGATGGGGCATGGGGGAGGGATGGCCAGCGGCTGAACCGGGTGCCCGGGCGGTGCGGTGTCGGCAAAGCCACACCACTGATCCCAACAAAATCTGGAACGGCGCATCCTCAAACACCCGCCGCTGCGGCCGTAAGCCGCCAGCATGGAGAGACTTGAGATTCCACCGTGCTGCTGAACCCTTTCTGCCCGCTCACCGCCGGCAAGGTGCTGGCCCTCAAGGCCACGGTTGCGTTGCTGCTCACCCTGCTGATCAAATCCAGGGTTCAGATTGCAGGCGCCTCGGCGCTGGGACTGTTGCTGCTGCTGCTGCAGACCCTGGTGTTCCTGGCCATCAGCGGCGGCCTGGCACTGGCGGCCGGCGGGGCAGCGTTCTATGCCATGCAGCAGCGCCGCCAGCCAGCAACAGCAGCCTCCTGACCACCGCCGGTGTGCGCACCGGGCACCGGTCTCGCGGTGCAGTTTGCCTTCGGCTGCTCAGGACCGGAGCCCTACCCGGGGCACTGCGCCGGGATCGTGGTCAGCCGGGCCGCATCGGGATCCCAGAGGATGTAGTCAAAACAGACGTTGATGTCCGCCAGGCTGATACGTCTGACCCCCTGTAGCAGGGCCGCATTGCGCTGCTGGCAGGCTCGCAGCCGGTAATTGGGAATTGCTTCACACAGGTGGTGGATCGCGTGGCAGCCGATGTCGGCGGTGAACCAGTTCAACAGTGCCGGCAGCTCCAGATCGCTGGTTCCTTCGAGCACGCCGGCCATCGGGCTCCAGCCTTCGCTGCGGTGCGCGTAGGAATCAGGAAAGTTGTGCTGGATGAAGAACACGCAGATGAAGAGGGCAGCCCCGCAGGTCATCAACGGGACATAGAGACTCCAGAAGGCACCGATTCCCACCACCTTGCCCATCACCAGCCAGAAAGCGAGCACCGCGACGTTGTTCCAGAAGAGATCAAGTCCTTCGCGGGGGCTGTGCCAGTGCCGACTGCTGTGCTGCCGGAACAGCGCGGCCAGGTTGGCGGTTGGGGTCTGCTGCAGCTGCGCGGCCAACCAGGGGATCAGGTCCCACAAGCCCAGTAGCAGGGCAAGCCTGGGTTTGATCACCAGGTAAAAGAAGCCGCCGGGGAACAGCATCAGCGGGTGCCGCAACCATCGGTAAAGCCGCTGTTGCCCTGGGCTCAGCTGGGCAAAAGCATCGGTGCTGATCAGGGCTGACGGGCCTTGGTATTTCTGCCAGTCGCCGTTGTGCCGGTGGTGAAAAGCGTGGCCCCGGGACCATGGCAGCTGGGGAATCCCGGCCACCACGCCGAGGAGAAATCCCACCCAACGGTTTGCCTGACGGCTGCGGAACAACGATTCGTGTCCGCAGTCATGCATCAACGCGAAACAGCGGGCCATGAACAGCACCTGCAGCATCAAGACCGGGACCACAAGGACCGGTCGATGGGCAAGGCACCACAGGGCCAGTACCCACAACAAAGCAAAAGGCCCGAGGGTGTTGACGACCTGCCAGGTCCCGATCGCATCGGAACGGTCCAGAAAGGGGCGAAGCACAAAGTCCCCTTTGCGAATGCCTGGACGTTGTGGCTGGACTGCTCCCTCGAGCTGGTCGTTCGCCTGCAGAGATGAAGAAAGGGTCAGGACCGGGCTCGCGTCGTAGCCACAACGTGCGGTTGCCCGTCCACTGTGACCTTCAGTTTAGAAGCAGGAACACTGCGGAATGCAGCAGATCAGTGGCTGCAGGTTTGTTGGAGGCAATGCCCCCACTCATTCGCGGGCGTGCCTGGACCAGGTGGCAGCCGAGAAGCTGTGGCCTGCATCGTGGGCGATCAGAACCACGGCCGCCGGATCGGCAGCAGAGTCGACCCTGGCCTTCAGGTCAGAATCGGCAGCCACCTTGACCATGAAGGCATTGAGCTGAGCTTTGGACACGGGAAGATCCCTTGGGTCAACTCCATGCTTAGTCAGGCGGCCTGGCTGCGGAGGGTCTCCGAGCTTTCCTTAAGTTCAGCCTCAGGTTTGAGGTGGATTCGGTCGGGTCCAGCGGCGGAACAGCCAGAAACCGCCGCCACCCCACAGCAGGCTCCAAAGGGTGAAGCTGATGGCCGACGCCATCGGGCCTGTCTCCAGCGAATTGATGCCGGCCTGCATGAGGCCAGCCTCGATCAGGGAACCACCGATGCCCCAGCCCAGCACCCAGGTGAACAGGAAGCCGATGGCCTGCAGGTTGCCGGTCATGGAGCCGTGGACTGTTTGCTCAGAACGCTATAGATCACCCAGCTGGGGTTGGCTGGCGACCGCTGGGGCAAGGGCTTCTGAGAATCCCATGGGCTCTTGTGATGGGGAGGAGCTGGAGCGATCCACTTCAGCGAGCAACTCGGCACCCATGGCGGCGTCAAAGGAAAAGCGACCCGGACCGGTGAGCAGCAGCGCCAGGCTGCCGCCCAGGTAAAGCACCACCAGCTCGAGCACGTAGATGTTCAGGCCGGCGGTCAGGATGTGTTGGTACGCGGCTGTCGCCATCGTGCCCGTCAGGGCCAGGGCCCCCAGGGGGGTCAGCATCCCCAGGATCACCAACCAGCTGCCGATCAGTTCAGAAAAGCCCGCCGCATAGGCAAAGAACAGGGGGAAGGGCAGATGCAAGGACGCCACATAGGTGTTGGCGAACTGCTGGGGATCAGCGAGCTTCTCCTGGCCGTGGTGAATCATCATCACGCCGATGCTCAGACGCAGCAGCAGCAAGCCGACTGATCCCAGCAGCCCTGGTCTCTGCAGATAGGTCAACAGGGCCGGCCTGAGCGGTGCCAGACCAGCCAGCCAGGAGCTGCGGGGTGACGCCAGGCTCTGGGTCGCCAGCCAGAGCGCAAAGCAAGCGCCCATGAAGCCACCGAAGAGCTCCAGCAGAAGAGTCGTGGACATGACCGGATGGCATTTATGAAATCCTGGCAGGCTCCGTAAAGAAACGTGAAGCCAGGCTTGATGACGGCTCCGTCCAGTCGTGCCAGTTGCTTGCAGGGATGGGGGCAGGGGTCTTGGCGGGCCCAGCTGTCGCACCCCTCTCGCCTTACTCCAGGCTTGACTGCTCGATCAGGGACAGATCGGCCTGGGGTTGCAGGGTTTTGGCGAGTAAATCCGTGGCGGCAGGCAGAAAATAGCCCTGCAGAATGAGTCCGTACAGCACAACGGACAGGGCGAAAGCAGGCATCAGAGGCCCCCAGGCGACCCCACTGGCTGCGGCTTGGAAGGCAATGGCGATCGGTACTGCTCCCCTTAAACCGACGAAGGCTGTGAATGTTTTTTCAGGTGTCTGGAAAGGTGCACGGTACAAGGTGGTAAAAGTCATCAGGAATCTGCTGATCATGGTGATCAAAAACACCACCAGCGCGTACCACTTGAGCGGCCAAACGTCCTGGGGGAAGACAACGATTCCCAGGCTAATCAGCAGGATCAGTTCAGACGCCCGGTTGATGATGGCAAATTCCGATACGACGACGCAGTCGATCCTGCTGGAGTTGCCGATCACACAGCCGATGACGTAGGCGCAAAGCAGTGGGCTGCCACCACAGAGGAAGGCGATGGAACAGCTCAGCATCAATAGAGACAGGCAGATCACTTCGCTGCCTGTGTTGGCCTTCAAATAGCGGTCCTGACCCAGAATGAAGGTGCCCAGGTACGCGCCAACCAGGCCAACCAATGCTCCCACGCCAAATTCAAGGGCCACATCACGCAAGATTCCCAGCGGACTTTCCAGTTGCCCTTTGGCGAGGGCCAGGGCAACACCAGCCAGGATGACGGCCACCGGATCATTGAAGGCTGATTCGCACTCAATCAGATTGAGTAAAGGGCCTGGTATTTTGCTCGAGATAGGTCGCAGCAGGGCCAACACCGCTGTGGCATCGGTGCTGCAGAGCATTGAACCAAGAAATAGTGCCAAAGGCAGGTCTGCAATAAAGCGTGTACCCGACAGATCGGTCAGGGTCGGGATCCATTCGCTTTGGCCATGGAGATTGGACAAGCCATAAATCAAAGCTGTCGCCGCCCCTGCCGTAATCACGCAGCCAACGGTGGCCATGCGCAGCCCAGAAAAAATCACACGACGCATCGAAGACCATCGTGTTGTAAGACCGCCGTAGAAGAGAACCACCGACAGTCCTACGGTGGCGATCGATTCGGCTTGCTCGTACGAAAGAAAGGATTGATGATCGCCTAGGAAATCGGGCAGCAACAATCCCATGGTGAGGATGAGCAGCATGCTGGGAAGTTTGATTTTTTCTGAAATGTGTTCCAGAAAGCGTGAGGCCAGCAGCAGGCCGCCGAACAAGAGCATGTAGGCATAGGTCATCGTTTCCATACCGCCAGACGCCCATTCACCGCAAGTGCCCGGGACTTTAGGGGACTTCATCGTCATTGGCCTGCCGACGTCTGCAATTCCGCAGGCGTGGGTGCTCCAGGGCTTCGGGCTGTGCCGGCACGATCGAGTTGCCGGCGTCAAGCCCCTAGGAGGCAACAACTGCCTCTGGCGATCTCAGCCTGCCTGTCCTTCAGTCACGGAACTGGAATTGATGCTCAAAGCTGCTGTCTTCTCGGCGGACGATGGACAGGACTCCACGAACGTCTGCATAGCGGACCGTCCACCCCAGGATCACGCGCTGGGAGGGTTGATGGGCTTTGATCTTCCAGTCCTGCGGTGCCACCTCGGTCAGGCCGACCGCAACGATGAGGCCCTCGGGCAGGCGGAAGCTCAGCTCGGTGCGGTTGACCTGTTCAGCGTTGGAGCGTCCTGAATCACCGGGCAACCCCACCATTGGTTTCGCCATCACGCCGGGGCGAACTGCATCCCGGTGCTGACCTGCCAGCTGCAGCAGGTCCTGATCACCCATGGCGAGCACTTCACCAGCCGGTGCCAGGGCTGGACCGATGACATGGCCCGCCCGGGGGGGTGGGCGCCGGAGGTGGCCTGAGCCGCGTCGCGCGCCATGCACGTGGCTGACATGAACAGCGAGCTTCGCTTCCAGCCGCTGGAGGCAATCAGTTGGCAGCCCCTGCGCCCGACCAGGTCATGGTGCATCACAGGCACCTGCGCATGGCCCATGTCTTCAAGCCCGAGCTGTCGGGACCGCTGAAGCTGCTGCCGTTGTTGGAGGGGCAGGACACTGCCTTGCTGAGCGCAGAAGCCCTGATCTCCGGTTCAATCTGGAGCGCAAAGCTGCTGGCCAGACCCCCACGGTGGGTCGATTGCACGCGCCCGTGACTCAGCTGGTGGGCTGAGCCCGCCCCGACGCGGGCAACAGCAAATCCTGCAGGCGCAGGTCGCTGCGGCGTAGCAAGGCAAACAGGGTGCCGGCATTGCCGCGGCAGATGCGCAGCTCGTCGTCGAGCACGGTGATGTCAAGCCAGGCCGGGAACGCTTGCTGCACGCTGCGCAGCCACTGAAGCCGGTTGCGGCCAAGTTGCGGGCCCATCAAACCTCCGCGTTGAAAACGCACCGAGACCCGCTGCGACCGCGAAGCAGGCGTTGTCTTTGCCGCGGGGGTGTCGATAGCAATGGCTGCTTCCACCGTGATGGCTGCTTCTACCGAAACGACGGCAACAGCGGCCAGCACGCCCGGTAGCCGCAGCAGATTCATGCCACGCCCCTGAGACGGGACCAGCAATTGCAGGTTCTCCAGCCAGGGACCAACGGCCAGATAGGGCTGGCGGCTGCTGCTCCAGCGCAGTTCCCAGACGGCCTCGAGCTGCTGCAGTGCCCCTGGAGCTGCCAGATCAGCCGGCATGGAATGCTCCAAGGTCTCGATCAGGGCCTTGACCTGTTGGCTGTGCTGGTTTGCGCTGCCGCGCGGCTGCTGACCCAGCAGATGCACCAATGCCTGGCGCTGCTGGGCCGGGTCAAGGGAGGTGGCACTTGGATCGAACTCAGCCATCACCAGTCCCTGCTGCAGTCAGTAATAACGGCCCGGATACTCGCCTGGGTGGTCGATGCGGGTGATGCGAATCCCCGATGCCGACTGACCGTTGAAGCGCAGAATGTCGCTGCCAGAGACGCGAAAACCCAACTCCTGGGCCAGCGACGACACCTCGTCGGCGGTGAGGGCGTCCTCCAGCTGCTGCTGCAGTCCCTGATCGGCCCGCACATGGGCCAGAAACCGGAGCAGTTCGCTTTGGGGCACGGGTGTCAGCAGCGACAGGAACAGAGGCTGCGCAATTCACTGTAGGCCGCAGCTTTGTGGTCCACGAATGGCCTCCCTGCTGTATTCAGATCAGCGACTGCCTCAAATGAGCACGCTCCAGTCGGCGGCGGCGCATCGGCTGATTAGGGAGGTCTCAGATGGAAGGATCGGGTGTGATCAGCCCCAGCCTGGCGCCGCTGGCAGCGCAACTGAGCTTCTTGCTGTTAGCGGTTGGATTGTTGATCTTCGTCCTGGCTGCCATTGCCCAGGGCATGAGGCGCTGAGCTTGTGAGCGGCTAAATCCACCCTCGTTGCTGCCTTTGGCATCCCAGGGCAATGCGTGTAAAGACCGATTGTGTGGGGCGCCAGTCGGCGCGACTCTGTCTTCATCAACCCAGGGAGGAGCCACCGATGGCTGACACCCCACCGCAGCACCCGTCGAAGCATCGCTGACAACAGGCCCCAGTTCCAACAGTCTTGACCTATCCGTGAGCGGGTCGTTCAGTCGGGCAAGAGAGCAGCATTCCCCAGTGCCGCTCACCTTGTGCGCCCGACCGATCGACACTCCATCTGCACCGTCCTAGGTGCCCTTCTGGAGACCCAACGGCCCACACCTGGAACCTTCGGCCCCGGGCGCCAACGCCAGCAGCTTCTTTGTCAGTGCTATTGGAATGTTCACTCATCCATCACTCTCGGGCGCTGCTTGGGGGGTGATGGTTGTCTGAGGCTTTCGGCTAGGCCTGGTGCTCACCCGGTACTGGATTCACGAGCGCCAGTCGGCAACCGGGATAGAGCTCCTGGCCGCTCTTCAGCCCCTCTTCTTTGCTGTTGGCTTCCATCTGGACGGTGGTGCTGCCGTCTTCTGTGTCGACAAGCAGGACGTACAACAGGCCCTGTCGATCGAGCCAGGCTTCTGATTGCTCGCTGTTCCAGCAGTTGAGCTCGTGGTTGATCCCCCCGCTGACGAACCAACTCAACCCCGCGGCGCAGCTCACCGATGGTGAGCGCCGCTAGAAAAGGCGAGGTTTTGTATCGGGCTGCGACCCTTAGCATCAGCCCGCTTGTGGAGCGCCTGGACTGGGTCGTCATCGAAGCAGCGCACCAGTAAATCATGCATGGCTCGATCACAGCATTGATAGGAATGCTGTCGTCCTCGTCAATTTCTTCTCTCTTTCAAAATAGAAGAGTGCAGTGCGAAAAGAAACATGAGCCGTTAAGTTGGCATGAAATTTCAATGAATAATGTTAACTCTATGATTTACTACTGTCTACGACAATGTAATCTTTGCCTTCAGCGTCGCACCACAATTTATAAATATTAAGAACATTTGGTCGGATGCCCGCCACAGGAATTTTCAAAAATCCTTGACGTTGCGCTGCTTCAAAAAGGATGCGTTCCTTTTGAGTTAACCGATGGGGAATTTGACGGCTTCCTATCTTTGCTCGAGTCGTTTTTCCACGGCTTAATCTTTCTACGTCGTCCTTGGTTGGCTTAGACATGGTAGGCGACTGAACGTGGGACCAATGCTAACTAATTGGTAATCAATTATTAAGTGTGTAAAGTATTGCCTGGAAGTAATAGTGTAAGGCTAAGGGAGCCTCAGCAATGCAACTGTAAAGATGGATTAGAAACAGAACGGTAAAAACTGGGTGCGGCAGGCGGCATAACCATCAACTAGGGCACCGAGACCAATTTGGTGGGCGATGCCAAAGCCCGTGAGGCCTTCCATCACAATGACGATGCCGAGCATGGCGGCACGGCCGTTAAACAGTTCAGCTCGCTTGAGCTGCGCCACGAGGGTCAGCTGTTCGGGGCTGTTGTTGAGCGGCTGTTCGTTGGCGGGAGTGTTGGTCATGAAGATGTCTTGGGTGGTGTCAAACGAAGCGGAAGCGGGACTGCATCAATCGGCGATATTGGGCTGCAGTAGTAGGGCACTGATCAACCTGGCCCCAACGAGCACCACTGTGAGGGTTGCGATCGTCGAGTCCTTGGGGGCAGGTCATTGGGGCGGCTGACCACGACCGTCGTCATGCCACCGAGCACAACAACAAGTGCGATGACGGTTCCAATGGCGGCCGTGTAATGGGTGCCCATGGAATCATCCCAGACCCAGTTGGCCGAGGATGCTCTGGCCGGTCAGCAGCTCCGTTCCCAGGCCGATCACGAAGCCGAGCATGGCCAGGCGGCCATTCCAGGTTTCAGCGAAGGCGACGAAACCGAAGCGGGGCGTGGGACCAGTCATGAGTGTTGCGGTTTGTTAAGAGAACTGTAACGCAATATGACTGCTTCGGTCGCTGTCGCTTGTGAGGGCTGCGAATCCATGGGCGGCAGCTCTTCTCTTGCAACTCAATCGGCCTGACGTAAGACCTTCACTGGCATGGTTGCCGTAGTGAGGACCTCAAAGCCACCGGGTTGATCCGTTTCAGGGGCATCAACGTCTTGACCAAGCCCGGAGATTAGTTCGCTCCCCATGGCTGCATCGAACGAAGAGCGTCCTGGGTCGTTGAACAGCAGGGCAAGGCTTCTTCCCAGGCAGACCCCCACCAGTTCCAGCACACAGATGGTCAGTTCAGCCGTGAGGATGTGCTGGTGGTCCGCCGTGGCCATCGTGTCGGCCAGGGCCAGCACCGCCAGCAGCAGAACCTGCTGGGGGATGCCGATGGTCGATTAGGGCGGTGGACCTTTGCATTGACAACCGGCTAGGGGGAGGGTGATTAGCCGGGCTTATCGGGGCCATCAGCCCTGCTGTTGTCCAATTGCGCCTCTTGGTTGGGTCGCGAATGTGAACTCGTGTTACGTTCAAAAAAGCGAGCGGTTAACCGCTCCGCACTTACGTACCGGTTTCCTGCGGTGCCCTCGGGCTTTTGCGAGGTAACCCCTTCCCCGAATCGTTCTCATGACCACCACTCTCCAGCAGCGCTCCGGCGCCAACAGCTGGCAGCAGTTCTGCGAGTGGGTCACCTCCACCAACAACCGCCTCTATGTGGGCTGGTTCGGCGTGCTGATG
>JAIXOF010000166.1 GCA_027486935.1 Cyanobium sp. C1_MAG_00004 | reverse complement strand
TCATCGCGTCGGACGAGGACTGGCAGGACGTGCTTTCCTTCCGCCTCTCCACTTCGTCGCTGACGGTGGCCAACAACACCCTCAACTCCGCGACCGTCTTCGCCATCAACAACGTAACCGGCGCCCTGTTTGTGCTGAAGAACAACTCGGACCTCCTCCCTGTGGGCCGCAAGTACTACCTGGACGTCGTCGTGACGGACGTGGCGGGCCTCTCGGACACCGCATCCGTCATTGTCGACGTCGTCAGCTCCAACGATCCTCCTCAGATCAATGCGCAGTCCTTCTCCGTGAACGAGAACAGCGCTTCCGGAGCCAATGTCGGCACTGTCGCGGCCTCGGACGCGTACGGCTACACTATCTCCTTCAGCATCGTGGGCGGAAACGTCAACAACATGTTTTCGATCGGCTCGGCAGATGGCCGCCTCAGCGTGGCGCGTGCGGGGCTCGACTTTGAGACCCTCTCGCAGTACAAGCTGACCGTGCAGGCGCAGAACGACGGCCCGGGCGCTCTGTCCGCCGTCGCGACCGTGACCGTCAACGTCGTCGACGTGAACGAGAACCCCTCCTTCACCACCGCCACCATGGCCATGAGCGTGGACGAGAACTCCGCGGCTGGCACCGTCGTCGGCACGCTCGTCGCCAGCGACGTGGACGCGTCCGACTCCGGAAAGCTGGCCTTCAGCCTGACGACGACGGGCACTCCCTTCAGTGTCAACTCCGCGACGGGCGTACTGAGCGTATCTTCCGTCGTCCTCGACTACGAGACGACCCCCACGTACACCCTGAGCGTGGTGGTGACCGACAGCGGATGGGACTCGAGCAACGGGAATGCGAAGCTGACTGGCAGCGGCACCGTCGTCGTTTCGCTGGGCAACCGCAACGACCGTCCGACGTCGACGGACCAGTCGGGCAGCGTGAACGAGAACTCGGCCGGCGCGCAGGTCGGATCGGTGACGTCGTCGGACCAGGACTCGAGCTCCGTGTCTCAGAGCGTGTCGTACGCGCTGAGCCGCACGGACCACGTTTGCTGGTCGTTCTCGAGCACGGGCAACGTCAACAAGGCGCAGTTCGTCCCCCTGGCCCTCCCGTCGGTGGACAGGTCGACGGGCTCCGTCAGCGTCTACGCTCGCGTACAGAGCCTCGGATCGACGGGCTCCGTTACCGTTCTGCTATCAAACGAGTCGTCGTCGACGGCCGATCGCTACGAGGTGCGCTTGTCATCGTCCGGCGTGTTTGTGTACCGTTGCCGCTTCGGCGCTGCGTGCCCTTCCACCACACTCGGGAACACGACGGCGAGCCTCCTCCGCACGTCGCCCCTACCGATGACGGTAACGCCCATCTCCAACCTGCGCGTGGACGTGGACTACTTTACGGCGACGGTGACTGTCTACGCGTTCAGCACGGGCGCCTACGGCGACGCTGGCACGGCCCTTGCGAGCTTCGCGGTGACAGACACCTCCTCTTCTCCTCTCCCCGCTGTCTCGTACGTCGGCGTGTTGGCGTCCCGATCCGGCGTGCGCTTCAGCAGCGTGTGCTTCGCCGACGTCTCCGCCTCCGCGGGCACGCGCTTCGTGATCGACAGCGCGACGGGCGTGCTCTCGACGGCGTCCTCCGCGTCCGGCGGGGCCCTTGACTACGAGTCTCAGCCCGCCGGATACGGCGTGGAGGTGCGCGTGACCGACAGCCCTACGAACAATGTTCTCACGCCCGCGAGCCTTGAGGAGTACACGGTGGTACTCGTGTCGCCCCTGGACGTGAACGAGGCTCCCTTCTGGCCGTCGGGCTCTCTCTTGTCTTGGTGCCCGGGCTTCTCCAACGGTCCTTACCTCGCTTGCCTGTCCGTCGCTGAGAACTCTGCGTCGGGCACAACTGTCGGGTCTGCGCTCCCTGTTGCGACGGAGCCCGACACGCTCTGGTCTCCGGCGCAGGTGCTTCGGTACGCGCTGTCGTCGACCAACAACATCGCCGGCAGTGCTGCTGTGTTCTCCATCGGCGTCTCGTCCCGCGTGGTGAGCGTGTCCCAGAACGTCCTCAACTTCGAGTCGTCCCGCCTGTACGAGCTGACCGTGACTGTGACGGACGGCATCGCGAGCGGCACGCCTAGCTTCACGCCCATCACGACGACGGCGCGCCTCGCCGTCAACGTGACGGACGTGAACGAGGCGCCGGTGTGGCCCTCGTCGTCGCTATCGCTGTCTGTGGAGGAGCAGACGGTCGCCAACAACGCCCCTCCCGGGACTGTGGTCGGCACCGTCACCGCGACCGACCCCGACACGTCGGGCCTGTCGTGGTCCTCCCTCTCGTACAGCATCGTGGGCGGCGACGTGTCCGCGCAGGCTCTCTTCACGATCGGCTCGTCGACGGGTCAGATCACGACCACGAGCGCCGCGAACGCGTCGTCTCTCAGCTTCGAGAATCCCAAGAATGTCTTCCGCATCCTTGTCCGCGCTACAGACGGTGGCGGCCTGTGGTCGGAGACGAACGTGACCGTGTCTCTCCGCGACGTGAACGAGCCTCCGTCTCT
>JAIXOF010000094.1 GCA_027486935.1 Cyanobium sp. C1_MAG_00004 | reverse complement strand
CTCGTCGAATCTCCGGGCTGCTTCGAAGCCGGGTGTCCCCGGGCTGTCTCGCATTATGCTCAGCGCTCGTCTGTGCCGATCGCTCGTTAGCGCAAGCCAGCGGCGCCCTCGCTGCCACTCGGAGGTCAGTTGATCTACATGGGCCGGGTACAGGCGGTGGTGCACGAAGGCAGCCGGCCACATGCCCATGGCCAAGAGGCGCCTGGACATGGCTAAGGCTGTCTCTGCGTGCAGACTGTTCAGGTCGCCGCCGCCCCGAGAGTAACGGTCCAGGGCCCGCCGATGTATGTCCTCGATGGGCGCGATGTCGGGCACGCCCCCCGCCTGTCTATCGAGGTTGCGCCATGCGTTCTCTCGCCGGCTCCTCTCTCTCCTTTCGAGGAACTGCCCAAGCATGCGAGTCATCTGAGGCGCGCCCTCTTTTTCTCCCTGACGAGGGCCGTGCGGTCTGTGCGGTGTTCATACCTTGTGGCCGGCGATCTCGACGACCGGCTCCGGCACCTGAGCCCGCCCCTGAGCTGCCTCCCGCTGCGCCTCCCAGACTCGCTGGTAGTCCTCGAACTGCACGATGGGGTCGGCGAGGTCCTTGTGCACATGACTGCTCACAGTCAGGATCTTGCGGCGGTCCGCCGGGTCGAAGGTCTTGGTGACCGTCCGCACTCGAGGCCACTCCTCGGCGTTGTGCTTGACCTCCCACTCCTGGAAGAAGGCCTGATCCTCAAGCGTCAGGGGCACGGTGGCCGCGAAGGCGATGAAGAGGGTCTGGTTGCCGACAGGCAGGGCATTAGCCGGGCCCTGGGAGGCGATGCTGACGGCCGTCCACTTCCCCTGCATGTGCTTGTAGGCCTCGACGGGCACCTTGAAGGTGTTCATGACGACCACCGCCTCGTTGAGGTCCAGGAGCTGCAGCTTGAAGGCCCCATTCTCCACGGCGGGCATGATCATGCGCCCCAGGGCCTTCGAGGCCGTGGCCAGCGTCGGCGGGAGCAGCGACGCCTCGAGGCCCTGCTTGTCGCCGTCCAGGGTCCGGAGACATGTGTGGCAGATCAGATGGCCACACCCCATGGCGAAGAGGCCCTCCACCTTCATGTGGAGGCAGGCGACGCATGTGGCCATGATGTCGCCATAGACCCTGCGGGCCGAGGAGGCGGCACCGCGGCAGGCCGGGCAGCAGGACATGGCTGCCAAGGGGGGAGCGATGGCGGGGGTGTGGCTGCGGTCCCCTAACTCCTGGCCCAGCCGGGGGCATCAGTCGAGGAGCCGTTGTATTCTGGAATCCCTCCGTGTCTCAAGGCGTGCAACCTCGCGGTTCTGGCGACGGATGGCCCTGGGCCTGACCCTTTCTACACTCCGGACGCGGTTGATTTTCCGCTGGTAGTACCCCCGGATGGCCCTCTCGACGTAGCGTATGTCTTGCTTCCGCTCACCCTCCAGCCGTGCATACTCCAGGTTGTATCGTCGATATACGGAGGCGAGCGCACGATGTACATGGTAATGCGGTCCATACGCACACGGCCACATTGCCCTGTGATTCAGAAGCCATGCCTGCTTATAGTCTGCGTCCTCTTGGCTCAGAGGCACGACCAGCCTGAGGTTGTGCAGCCTGTTCTTGCTGTAGCCAAGGAAGGCCTCGTCGCTTCGACGGAAGCGCTGATTGCTGTCGGAGGTCCTGATGCCGTCGTCGTATCGGTGGGTCACCTTCAAGAACTCTTGGGCTGGGTGCTTCTTCTTGAAGACCCTGAAGATGCTGGCCCTGAACTCACAAGGCATGCGAAGCCTGAAGACCTTGTTGGCCTCTTCGCGATCCCGAAGGCGAATGGTGGCCGTGGTGTTGCTGGGGCACTCGAGAATGGGCCGCCCTAAAGCTTTGGAAATCCGCAGGAGGGTCGGCACCATAAAGCCGCTGGGGTCGTTGTACTCGGCGACACGGTCCCCCAGGCCGTCGAACACCTTGTTCAGGTACGCCGCCATTGCTGCCGAGGTGCGATGAGGCGAGAAGTCCTCTTTTCTTGGGGCGAGCTAAATAGCGGCTCCTAAGCGCGGGCGAGGCGGGGAGCTCAGGCCGGCACCTCGCTGTCCCCGCCTTCGCTCTCCTCCTCGCTTTCTTCGCCCTCGCCCTCCTCGCTTTCTTCGCCCTCGCCCTCCTCCTCACTGTACCCGCCCTCGCCGCCCCGATCGCGGCGCCGACGCCGACCGCAGTCGTCGCAGTACATGTCGTAGGCTTCGCAGACGCAGCCGCCGCAGGACATGCACCCAACACAAGCGCGGCAGCCACACCAGATGCAGTGGTCGACGACGAAGGGGCCATTGCACCGGTGGCAAGGCGGGACGTCCTCTTCGTCCTCCATGCCTGAAGACGGCTTTTTCTGTACCCTGGCCAAAGAGTGCCTCGAGCCGGCCGTCGCCGGGGGGGGTTTGTGCTGCCGGGCATACTAACCTCTAAGCGTGGACTGTCTGGCAGCCCACCCCCTCCCTGGGCGCCCCCGGCATCGCAGCCACTAAAGATGTATGATCGTGTCGCGCTCCCGGGGCAGGCGGGCGATCCGACGTCGCGGTAAGGGTTTCACCTCAGGCAGGGGTGCCGGCGGCGGCACAGGGAATTGCAGGGTGTCTGTTGCCAGTCTGTCGATGGCGGCCTCATAGCGGTCGTCGATATCCCCCCTTGTCGCCAGGAGGTCGATGAAGGATTGATCGAAGCGGCGAGCTGCCTCGTACTCCCGAGTCCCAGGCTCATGAGCTCGCAGCCGCCTCAGCCTCTGCCTGAGATCCTCGTCGCCCCTGGCATGCCAATGCCTGCCTCGGGCATGCCACTCATGCCTCATCGCCATCGGGAGGCGCTCGTACAAGTCATGGTTCAGGGCGTAAGGCTGGTTGACAGCGGACAAAGTCCCCATCGCCATGAGCTGCCTGGACATCATCACTGACGCTCGCCGGTGTAACTCAGGGAGGTGGCCGCCGTTCACGGCGTAATCTTCCATGGCCTCCCGTCGCATCTCGCGAAGAGGTCGGTAGTGCGGCAGTCTGTCCATGTTTGTCCAGATCCAATGGTACCGATCGCTCCCATCCAGCCTTGCCCACTCCGCCCTCCGTCGCTCCTGCGCCCTTCCTCTGCCGTCCAGGACATACCGCAAGACGCCCAGCATTTTTTACATGAGGCACCGCACGCTGTATCTCGCAAGCTGTCCCCGCCCCCGGTCCTCATCCAGGAGACGAATGCGGTGGGCGTCCTCGCGCTGGCGGGACATGAGCCCCCGCAGGCATGGGTGGGTCCAGATGTAGTCGGTGTTGAGCGACGTCGGCCACGGCGACTTGTGCTTGTTCATCCACATGTGCCGGAAGAGCCTGTCGTCGGCGGGCAGGGTCACATCGGCCTGTATGCTCGTAAGCTCGCGATGGCCGGCCAGGGGGCAAGCGCCCGGCTCCAGGGGCTCCCAATCGCCCAAGACTGTCGCCCGCATCCGCTGGCCGTCGCGGCTGCAGTGCCGGGAGACGTAGGTCCCCTCGACGGCGTCCTCGCCGACGTACCAGGCGGATATCTGACAGTCGAAGGCTGAGGCCACGACGAAGGCCTCCTCGCAGGAGGCGAGGCGCACCCTGATGGAGGTCTCGCCGTGCCTGCCCTCCAGCACCGGCCTGCCCAAGGCCTTCGACAGCTGGAGGCACAGGGGCGATACCAGCGGCCTAAGGTCAAGGAACTCGTTGACCAGGTCGGCGAAGCCGGGGAAGATGTCCAGGCCGCGAGCCCAGAGCGCCATGGCACACATGCGGGGTGGGGGCGAGAGCTCGAGCCCTTTTCTTGGTACGGAGGCGCCGCACACTGTAAGCGGCAAGTTGCCATTGCCCACCGCACGCCGATCATGAGCTCGATGCCGACGCAGTGGGCGG
>JAIXOF010000056.1 GCA_027486935.1 Cyanobium sp. C1_MAG_00004 | reverse complement strand
GGGCGGCCAGCCGCAGGCGGCCAGCCGCCTGTTCGAGCTGCTCTACGACGACCTGCGCCGCCTGGCCCGCAGCCCGCGGCGTTTGCCGAGCTCCAGAACGTCTGTTTCGTTTTTTGCAGTTTCTTCTTTTCTGAGGCGCCTATTGTGCGCCAAGTGGACATCCAGCAGCCCTTTTGGTAGGGATGTGCGTTACTTTACACCTAGAGTAGGGTGGTCAAATCAATTAAAATTAATACTTAATACTATCTTTCCCAAGAAAAAGGAGACGACCACAGCAGTGGCGGCAGCGGCGTTGTTGTGCCCAGCCACTAATAAACAACAATACCGGGGAGCACCGGCGAAGCAACGGTGTCTCGGCAATGCCGCGACGATCCATCAATCAGCCGATGCTTTCCTGCACCTCCTGCCGCCTCCCTGCGCGCCGCCCCCCTGCCGCCGGCCGCGCCCACCACCTCGCATCACCGCCGCCGCTTTCACTGCTCCACGCTGCACTGCCTGACCCACGCTCCCTGCCCCGAGCTGCCCTCTACATGTTGCTCTCCGTCATCATGGAGTCTTGCTCCGGCGACCTGCCTGCGGCCGGAGCGGCTGGCAAGTTGTCGTCGGAGGGGACGATGTTCGGGACGTCAATGGGCTGAAGGAAGTCCTTCTCGAGCGCCACGAGATCGATGGGGGTGGAGTTTTTGTCGATATCGTAGGGGTTGTGGCGCAGCCAGGCGGGCGGGAGCTCCTTCAGGTCAGCGTTCTCCTGCAGTTTGCACACGCGGCGGCGCCGGGGCGACAAGTCAGCACAGCAAGTCATGGACGCAAGTCAGCGCCGCAAGCGACGATCTGAACACGGTTCACGCAGGCATTAAAGCTGTGCACGCACGGTGAAGTCGGCGTTCTCGACGAGGTGCTTGAAGCCGCTCGTGGAGCTGGGGAGGACGCCACGGTACCCCATGAGGAAGAGCTCTATCGCCTGCTGCTTGCTGAGGCGCTGGCGGTGGTCCGTCAGGTTCCTCCCCACGCACGTCTTCTGAATCAAGGCGCTGGCCATGTCGCGGAACACAGGGATCTCGTCGCGGGCGTAGAAGAAAGCGTCCATCATCTGCAGTGTCACAGCTCTTTCAGTGCAGTGCCACACATATGACGCAAGTTTCACGTATACAGTGTGCGGAACCACCGGAATAGCGCACGTTGTGCTGCCCGATCGTGGAGAGCTTCATGCAGGCCTGCGCCAGCTTGAGCAGCAGGTCGTCGGTGACTTTGATGCCGTTCTGAATGGCGACGTCCTGGAGATCGCCGACGGTGATGTGCGGCCCGATCCGCTTGAGCTCAGTGAGGAGGACAGAGAGAGCGGCTCCGCGCGTCCCCTTCATCGGCATAGAGGAGGCAGCGACCATAATGACGCTGAACGCCGTGTGAATGGGCATCTGCACAGGGCGAAGGGGTTCCAGGAGGTGTAATTTACCGTTCTCAAAGGTTCACGCGTAAACGAAGACTATAACGCGACAGGAGGGCTCGGAGTGGTTGGAGAAAGTAACTCACCACGTTCTCCGGCAGAGAGTAGTTCGTGCCATTGGGGGGGTGGACGACTACGGGAACACGGATCTTCTTGGCAGCGGGAGGGGCCACGGGCTTGTCTGGCGTCTCAAGCACGATTCCCTGAACAGCAGTCTGGTGCTTGACAGGGCTCACAGTGTTAGATGCGTTGAGCGGCATCTCGCTATTCGAATGAGACTTGTCCATGATGAAGGGCGGGGTAGGCGAGACGAGAATGAACGCAACGCACTGAGGCTTTCGCACTTTCCCAACCACCACGTGCATGACCTTTGGCCCTTGGCCCTTGGCCCTTGGCCTCTCCCAGGGAACGTGGTCCTTACGACATTGCCTTTTGTGCTGGCGGGGACGCGCGGTAGCTGACTGTCGAGCACATTCTCTAGCCAGCAGGCCTTCTCTTCATGGGTCGCGATCATTACGATGACGCCTCCCACTTCGGCAGCAGCATGCTAGACACTGATGACGTTTCGACCTACTCGACCGACAGTGAGGCCGCTGTTGCGGAGGTCGCTGGCAAGCCGGCCAAGCGGGTTCGACCTGCTGCTGCTTGTTCCCCTCCGAGTAGTTCCCCTGCAGCGCCGGCGCCTCTCCGTGGCTCGAAGCTCCAAGTGAGCATCGACCGCACTGTCGCCAATGTCAAGACGATCAAGAGCGCTCGCCGGCAGACGAGGTTGCTGTCGCCAGCTGCAGCCGCTGCACTCGTCATCGCTCCAACAACTGGTGCTGCAGCTGCCGCCTCTGCCAAGGCTCGCGGCCGCACGAAGCGCCCTGCCAAGGCCCCCGACGTCTCCAAGTACCGCAAGGTTGTCCGCCGCAGCCGTGGCGTCGCTGCAGCTGCTGTTGCAGATGAGGCTGAAGCTGCAGACGACAGCCACGCCGACGACGCGGGCGCCGGCGGAGCCCATCCCACGCGCAACGGGAAGCTGAAGCAGATCAGCTTCACCTTCGTGTTCCTGGGACGGGACCTCCCGCTCGCGCTGTTCCACAAAGTCTGCGACCACCTCGACAAGAGGTGCGCACACGCACATACTTGTGATTTGTGACCACATGGTTCATTTCACCACTCTTTACTGAATCATCGATTGACCCTGCAGGTGCGTTCGTTACGTTGCGTCGTACGAGAGGGGCAGCTCCGAGCAGCACTCCCACCTGCAGTCGGTCGTGGAGCTCGAGACGGCCTCTGCAGCTGAGTTCACCAAGGAGATCAAGCGCATCCTGGGGTGGGACAAGGGCCGTAAGCCTGACGCGACGCACCTCATGTCGCGCGAGCTCACTGGTCGCCACATGCACAGCTGGGTGCCGATGGTCGGCTACTGCATGAAGGACAAGGGCCAACCGCATTTCATCAGCCGTTCGAAGGGCATCAGCGACGATGTGCGTATTGTCAGCGTTGCAAGCAATTAGACCATTTGCCTGTTATTTTTGTTCTGCTCGCTGACGAAATGTGGCTGCGATGAAACTGCGTACGCAGGTCTTTCGCGCTGGGGCTGAGGAGCACGAGCGGCTCGGCGCGGGGCCTCTCAAGAACAAGACGAGCATCAACCCGCGCAATGTCTTCGAGAAGGCTGCGCACTTCCACAAGCTCGCGCTGCGCGGCGATCCGCGCGTGCCGCTCCACTGGACGCTCCTGTACATGATGCGCACGGGGAAGTACTACGCATCGGCTGCATGGGGCATTCCGGTGTGCTTTGTCAGCTTGCTCCCATGATCCAGCAAACCACCTCAGCTTCACATGCACCTGTTGAGAGCGCTCGTGGGAGCCTATCTCACATGCGCATCCCCTCCGCAGAGTTCCGGGCGCGGCATGCAGCCGAACAAGGCGCGCGCCATGTGGAAGATCGCAGTCGACCCGGACAACGTCCAGCCTGACGACATTGAGATGACGTTCTACGACAGCCAGTCCAACAGATCTGGTTTCAGGCGCGTCTGCATTCTACACTGCGTCATATGCCGTAATCATGTCTATTCTTCAGCTGCTGTCGCTAAACGCCGTGCTTCTACCGCAGAAACTATCTCGACAACCTCAACGACTGGTCTGACGACACTCTGGACGACTGCCTCGACGACTACAAGGGCTACCCGCTCGCACGCGACGCCAACGGCAACATCTTCAAGCTCGGGTATTCCGCCTCTGCCGGCGACCGCGAGCCCACCATCGACAGCAATACGGAGAAGGAGCAGGACGCCTCCCCCGCCGTCGTGGTCCCGCTCTTCTCCCCCCCGGTGCAGCAGCCGTCCCCCGCCAAGCCCCTCCGCATCGGCGCCCCGTCCGTCGCTGCGCTGCCGCCTGCGTACAGATCTGTCAAGCCGCTGAGGATCGACGAGCTCCCGGTGCCGCCGCTGCCGCCGCCCAAGATCACCGTCAGCAAGCCGTTCGAGTCGCTCGTTGACTACATGGACTACTCAACGTACGACGCGGACAAGGCGTTCGACATGGCGATCGCCGCGTCCCTCGAGGACATGAAGATCCGCTCGGCATTTGGGGAGATGGACGGCAAAAACGGGGGCAAGGACACCGGCGTCAACGTGTGCGCCATCGGCGTTGGCGTGAACCGCGGCGAGTCATCGCGCGCTGCATACGTCAACGCGATCATGGAGGACATCAAGAAGGAGGCCGCCGCGGGGAAGGGGAAGGGAAAGATGCCCACGACCTACGAGGACATCGTGAGATGGGATGTGGGGCGGCCGAAGAAGGTCGACCCGGTGACGAGCCGGCAGCACAGGCGCGAGAAAGAGGCAATGCGCCCAACGCCTCCTGACCAGTACGACAGCGACGGCGATCTCGTGTTCATCGGCATTGGCCCAGCTGAGCGGCGGCTGGTTGATGCTGATGTTGAGATGCCAGCCAAGGGCGAGTAGCTGCAACCGACACTGTCTGCAGCCCGGAGGAGCGCCAGCGCGGGTGGGTGCAGGTGCACCGTGAGCATCACCACAGCTGCTGCGGGGCACCCAATCGTAGCCAACACAGCGCTGTGCTGCAGGGTGGCAGGGGCATGAGCAGCAAGAGCGGGGAGGCGCCGGCGCGGCGCTTTTTATTGCTGTTTTGTTGCTGCCGCTCGCAGCGGTGCGCAGGCATTAAAAGTGCCTTTGCCGCTGCAACTTTCAAGACACACACAGCCGCAGTCAGATTGCTGCAGCGGCGAAAACAGCCGCAGTTCATAGGCGCGGCAGACGGAGATATCGAGCGCAGCAGCGAGCCAGACGACTTTTTATGTTGTGTGTTCGTGTCGGCGCCGGGCCTCGGTCTCACTATACAGTCTCAACCTACTACTGTAAGAGTGCAGCAGCCGGCGGCCGGCGCGGCCAGCAGCGAGACAGCAGTTCGCAAAACAACAGCACTACTCACTGCCAACAACCCTCGACCGTGCCTACAGAGGACGACACAGCCGTCCGGCTTCCGTGCTCACACTACTGATCAAGTTCCTTGGAATGTCCCATACAATTCCCGTCTTGGGTGGAATGGTGCCACAGAGTTTGTGCATTTTCAATGGGTTCGTT
>JAIXOF010000038.1 GCA_027486935.1 Cyanobium sp. C1_MAG_00004 | reverse complement strand
GTTGAAGTCGGCAGAAACCAGCCAGCCGAGATAGTCGGTCGTCCCGATTTCGAAGACAGCAATATCAGTATTAGAGGCTCTGGCCATGCACCCAGCTACGAGCTCAAGGTTTTTTGAGAGGCTTGAAGAACGCCTCAGAGAACGCGCGCCGTGCCCGCTTCATTCGTGCACCGAACTCGCCCCCTTCGTTAGGGAGCATCAACCCACGACCGACCATGTACTTGGTGCCCTCTGGCTGTAAGACTTTGATGGACGGACCTGCCTTCTTGTTGAAGCCGGCTGTCAGCTTGAACTTTTTACCCACCGTGGCAAAACTCGCTTTCTTAAGGCGTCCACTGATCTCGCCGATCGGAAGCTGGGGGAACTGCCCGACGCTGGGCCGTCTGCCCGTCCGGTACTTCTTCTTGACGATGCCACGCTTGCCCGTCGTGACATCCCCGCTCGTCCGACGCCCGTACGGGTGACCTGCCGCCCTCAGCGCCCTGATCCTCGCCTTGCCCTTCGGTCCCTTGCTTCCATCGGTGAGGGACCTGAGCTCGTCCAGTGACTCCTTGCGGAGAACCTTCATGCCCATGACCGCGCCGCCTTCTACCTGCTGGAACCTGGCGAGCTGAGCCTTGAATAGATCGCTGTCCTTCGTGTGCCTCTTCGCCACCTAGCTGAAGACCTCGCTCTCGCACGAGAAGACCAGGCGGCAGCCATACCAGGAGTCCTGCACCTCTTCCTCGATCGGTCCGAACTCTTCGACCTGCCAGACGTCGCAGATGCCTGCGAACGGACCAGGCACGCTCGGGACCGAGACCTCGCTGTAGGCTTGTAGCGCCTGGTGGAGCTGGTCGATCTTCTCGAACACCAGAGGCTCGGAGTCGCTCGACTCGTCGTAAGCGAACACGCCCGATATCTCGAATCTCCACCGCCGTCGCAACGTACGGCCGGACTCGACGACCGTCACGTTTTCGGTGGTGATCACCGCGTAGGGCAAGGACTCGAACGGAACCCTAGGTCTGCCCTTGGCAACCTGGAAGTTCGCGCCCCACGCGCTTCGGATCTGAGCGCGGATCTCGTCCGTGATGACTGTCCATTGGTTCATGAGAGCTGGTTCTCCTGGAGCAGGACCGACACGTGAGAGGCGATGCCGAGAGCCTCGAAGGTTTCAGTCGCGAGCACCTTCATCACTTTGCCGTTCCACGTCACTTTGGTGCCGACCGTGAACTTGGGCGCGTCCTCCGGGTCCGCCATGAGCATGTAAGGACGGTTCACCTCGATGCCGAACGTCTCGTAAGCGATGCCAGCCTTGCCGGGAGTGATCTGGCAGGCGACGTTCACAGGCGCTGCGAACGTGGACCCGTTCGGGTTGTTGCTTGTGATGCGCATGCCTGCGGTCTCCACCGAGGCGGTGTGCGGCTTGAAGACGAGCGCCATCAGAAGCGGTACCTCGCGGCAATCTCGCCCATGCGGACCTTGGCGTCGCTGAGCACGGTTGCCGTGCCCGTGCCGCCCGTCAGCTCGACTGGTCCCTGTTTGACCTTGGTGATCGTCATGCCGCCCGCTGCGAAGCTCGCACCCTTAGACAGGCGGTCCAGCTTCATCGCCGTGGCGTACTCCAGGATCGTGTCATAGACGTCTTGCGGGACCGACGTCGCATAGCCGAACGGGGCTTCGATCTCCACCTTGCCCCCGTAGAGGTTGGAGCGGAAGCGGACGATCCAGTGCGGGTTTAGGTGGACGCCTGCATTGAGCGGGAGCAGGTCGTAATCCTCGCCGGCTGTGAGAGTGGTCTCAACACCAAGCGTGTCGCGGTGGACGATGGTCGCGCCCGTCTTCATGAAGGGGTGATCTTCAATGTCGAGGCGGTACCCGTCGTTACTCGCCGCAAGCACCACGTCGAACGTGTTGGTCTCTACCGTGGCGATAAATGGGCGATGCCCGCTCATGCCCTCGAACTCGGCCACCGCGGAGGCGATCAGGCTGTTCGCTTCGCTCTCGGTGATGGTCGGGTATCCGCACGAGGCGAAGTACGTGACTAGGTCGGAGCCTGCAGGGTAACCGGACGGCATATCGCCACCTACGAAAAAGCCCCCTGCGAGGGAGGACGCAGAGGGCTGGTAGTTTGACGAGGGCTTGCTGTTAGGCGGTGCCGTCGATGGCAGCGTCGAAGATCTCGGGTTGCCGGACGAAGTTTCCTGCAGTGACCAGTTGGGTAACCGGCTTGCTTCGCGGTCCGAACAGGTTCGCCAGGATCGCATTGATGGCAGAGTTACCACCATCGCCGCGAGTGATCGCCAGACGGTTGTACCGCTTGGTGATCCGGTTGACCTGGATGCCGATGATCTTGTCGTCGTCGGTATCAGCCACGGTCGCCTGGTTGGTGCCTCGAACATCGGTCCAGTCGGTACCGTTCTCCGAGTGCTGAGCCTTCACGGTCACCGAGGACGATGCCGCCAAGGTGCCGAGAACGACCACCCAAGCGATTCCCTCGCACTGGTGGAGGATTGCATCCACGACGCCAGTGTTGACGT
>JAIXOF010000065.1 GCA_027486935.1 Cyanobium sp. C1_MAG_00004 | reverse complement strand
GCAGTTCATGGGCGCGGCTTTTCAGCTCCCGCTGGCGCCGTTGGGCCATGGGGGTGCCCACAAGGGCCGCGGCCCAGGGCAGCCGACCCTGGCGATGCAGGCCCACCAGCACATTGTCGAGGCAGCTCAGGGAGCTGAACAACCGCAGGTTCTGAAAGGTGCGGGCCATCCCCAGGCGGGCGATGCGGTTGGCATCCAGGCCACCAATGCTGCCCCCACGCCACAGCACCTCGCCGCTGCTGGCGGGGGTGATCCCCGAGATCAGGTTGAACAGGGTGGTCTTGCCAGCTCCGTTGGGCCCCAGCAGGCCGAAGATCTCGCCGCTGTGGACCTGCAGGTTGATGCCCTCGAGGGCCTGCAGGCCCCCGAAGCGCACGCCCAGGTTGCGGGTTTCCAGCAGCGGTGTGCTCATCGCTGGCCCTCGCCGCTGGCAGTGGTGCTGGGTGGTTGGGGCAGCAGCCCTTTGAGCCAGCCCAGCAGGGCCGGGTTGATCAGGCCCTGGGGCAGGAGCAGCGGCCCCGCCAGAATCACCAGTCCAAACACGATCAGCCGCAGGTCGCCGATCGGGCGCAGCAGTTCGGGCAGGGCGGTGAGCGCCAGACCGCCCAGCACGGGGCCGGCCCAGGTGCGCGACCCACCAAAAACGACAAAGGCCAGGGTGGTGATGCTGGCGTCAAAGTTGCCCAGTCGCGCGTTCCAGCTGTTCAGAAAGTGGGCGCTGATCACCCCGGTCAGGCCGGCGACCACGGCGCTCAGTACAAACGCCACCAGCTTGGTGCGCTCGGTGTCGATGCCCTGGCAGGCAGCCGCCAGTTCGTCATCACGGATGGCGGCCATGGCCCGCCCCAGCCGGTTGCGTTCGAGCCGATCGCACAGCCAGCACACCAGGGCCAGCAACACCAGCGTGAAGACGGCATAGCCCGCAGGGTCGTCAAACGGCTGGGGGATGCCGAAAATGCCGACGGCTCCGCCCATGGCCTCCTGGTTGAGGGTGGCGACCCGCAGGATCTCCACCAGGGCGATGGTGGCGATGGCCAGATAGACCCCCCGCAGCCGCAGCACCACCGCGCCGATGCCGCTGGCCAGCACGCCGCACAGCAACCCAGCCAAGGTCATCTCCAGCAGCACTGAACCGATCGGATAGAGCGGATCGCTGCCGCCCAAGGCGTTCACCCGGGTCGACAGCAGGGCCGCCAGGGTGCCACCGATCGCATAGAAGCCCGGCGTGGCCAGCGACAGCTGGCCGCAGCGCAGGGGCAGGTAGACCGAAAGCCCCAGCAGGGCTCCGATCACCATTTGGGTCAGCAGGGTGGCGTCCATCACAGCTCAGACCTTGGTGGGCATCACCCGGCCCAGCAACCCCTGGGGCCGCACCAGCAGCACCACAAACAGAAAGCCGTAGGCCACCACATCGCGGTAGCCCGACAGCTCGGCCGGAACGCAGGCCTCGGCCAGGCCGATGATCAGGCCCCCGAGCACGGCTCCCGGCACGCTCCCCAGCCCCCCCAACACCAGCACCCCCAGGCCCTTGAGCCCGTAGCCGATGCCGAAGTAAGGCCCGGCAATGCTGACGCTCAGACCCACCAGGCCGCCGGCGATACCCGCAAGAAACCCACTCAGTCCAAAGGCGATCTGGATCATGCGGGCGCTGGGGATGCCCAGCAACTGGGCTGTGGTCGGATCTTCGGCCACGGCCCGCAGGGCCTTGCCGCTGCGGCTGCCATCAATCCACAGGCTCAGGATCACCAGCAACACGGCGGCCACCAACAGGAGCAGCAGCTGCACTGTGCGCACTTGGGCCCCCAGCAGCTTGATCGCGGGCGGCAGATCGGCCAAGGCTGTAGTCGGGATGGCATAGCTTTCCGCCCCCACCAGCAGCTGGATCAGGTTGACCAGCACCACCCCTGCCCCCAGGCTGGTGATCAGGGCCAGTAGGGGATCGGCACCGCGATCGCGCAGGGGCCTGAAGGCGATGCGCTCGATCACCAGGGCCACGGCCGCTGCGGCCATCCCCGCCAGGGGCAGGGCCCACCAGAAGGGCATGGCAAACGGCAGTTGAAACCCCGCCAGCAGACCATTGGCACCCACGGACCCGCCGATCAGCAGAAAGGTGAAGTAAGCCCCGAGGGTGAACACGGCTCCGTGGGCGAAGTTGATCACCCCCAGCACCGAAAACACCAGCGTGTAGCCCAGGGCAAACAGGGCGTAGACAGCCCCGATCGACAGGCCGTTGAGCAGCAGCTGGGTCAGATCCGTCGTCATGGGGTGCCGGTGGAGAAGTTAGGCGTCAGGGAGGTGTGAGGAATGACCGGCCGTTTGAAGGCGAAGTTGGCGAATGAGAAGAAAGTTTGCCGGAAAAAACAACAGACTTGGTGCGGCCAGGGAGAAGAAATAGGCGCCTGGATGCTCTTGACCTGGAAAAAGCCTTGGAGCAACATTGACGAGGATGACGCCAACCAATAATGCGTAAATGCCCATTGTCAAGCGCACAACATGCTTGACGACCCGATCGTTCTCACTCACCTCCCCGGTCCCCAGAACGCGAAGGTCGGCCCAGGTGAACCAGGCTGAAGCAACGCCGTTCACCAAGAATGTAAGTTTCGATCCAAGCGCTCCCATCATCAAAGCTGAGTCATAACGAGGTGGCTGCTGCAGATCCCAGACAAGCCCAATCAATGAGAGTAGGGTCCCGATCGCCGCGAGTGAGGCGAGACTGATGTCCCATGCTGGAATCGACCTTGCTCTCCGCGGTGAGGCCCAGCGGTATCCAGCCAGAAGTGAATAGCTCGCCATCCAGGCAAGAACGAGCAAGTACATGAGCAGTTGTGCTCCTCGCCCTTGAGAGGGATTGCCCGGTACGAGATAAGTCCCTAGTAGTAAATACGCCAAGATCAGGAGCAGCGCCATGGCGGCAAGCGCGATGCGTCCACTGCGGCGATGGCCAACCCCCAGTTTGGGCATCGCCATGGCAACTAGACCGGCTCCCAGTCCGATCAAAGCTGCCAGGTGATGAACCTTGGCAAGAAGGCCTTGGATCAGCGCAAGATGGTCTGGCATCGATCAGGTCGCAGGGCTTTCGCGTTGCAGTCTGGAATTAATTCGCTTGCCGAGCCAAGGGTTCAACAACGGCCCCTGTCAGGCCGTGGCACAGACATGATCATCATGTCTGATGCGTTGGTGTTAAGGCAGTAACTCAAAGCGACCGCTGCGCCCGCCGGGGTTCATGCGCACCTGGGCCACGAAGAAGTCTTTCTGAACGACCTCGCCGTCGGGCGTGAAGCGGATCTCGCCCAGGGGCGTCTGGTAGGTGCCACCCAGGATCTCGTCCATCAACGCGGTGCGGGCTGCGGCCACGGTCAGTCCTTTGAGGGAT
>JAIXOF010000097.1 GCA_027486935.1 Cyanobium sp. C1_MAG_00004 | reverse complement strand
CGGCGGCAAGATCCGTTGTAGACTGACTTGAGGGTGAGTTGCGCTACAGGCGCTCTGTAGACTGCACGACTGCCTCGACAGCATCTACTAACCGTTCTGAGGTCACCCCGGTCAGGTGCTCAGCGACTCGACGCCTCGGCGGCGAGAACCAGGGTGGAGGGGGACGTGCGGGGGGAGCGCTCAAGGCGAGATTAAATGACCAAAACGATGCGCCTGACTTGTGCATTAATGTGATATGTCGTTGGCACTCTTTGGCTAACGAATAGCGCTACTTTTTTTGTCACTTCAGGTTTTGCATAGAATTCGGATCGAGCCATGACGTGATCAAAAAGCACAACGGCGCGCTGGTGCGCTGATGATGCGATATTTCTGTTGTTGTTGTAAGCGTGAGAACGGTCGTGCGTGTGAATTAGGATGGATAACTACGCAGGAACTTTGTGAAACACAGTGGTGAAACCTTCATCATCGCACATATTGATTGCTGTGATGGTATGCACACCGCGTTTACCACCCCGGCCTCCTTCCTACGCAGCCCGATTGACACACGGTGCTCATGGTCTGGAACGCGGAGCCTTGATCTCTTCGTTTCCGCCACATTTTCTGTCTTCGGTACGGATCTGGACGGACTAACAAGCTGTGATTCAGTCGCGTCTACTGAGCACAGAAAATATATTTCAGTGTAATATATGTATACTGAAACTGGAGGTCCCGTGTCTGCAGACGACCGCGATGCACGTGCCCGAACCGTCTCACCTCGCGCCGAATGCTCCCGAGCGGTGATATCCCGAGTTGAGCCAGCAAGGTGCTTCTTACCCCTCATTTTTATTATTGTTATTCTACGACGCTGCAAGCAGGACAATGGGCGACCCGACATCTCAGCTCGAATGCTTCCTTCTCTGTCGCTGAACATGTGACGATCTATCGCTGAATGCAGGCGGCGATGGTGAAGGGCAATAAGCGACGGGAGGTGCCAGGGCTCGCGAGTCTGAGCACGGACCTGCTCGACAGTCTGTCCTCCTGCGTCAACCGCCTGGCCGCTGGCGAGCTTCGGTCGCACTCTCTCGGTGAAGAAAGAAAGCGATTCAAGATTTCCAAGAAGGAACGACGCAAGAAGGGTGAAAGAGGCGGCGGAAGTGGTTCGGTGCGTAATTTGTTCACCTTCTGGCACGATGTGATGCCTCATCGACAGCTGTTTCCTCCTCCGTGATACCAAATGGTGGAGTGATTGTGTTGACGATCCTATCATTTGCAGGGGCGCGGGTCAAAGTCGAGGAAGGGGCAGGCCACCGGCGCGGCGACTGATGGGGATGACCAACGTGTCGTCGGCGGCTACGAGCCGGAGGACGGCGACGGGGTCGTCTCACTTTCCCGTGGCCCTGCCATCGACCTCAGCGACGGTGAATCCTCCCACAGCGGCGACAGCGGCGAGGAGGACGCCGCTCCGGACATGGACTCGCCCGAGGACAAGTGGCCTCTCCTGCGCGACGGCTTCTGCCAGGACTATCTCTACTTCCTCGGCAACGTGGCGCCTCTCCGTGGTGGGGCCCCCGCCAACGTCAGCCCGCAGCGCGACCTGCCCGCCCGCCGCCCGCCCGTGTCCGCCCTCCCTGTCTCTCAGGGGCTCAATGCACAGAAGGGCGAGGCGCTCCTCGCTGCCCTCACCGAGGCGGAGCGCTCGTCACAGTGCCTGGCGGCGATGAACACGTCGTTCGAGCAGGTTCGGCAGGCCGGGGAGCGGCACCTGCATGCGGTGGATGTGGCCCACGGGCGCGGAAGGCGGCGATGAGCGAGGGGGTCTGATGTTGAGCGCCTCTGGGAAAGCATGACGGGGCATGACGGAGAGGAGATGGCGGCGAGGAAGGGCGCCCAGCCTAAAGCCTGGCCCTGCAGGAGACTCGAGAACTGCAGCCCGAGACGCGGGTGGGGACGGAGGCTTGCGAGAAGGTCGGGGCAGCAGCCGGCAGTGGGCGAGGAGGGCTGAGCGGTGCCGCCGGGAAAAAAGAAGCGAGCAGAGCGGAGGGCATATGCGGCGGTGGAGGACGCCGCACGCAAGGCGGCCCCTTCGGAGAGCTCCGGGGTGGTGCGGGGGGCGCTGAGGGGGGCGAGGGCGTGCAAGGATGTCGGCGCAGCAGCCAGCGGTGGTCGGGGAGGGGTGAGGAGCGGCGCCGCCGGAAGGCAGCAAAGCACGGCGGAGGGGAAATGAGGCGAGAGGGCCCACCCTACCCGAGCCGGATTCTGCGGGAGACTCGAGGGGTGTAGGCGGGCCACGGACAGGGCCTGAAAGCTCGCTAGGAGGTCGGCGCAGCAGCCGGCGGTGGTCGGGGAGGGGCGAGGAGCGGCGCCGCCGGAAGGCATCAAAGCACGGCGGAGGGGAAACGAGGCGAGAGGGCCCACCCTACCCGAGCCGGATTCTGCGGGAGACTCTAGGGGTGTAGGCGGGCCACGGACAGGGCTGGAAGCTCGCTAGGAGGTCGGCGCAGCAGCCGGCGGTGGTCGGGGAGGGGCGGGGAGCGGCGGCGGCGGCGGAAGGCATCAAAGCACGGCGGAGGGGAAATGAGGCGAGAGGGCCCACCCTACCCCAGCTGGCTGAGGCGGTAGACTTGTGAGGTATAGGCGGGCCG
>JAIXOF010000124.1 GCA_027486935.1 Cyanobium sp. C1_MAG_00004 | reverse complement strand
GTTTTCCAGACTTGGTTCGAGGATGACCCTTAAGGGTCATCCTCGACGGTCAACCATCGTCCTCAGACCATAAAAAGCCTGCGGATGTCCGCGGGCTTTTGGCAGACGTTTTCCAGACCTTGTTTGAGGACGAACCTCTGCGTTCGTCCTTTCAGTCTCTGTCGCTGACAATCGTGTTGCACATCGCGCAGTAGGGCACGCAGTTGTCCTTCTCATGCGGTTCCGTGTTGTCCAGCCTCTGGGCAGACAGGTTGCAGACCACCTTCCGATCTACAATTTCGTAGTTCAGCACGTCGCCACATCTCTGGCACGCCGTCCCGATGCAGCTCCTCAGCCAGTTGGGTGTGATGTAGTTGTCCTCGTCAAAGGGCCTCTTCGCTTTCAGGTCCTGCCCCTTGTATCTTTTCACCTTTTGCTCAAAATACTCCATGAGCTTGTTCATGTTCTCCGGCTTCTCGTCGTATTTCCAGAAGTAGATGCTGTCCAGGCTTCTGGCTCGCGTCACCGCCGTCCATAACCATTTCCGATTCACGAAGAAGTTGCCCCAGTCGAAGATGGTTATCCCGTCGTCAATGCTTGAGCCTTGGAAGCTGTGGCAGGTTCTGCAGTAGTTGTGGGTGAAGGCCTTCTGGATCAGGGGGATGGGCAGCCAGACCTCCCCATCCAGGCAGAGTGTCCCCTCCCGGACTTCCGTAATGGTGTATTCGTAGTTGACATTGAACACGATCTTGCTCTTGTTCAGCTTGGTATACTTCCTGCAGACCAGCACCTCGCCCTCCTCGTACTCCTGAGTCTTGCCCAGCATCCTTCTGACCTTCTGGCTCACGTCCTCGCAGGTCTTGTTCTTGAAGGCGATGTTGAAGGAGGTCGTGAGCTTATCCACCATCTTGAAGTATCTCTCGATGATATCTCTCACGGGAAGGCTCTCGTTGAAGATGTCCTTTTTGATGCGCTTCAGCAGCTTCTGGTGCTCCTTGCTCTTCAGCCGTTTGTTCTCTTTCAGTTTTATGGAGTCCGGGAAGATGACGTTGATGCAGAAGTTGCAGTATTCGTCGTAGTTCTTCTGGTTTGTGATCAAGTCGATGCATTCCAGCTGGTCGGTGTCTCCCGTGGCTATGATGATCTTCTCGGGGTGCTCGTCGCAATATCTCTTGATCCTTGACAGATTCTTGATGTTCGCAAAGAAGATCTCGTCGAAGACCACCGTGTCGTATTGGGAGCTGTCAAAGGGGGTGTGCCGCGTTTCCTCCGTGAGGCCAATGCCGAAGAACTTGTTCATGGTCACCCCCTTGTCTTTGTAGTTGCTCGCCAGCTTGTTGGTGGGACAGACGAACAGCACCTTGTGACCCCTCTTTTCCATATGCTCGCAGGCGAAGCTCTTCCCGCTCCCGGGGTAGTCCGCCCTCACCATCACCCGCTTCCTCTCTTCAAAGATCGCGCATATCTTGTCCACGTCATATTCTTCTTCCTTGGTCATGGGTATCTCGTGGAAGGTGGGCTCCAGGATCTCCTTGATGCCATTGGCCAGCAGAGTCAGCCTCTCCTGGGGGTATTTGATGCAGCAGTCCTTGCTGAAGCGCCAGTCGCCGATCTCCTTTGGGTCTTCTGGCATCTTGACGTTCAGGAGCTCCTTGGCCTTCTCCAGGTCGCTGGCTCTGATGGTGAAGGCGTCTGTCTTCACCGTGAAGACCTCAATCCCGGCCTCCCTCAGCACATCGTGGGTCTGCTGCATCTTGCGGTTGAAGGTTTGCATGAGGAGCTCCTTGATGTATCTGAAGCCGTTGGTCATGTCTGCTTGGGCGTAGATGTTCAGCACATACAAAGTTGTGTCGGTCTCCTGATATTCCACCTTCTCAGCAGTCTCTCCCAGGCCTTCTATGCCAGCGTCCAGCGGGTTGATCGCTTCTGCGTGTTTCTCCTCATACTGCTTGATTTGGTGGATGATCCCGCCAAACTTTGCCTGGTAAAACTTGCAGTCGTTGTAGTTGTCAAAGATGAAGCTCTTGGAGTTCTTGTTGATGTGGCTCTCCAGCAGGCCGTAGCAGGTGTTGGGAATGGTCTTCTTGAACTTCTTGTCGTCCTCTGGGTCTTTTGAGATTTCCGTGGCCATGAGCTCCTCGATGATCTTCTTGTAGCAGGCCTTCTTGATGAAGGAGGGCTCCTTGACCGCTACAATGTCCGCGTTTTCAGGGAGGAATTTACCGTAGCAGAAGGTATGCTCCTTGTTCCCCACCAAGCTAAAGCTTCTGTTTCTCAAAATGTACAAATTGAGGGGCTTGATGGCAGAGCCGGCTTTCCAGGGTCTCCAGATGTCAAAGGCGTTGAAGATGGGAATGCTTTTGATTTGGCAGAAGGCCCAGGTGAAGGCCTTGGTCATGTCGATCTCCACGAGCTTCATGCCTCGGAGCTTGTAGTCGTCCAGAATGGGGTTCGAGAGCCATCCCACGTTCGCCACCGTCCGGCAGGTGTCCAGCAGGATCATGTCTTCCGTGTTGTAGTAGCTCTTGTGCTCCATCTTGAAGATCTTGTTCCGCATGTCCGCAAAGACTTCGTCAATCTTGTCATAGACCTCTGCCTTGTTCGTGTAGATGTAGCCATCCAGCTCCTCGGGCGTCAGCTGCTGAGTCTTGATGATGAAGGTCTGCTTGTTCCAGCGGTCAACAATCATGGACAGCTTTCCGCTCTTCTGGAACTTCACCTGCGGCGTGTGCCCATGCTCCCGCATCTGAAACAGTATCTTCTCCAAGTCATCCTGCTCCTGGATCATCCAGTTGGCGTCCTGGTTCGGCTCGCCATTCTCGGGGTGAATTTCTTTCATGATGTTGAAGATGTCGTCGACGTCTTTGATCATCTTGTGCTTCCGCCCCACCTCCCCGTCCTTCTTCAGGCGGTAGTCCGTGCCCACCCTCACCGCCACCTCCTCCGCGGCCTCCTGGTCTCCACCGCTGGCCAGGGTCTGGGCGAGGCTCTCCAGGTTGTCGTTGAGGGAGTAGATGTGCCTCTCGTGGCACATCACGTTCATGGGCGGGTTGTTGCGGTAGTCCACGGGGGGATCGTATCTGAAGACGAGGTTCTTGAAGATGTCATAGACCCTGAGCTTCAGATGGAACTTCTCGAAGAATGGCAGCACCTCCTTGATGGTCAGCCCCTCCTTCACGCTCTCCTCGGTCTTCCCCAGGAGCTTCAGGATGTCCTCCCGGGAGATGCGATACCTCTGAGCCCTCCTGGGATCCAGCAGCCTGTCGCCGTAGAAGTCATAGAGGGAGTTGATGAAGCACTCGTTCTTCACATATCGCTCGTTCTTGATGGCCTCCGCGAAGGTGTCCTTGGTCAGGTCCAGGACGTTGGAGCAGTAGCGGTAGGTGATGGTCACCTTGTCCCCTGCGGTGGCCATGGGCTGCTCCGCGGGATCCACCACCGGCCCGACGTAGTCCTTGTCCACCCCCAGCACCATGATGGCCTCCACGTAGCCGGGCGCCATGAGCTCCCGGTTCCGGAAGCTGTCGTCCGTCATGCAGATCTTGTAGAGGTCCCGCCAGCCAGCCTTGCCCTTCTCCGTAAGCTTCTCGTCATACTTCAGCAGGAACCTCCGGGTGGTGCCCGTGACATGTAGCACGGGGACGTCGAAGATGTGATACTTGTCCCTGTAGCTCTTCCTCTTCAGGTATCTCTCGTACCTCTTGTAGCGCTCCTCGTCCCCGTCGACCTTCACGTGCTCCCCGTCCCTCTTGCTCCTGTCGGTGAAGAGGATGACCCTCATGGACAGGCTTTTCTGCTTCTCGGTTCTGGGCTTGAGCTTCTCCTTCAGACCCACCAGCCCGCGATCCAGGAAGTGCTGGTAGATCTCGTTACCCCGATCTCTGGCCTTCTTGTTCTTGCTCGCCAGCAGGGAGGCCATCCTCTCCGCGTCCTCCAGGTCCAGCCTCGCCTCCCGGTAGGCTCGGGCGACCTTGGCGATCTTCGGGCGGTTTAATACCACGGCGTCCATTTGGAAGCTGTTCAGATACTTGGTGTAATGGGCTCTGTCCTGGGGCATAATATATACTATAGATTATTTTTAAATATTTAACAAAGCTTTAAGTAGTTTTAGCCAGAGTTGCATTATATATACACATTTCATGCGTGTGTATATATAATGCAGTGTTCTTCTGTTTCACTGTTGCTCTTCCGTGGCGCTGTGTCCCTGCGTCGCCTCCTGGAGCTTCCGCTCCATCTCCTCCCTCTGCTCCCGCAGCTGCTTGCAGATGACGCTCTTCCGAATGTGTCTGCCCACGCTGGTGAAGGTCTTGAACTTCTTGCCGCAGTGTGGGCAGACACCCTCCTTGTTGAGCTTCTCGTGGTAGTACTTCTTGAAGTACTCCCGGTAGTGCGCCCTCTCGTCCTCCTTGGTCAAAAGCTTCTTCTGGCGTCCTCCCCTCTGCGGCCTCAGCAGGCGGATCTCGGAGCCATCCAGCTGCAGCTTCTCCACCACGGCGTCAAGATTCTCCTTGATGTAGTCCAGGCTGTCGGGGGGGATGTTTTCCGGAACCTGGATGATGGCCAGCTTCTTGGGCAGGGGCTTCTGGGGCACTTCGCTTTCCTGCAACTTTGAATTATTATCGTTGTTGTTGTCGTTGTTTTCATTGTTATTGTTGCTGCTATTCTCAGCCATACTTAAATTATTATAGCCGTAAATCTTTAAGTTGTTTTTGTGTTCTTGGTCAGTTTGTCTTGGTCGGTGTGTTGGTGGTGCCATGACCTGACGGGGCGTACCTGACCGGTGAGCAGGGAGGTGGGTGGGACGGGAAGGACGCGCCGGCCGCCGCCGCGGCCCCGCACTCAACTTGAGCGCCTCGAACGGTGTCGCTCGCGACACC
>JAIXOF010000029.1 GCA_027486935.1 Cyanobium sp. C1_MAG_00004 | reverse complement strand
ACCCCCCGCCCCTCCCCCCGCCCTGGCCGCCCCCGGCCCGCTCTGCCCCTCCCGGCGTCCCGCCGCCTCCTCACCTCCCCGTCCGCTCCGCGGCGGTCTGGCACGCCGCGCGGGCTTCGCCCGCCTTCGCCTCGCTCCACGACGAGCTCGCCCGCCCTCTCGCTCCCACACCAGCAGAGCTTCGCCTCCGCGCCCTCGCCGCCGATTTCCTCGCGGCAGCCCCCGTCATCGCCACTCGCGGGGAGGACTACGCCGCCGTCGCCGCCTACGCTGCACAGCGCTGGCTCTCCCTTCTCACCGGCGCTCGGCCGCCACCTCCGGCCGGCGAGCCGTCGCCTCCTCCTTCCGCCTCTCTCTCGGCGCTCCGTCTCGCGGCATCGGCCGAACTCCGCGGCAACGTCCTCGCGACAGCCCCCGTTCACGCCCCAGTCGGCCCGAGTGCCCTCTGGTCGACAGTGCTCCTCTACGATATCCGCTCCTCGGCCAACGCGCGCCTGTCCTCCCTCGCCGCCGCCTCGTCGGCCAGCCGCCAACCTTACCCCTGCGCCATGGACCCCGCCGGGATGCTCGCTGCCTCGCCGTACTACTTCCCCGACGGAGTCAGCCACCCCAACGTGGACTTTGGCGCAACGGACGCCTGGGAGAGCTCCTGCAAGCACCTCGCGCCGGCTGCCGTCGCTCTCTCGGCGTCCCCGCCGAAGCCGTCCCCCCTGGACGTCTCGTGGGTCCCTGCCCGTTGGACAGACGCCCTCCGCGCCGACTGTGCCGCCCGCGGCAAGCCCATGCCGGCCCCAGGCCTCGCCCCCGCCTTCGACTCCGCGGCTATCCGCCGCCTTCTCGAGGACCACCGCTCCGCTCTTTTTCCCGGTCCTCCCGCCTCCGTCTCCGACCCTTGGCGCGACCCCGTCACCCAGCTCGCCGCTCTTGCAGCCTCCGCCCCGCTCCCCTTCTTCAAGAAGCAGCGGTCCTCGCCCTGGCGGTCCAGCCGCCAGTATCCGCTCGACCCCGACGACGCCCAGCAGGCCACCGTCGCCCTCTCGCGCCTGGTCTACGAAGGCAAGGCCGTCCGGCGCTCGCCCGGCTCCCTTCGCCCCCTCTGCTACACCCCGGCCTTCCTCGTCAAGCGCCACCGCTACGCGCCGCCGGATGCGGACCTCTCGGCGCTTTTCCGGGGGCTCCCCGTCGCCGACCGCTTGCGCCACTTTGCGGACGTAGCGCGCCGCGTCCTCGCCGCCGCCGCCGCCGCACCGGCATCTTCCGCGCCCGACGTGCGCGGCGAGGCCCCCCGGGCCCCCGTCTCCGACCCCGCTCACGCGGCCGTTTCCACCTCGCCCATTCCCCCGGCCGCCCTCGCTTCTGCCCTCGCGGCCGAGTCCACGGACTCCAAGGCGCGCCTCGTTTTCGATTTCTCCGCGCACATCAACGACCGCCTTACGCGGTGGCCGTTCCGCTACATCTCCATCCCCGAGATCCTCGCGTCGGTTCGCTACGGATCCTGGGTCGCCAGCATGGACATTAGCGCAGCCTTCCACCTCGTTCGCATGCACCACCTCGATGCGCCTTACGTCTGCATCCGCTGGCCCCCCGATGGCGACCTCTCTTCCGACGTCTCCACCTGGGTCGAGCTCGAGCTCCCTCGCCTTAGTTTCGGGTTCGCTCACGCCCCCGCCCTCTTCAGTACTCTCTCGGGCGCCCTCACCCGCGTCATGCAAGCACGCTCAGTCTCCTACGCCCCACCCGGCTCGGTGCACTTCTTCGTTTACATGGACGACGTCTTCGTGGTCGCGGACTCCCAGGACGCGTGCCAGAAGGCGCAGTCTGACGCCGTCGCCGTCCTGCGCATGGCCGGCGCCGACGTCAACGACAAGAGTCGCCCCCCGGCGCAGACCGAGATCCCTCTCCTGGGGCTCGAGCTCGACACTCTCGCCATGACCCTCACGCTCCCGCTCTCCAAGCGGTACTCCATCGCCGTCATGCTCGCCGTCGCCATCGCTGCCTCCGAGGCTGCCTCCTCGCTCCCGCTGAACTTCGTCGAGAAGCTCGGCGGCAAGCTCGCTCACGCTCAGTACGTGGTCCCCGGCGGACGGCTTCGTTGCCTTGCCCTCTACCGCGCCCAGGCGCAAGCGGGAGACCACGACGACGACGCCAGCCGCCACGTCGACCTCCGCCCCGCTCTCAGCGATCTGCGTTGGTGGCTGCGCCAGCTCTCCGACGTCTCCCTGGCCCAGCAGGCCCTCAACACCTACCCCTCCCTCGCGTCCACCCTCAACACGGTATCTATAATATCGGACGCTTCTGGCGACGTAGGCGCGGGCCTCGTCCTCGGTGACCCCTCGGCCCCCTCGGCCGTCCTCTGGGAAGCTTGGGCTCCTCCGCTCCCTCCCCCCTCGCCGTCGGCAGCTTCGGCCGCCGCAGCCGCCGGCGCAGGCGCCAGCGACCCTCCACTCGCCCCGCCCACCATTCAGGCGAAGGAGCTCCACCCTCTGCTGTGGGCTCTGCGCCGCTACGGCCCCCTCTTCCGCGGCCTCTTCGTAGTCTACGACTCCGATAACAGCGCAAACGTTTACGCTCTGAATAAGGGTTCCACCACCGACGACACGGCGATCCCGATCCTCCGCGACATCCTCGACCTTTGCGACCAGTACGCCATTCTCCTCGTCTCTCGCTGGGTCCCACGCGAGCTCAACGTCCTCTGCGACCAGCTCTCCAAGTCGCCCTCCGCCGAGGCGGCCGCGCTTCACACTTCGGGCCTCACGCGCCTCTAGCGCCGCCCCTCCCGCGCTCGCGCCTCACGCGCCCCTCGTACGACCCACGCTCGCCTCGCAGGCCGCGACACTCTCGCCGCCCCGCTCCTTCCTCCGGCGCTGCCGTCCCCCGCTGGCAAGAACCCTTTCCACGACGCTGCCGGCCGCCCGACCGTAGCCGCCTCCGCCATCCGCGACGTCATGGCAGGCTTCAGCCTCATCGCGCCCCGCTCCCTCGACACCTACACCTCCGTCGTACGCTCCTACGCCGCTTTCTGCGAGGCCTACAACATCACTCCTTACCCGCTCAACTACCGCAAGTTCCTCGCTTACTCCGTCGCCTACTGCGCAACTGGCCGCTCGCCCAACTCGCCCCCGCGGCTCATCTCCGCCCTCAAGCACTTCCAGCGCGCTTCCGTCCTCGCCACGGACTCCTCGCCCCACCTCCTCGTCGACTTCGCCTACTCGGGCTTCGAGTCCGCTTTCACCAAAGCGTTGGCACGCGCCTACCCGACCATCAGCCGCCGCAAGGAGCCCCTCATGCTCGGGAACCTCATTCCAGTCTGGGACCGCACCGACCTCTCCTCATGGT
>JAIXOF010000233.1 GCA_027486935.1 Cyanobium sp. C1_MAG_00004 | reverse complement strand
TAGCTCGAACGGGGGCGAGGTGTGCCCGCCGCGACGGAGGCGTTTCGGCCCGCCGCTGGCAGCCGCGCCGGTGGCCAGCACCAGCCAGCTGGCCATGTTCAGACGGCTGTCAAAGAACGGCACATCCCACAGGTTCACCCAGATCAAGACCAGGGCGGCCAGCCACCAGCAGCGGTTGGCCGGGGCCAGGCTTTGGTGCCGCCAACCGAGCGTGGCGCGCACGATCGGCTCGATCACGACCCAGCCCAGCAGCGCCAGGGCCGGGATGCCATGGCTCAGGCCAAACTCGAGCGGCGTGCTGTGGGCGTGGGTGATGGCGACCGTCGCTGTGCTGCCCAGATCCGCCTGGATTTTGGCGCGGTACAAGGTGCCGAAGCCCTGCTCACCGACACCCCACCAGGGGTGCTGGCCCAGCCATTGCAGGGCGGCGGCGTAAATCTGATCCCGTTGTGCCTGCAGGGGGCGTGCACCCTCTTCAAGCTGCTGCAGCTTGTTGCTCAGACTGGTTGGCACCAGCAGCGTGAGCGGTTCGGGCAAGTTGCCGTGCAGGCTGGTCAGCACCAGGGCGCCATAGACGGCCGCCATTGCCAGCACCCCCCATCGCAGGCGGCGGCCGCCACTGGCAGGCCAGGTCAGCAGCAGGGTGGCCATGGCATTGCGCGAGGCGCTCAGCATCAAGGTGGCGACTGAGCTCAGGGCCAGGCCCCAGCCCAGCAACCGGGTCCAGAGACGTTGGTGCGGCTGCAGCGCGCGCTGCACCGCAAACGGCATCACCAGGGCCAACCAGGCGCCGGTCACATTGGGGTTGTCGAACAGGCTGGTGCCGGTGATCGGGTCGTTCATCGGCCAGCGGATCAACCCGCCCAGGGCATCCAGTTGTCCTTTCCAGCCCAGGACGTGCTGCAGCCAGGCCACCACCACCACCGGCACGGTGGCGGCGCACAGCCAAAAGGCCACCCGTTGGCGGGCCGCCGTGGTCGCCAAGTAGGGCCGGATCGCCAGAAACAACCAAAAGAACGGCAACCAGTTGCCCAGCCCCAACCAGGCCAAGAGGCCGGCTTTGGCGCTGAGGGCCGTGCCCAGCAGCAGTAGCAGGCTCAGGCCTGCCAGCAGCCGCGCTTCGGGGCGGCTCAGGGGGGCGGGCTGCTGCTGCGGCCGCCACAGGGTGATCGCCAGCAGCAGGGCGATGCCCGACACCAGGGCGCTGCTGCTTAAAAACAGCACCCCCACCTGCAGCGACACCCAGCCGGCGCGGCTGGTGCCGGGCGGCCGCGCCATGTGCGGCTGGGCGGCTGGCGGGATCCCGGGCATGACGGCTCCAGCAGCGCCAAGAATGGTTGCCATGGTTGCATCCGCCGATCCGTCGCCCCTGGGCCGGCTGCTTTCTGATCGCACCAGCTATGTGCTGTTGCGCCGCTCGGGGCTGATGGGCCTCGACGGTCTGCTGATCGTGCTGGCCTTCTGGGGCACCTTTCTGCTGCGCCTCAACGCCCCCTGGGATCCCTGGATCAGCCAGAGCCTGCCGATCCTGCTGGTGCTGCTGCCGGTCGGCTTGGTGACCCTGGCCAGCACCGGTTGGTACCAGGGGTTGACCCGTTACTCGGGCAGCCATTCGCTCTATGGGCTGCTGCCGCGCACGGCCCTGTTTCTGCTGGCGACGGCGCTGCTGATTCCCCTGTTCGGGTTCAGCTGGCCGCCCCGTTCGTTCTGGCCGATCTTCTGGCTGCTGTTTTCGGTGCTGGCGATCGCCTCGCGGGTGCTGCTGCGCGATCTGTTGCGGCAGCTGCTGGCGATCCAGGCCCACCAGCTTGATCCGGCCGCTGCCCGGCTGCGCCGCCCGGCCCTGGTCTATGGCGCCGGCGAGGCGGGTTCGCGCCTGATCGATGCGCTGCGCTTCGATCCGCGCTGGCAGTTGGTGGGGGTGATCGATGACGACCCCTCGCTGTGGATGTGGAGCCGCCGCATCCAGGGCCTGCCGATCGCCTCGCCCGACCAGCTGCCCCAGCTGATCCGCCGCCATGGGGTGCAGGCGGTGCTGCTGGCGATTCCCAGTGCCGGGCGGGTGCGCCGCCGCGAGCTGGTCAACGAGCTGCGCGAGCTGGGCCTCGAGGTGCTGACGATCCCCTCGTTGCAGGAGATCGCCTCGGGCCATGTGCGCGTCGCCGATCTGCGTCGCGTCGCCATCGAGGATCTGCTGGGCCGCGACCCCTCGACCGCCGACCCGCAGCTGCTGCGGGCCGCCGTCAGCGGCAAGACGGTGCTGATCAGCGGCGGCGGCGGCTCGATCGGCAGCGAGCTGGCCCGCCAGGTGCTGCAGTTGGCCCCGGCGCGGCTGATCCTGCTCGATCACGCCGAGTACGCCCTGTACGCGATCGAGCGCGAGCTGCGCCAGGCCCTGGCCAGCGATGCGGCGTTGCCCCGAGAGCTCGAGCTCACGGCGGTATTGGCCGATGTCACCCAGCCGGCGCCGTTGCAGCGGCTGTGTCGTCGCTATGGCGTTGAAGTGGTGTTCCACGCCGCCGCCTACAAGCACGTGCCCCTGGTCGAGGCCAACCTGGCCGCCGGCCTGCGCAACAACATCCTGGGCACCCAGGCCCTGCTCGAGGCGTCGCTGGCCGCGGGGGTCGAGCGCTTCACCCTGATTTCCACCGACAAGGCGGTGCGCCCCACCAATGCCATGGGGGCCAGCAAGCGGGTCTGCGAGCTGCTGGTGCAGGAGGCCGCCGCCCGCCAGAGCCGCACCGTCTGCGCGATGGTGCGCTTTGGCAACGTGCTGGGCTCATCGGGGTCGGTGGTGCCCCTGTTTCGCGAGCAGATCGCCGCCGGCGGCCCGGTGACCGTCACCCATCCCGAGGTGATCCGTTACTTCATGACCATTGGCGAGGCGGTGCAGCTGGTGCTGCAG
>JAIXOF010000060.1 GCA_027486935.1 Cyanobium sp. C1_MAG_00004 | reverse complement strand
GGCAGGGGCGAGAGGATCGCCTCCAGCTCTTCTGCGCTGGCGGGGTCGGTGGCGGCCAGATCGGGCCAGGTGCTGAGCAGCCGGATCAGGTGGAGCAGTCGCTCCAGATCCAGCAGGCGCGAGTAGCCGTGGCGCTGCAGCTTGCGCTCGCGGTTGGTGGCCGAGCGAATCCGCTGATCGAGCCCGGCCAGTTCGGCCAAAAGCACCGCCGTCAGATCGTTGTGGTGGGTGGGCACCACGGCACAGATGGCTGCGAAACCTTCGGCCCGTGATGGCCCGAAGTGCGGATCGGCCAGGGCGGCCGCCATCTCCTGGATCACAGGCACCGGCACGGCCCGCTCGCGCCGGGCGTTCCAGGCGAGCGAGGTGGGCAGATCGGTGTAGAGCCACCAGCCGATCCACTCCACCGGTGTGGGCAGCGGCAAGGCCTGGGTGATCGCCAGCCGCCAGGCACGGCGGGCATGGGTGGCATCCACGATCACCGGAATGCCGGCGGCCACACACTCCTGGATGCGTAGGTGCAGCCGCTGCTGGATGTCGACCCAGGGGCCCTGCACCGCCGCATCGCCAAAGACTTCGGCGCGGATGGCATCGGTGGAGAGCACTACAGCCGGTGGTTCACCCGGGGCGGTGAGCAGGGGCGCCAGGGCCTTGGCCAGGGTGGTCTTGCCGCTCGCGGGCTGGCCGATCAGCAGGTGGCAGCGCAGCGCAGGCGTCATCGGCACCGGCAACTCCCACCCCACAACAGAAGCCGCATCCTGACGCGGCGTTCTCTCTTTCGCACGAAAAACGGCTCGGATCGTCCCTGCGGCGCTGACGCTGTAGCCAGCAACGTTCCAGCCAGCCGTGGCCAGCTCCAGCAGTCCTCCAGCCAGCAGTTACGTGCCGCCCACGGCGCTGGAAGACCTGCACATCCTCGACTTCCTTGAATTGGCCGGCTCCCAGGCCAAGGCCGGTGCTGCCCTGGCCATGCACCAGAGCACGGTGTGCCGCAGCCTGCAGTTGATGCAGCTGCAGTTCCGGCTGGTGCCGCGTCAGGGCTCCTCGGTGTGCCGCCACGGGCACAACACCTGCCTGCAGCACCTGCGGCTGGCCTACCGCGAGCACCGTTTGATGGAGGGGCTGCTGCGCATCGGCACCGATGTGCTGCACCAACGCCTGCTGCATGGCCTGGCGGGGATTCAGCAGGTGCCAGCCCGCTGCCGCCAGGCGGAGCACTGGGCGGAGCTGGTGCGCCATGGCCTGCTGGATGGAGCGCTGCTCAGCTCCTTCTGCCTGGAGCACAGGCTGCTCTCGGGTCAGCTGCCGCATTGGGAGGGGTTGGTGGTGCTGCCGCTGGGCCAGCTGCGTCTGCAGTTGGTGGCCACGGCAGCCACCAGCCGCCGGGTACTGCTGCCCCGCAAAGCGGTTGCTCCCCTGTTGCATCAGGCCGTTGCAGCCCAGGGCTATGGGGTGGAGCAGCAGCCAGCGGCCTGTCAGGAGGCCGAGGCCTGGATCAAGCGCGCCCGCGACCGGCAGTTAGCCCTGCCAATCAGCCCAGAACTTGTGGCGCCGAGCTGGTTGGAGCGCCATGGCCTGCAACCCCTGGCTGAGCAACCGCTGCTGGTGGAGCAGCTCTGGCTGCTGCTGCCCCAGGGAGCGGCCAACGGCTCCGCCGCCCGTGAAGCCGTGCGGGCGCTACGCCAGCAGCTGCGTCTCACCGAAACAATGCAGGATCCGCATGAAAACAAGCTCTGATCAGCATTTCATTGGCTGCGGAGTGGCTGCGCATGGCAGCGGTTGCCCGCAGACTGGGGCAATGAATCCTCGGCATGAAGCCCGGCCCATGAGGAGCGTGGCCACTACCCCGGGACGGATGGACTGATGGATGTCTTCTCCTTTCGCGACCGGGTCGTCGAGGACTACGGGCAGTTCAGCCGCAGCTTCACCACGATCCGGGCTGACGACATCCGCGAGTTCGTCGATGGTCGCTATGGCGACGAGGAGTACTGGCCTTCACCCCTGATCCAGCTCAATCCGAGCTTCGTGAGCGGTGGGAGCATTGGCCATTTGGTGGAGCAGGGCCTGCTGCACCCGGAGTGCCGCCAGATCTTCCGCTGGGGCAAGGAGAACGGCGAGGGCCAGGAACTGCAGCTGCACCTCCACCAGCTGGAGTCCCTGAAGATCGTGCTGGCTGGCGGCTGCGTGGTCATCACCACCGGCACCAGCTCGGGGAAGTCGATCGGCTACATCCTGCCGATGGTGCAGCGCATCATCGAGGCCAAGGAGGCAGGCGATACCGGCAAGCGCATTCGGGCGATCGTCATCTACCCGATGAACGCCCTGTGTAATAGCCAGTTCAAGGAACTGGAGAAGTACCTCTGTCTGGGTTACCCCAAGGGCTCTGAGCGGGTCACCTTTGCCCGTTACACAGGGCAGGAGTCACCAGAAGAGCGGGAGAAGATCCAGAACAATCCACCCGACATCCTGCTCACGAACTACGTGATGCTGGAGTACATCCTCACGCGCCAGAACCCGCTGGATCAGCAAGTGATCCGGGCGGCACAGGGGCTGGAGTTCCTTGTGCTCGATGAGCTCCACACCTACAGAGGCCGGCAGGGTGCGGATGTGGCGATGCTCGTGCGCCGGGTGCGGCAGCGCCTATCTCCTGACAAGGAGCTGATCTGCATCGGCACCTCAGCCACGATGGCCAGCGAGGGCAGTGCGGAAGAGCGCAACGCCCTGGTGGCATCGGTGGCGAGCAAGTTGTTCGGCACCACGATTCCGGCAAAGAACGTGGTCACCGAGACATTGGAACGGCTTACAGAAGGTGAGCTGCCCAGCCCCGATGAGTTGCGCCAGGCCCTTACGGGAGATATGGCTCCTGGGGATGGCGAAAGCCTCCGTCGTCATCCATTAGCCCGCTGGGTGGAGCTGCGCCTGGGGCTACGGCGAGAAGACGACAAGCCCGATGGCAAGTGGGTTCGCTCCAACCCCAAGGCGTTCCGGGAAGCAGCAGAGGAGCTCGCCCAGCTCAGTGGAGTCGATCCGCAGAAGGCGCGCAATCGCCTGCGGGAGTTTCTGCTGGCGGCCTATCGAGTTGAGGTGGCGCCGAACCGGAGGTTCTTTGCCTTCCGGCTGCACCAGTTCGTCTCGGCAGGTGGCGACATCTATTGCACCCTGGAGCCACCGGGGTCGCGCCATCCCACACTGAAAGGGCAGATCTACAGGCCAGGCAGCGATCGTCAGGCCCTGCTGTTCCCGCTGGTGTTCTGCCGCAGCTGCGGTCAGGAATTCCATCCGGTCAGGACCCAGTTGCAGAGCAAGCGGCCGGTGCGGCTGGAGCCGCGCGACTTCGGCGACCAGACCAGCTCCAGCGACAAAGAGGTGGTCAATGGCTACTTCATGCCCGATGCGGCTGAGGCCTATTCCACCGATGAGCCCGAGAAGGCGAACTACCCGGATGGCTGGTTGGAGCCGGGGAAAGACGGTGAGTTGGTACTGCGACAGCACTACCGCAAAGCGGCGCCGGTACCCTGCCGCTTCCGTCCCGATGGCCAAGCCAGCACCGACGGGCTGCCGGGGTGGTTCCTGAGCGGCAGCTTCCGGTTCTGCCCCACCTGCGGGGTGGAGCACAGCGCGCGGGGTAGCGATTTCCGCAAGCTGGTCGGCCTGAGCTCTGAGGGCCGCAGTTACGCCACCACCACTCTGAGTTTGTCGGTGCTGCGGCAGCTGCTCAACTTCCCGGCCAACGAGCTGCCCGACAACGCGCGCAAGCTGCTGGCCTTCAGTGACAACCGCCAGGACGCCTCCCTCCAGGCGGGCCACTTCAACGACTTCATGCGGGTGCTGCAGCTGCGCGCCGGGCTTGTGGCCGCGCTGCAGGCCCAGCCGGAACTGGAGCTGAGCCTGGAAACCCTGGCGCAGGAAACCGAGAAAGCCCTGCGGCTGGAGGCCGATGACTTCATTGAGCAGAAGGGCATCGTGCCTGCGGCCGAGGGCAAGTTCCGCAAGGCCCTGCGCGAAGTTCTGGAGTACCGGCTGGTGGTGGACCTCCGCCGCGGCTGGCGGCTCACCAACCCCAACCTGGAGCAACTGCAACTGCTGGAGGTCGACTACGCCGAACTGGTGAACTGCGTGGAAGACCAGGGCCAGTGGATGGATCAGCATCCACTGCTGGCGCAGTGCTCAGCCATCGAGCGCTACTTGATCTGTCACCGCCTGCTGGAGGAGCTGCGGGAGCGGCTGGCGATCGAAACGAATGTGCTCTTTGCCGAAGAGTTCGAGCGGCGGCGCCGTGCCGCCTCAGAGCTGGAGGAGGTATGGGCGATCGGCGCCGACGAGAAAGGTGAACTCGCTCGCAGCGTGGTGTTTGAAACGGTGCCGCGCGATGCCAGGGGCCGGGAGTTCCGCGGCCTGGAAGGGCTGTCGCTGCGCGGTGAATTCGGCCGCTGGCTGAAGGCCCGGGAGCGCTGGCTCTCTCTTGAGGAGCTGCATGCCGGCCTGAAATGGGATGAAGCGCTCTACCAGGAAATCACCAGTGGGTTGGTCACCGTGCTGGCCCGCTATCACCTGGTCAAACAGGTGGATCTGCGCCTGAGTCGGCGGGGGAGCAGTGAGAGCAAAAACGGCTGGCGCCTTAGCAGCAGTGCCCTGCGCTGGACGCTGTGCAATCGGGACGCCGCGCCCCAGGACGAGTACCACGCAGCCCTGCTCAAACAACGCATGGGCTCCGGTCGCCGTGGGCCCGTGAACGACTACTTCCGCAACCTCTACAACGATCTGGCCACCACCTTGGGTCAACAGGGGCGGCCCTTTCTGCAGACCCTGCTGGCCCGGGAGCACACCGCCCAGGTGGATGCACTGGAGCGCGAGAAGCGGGAGGAAGCCTTCCGCGAGGCGCAGCTGCGGCTGCTCTATTGCTCGCCAACTATGGAGCTGGGTGTGGACATCTCCTCGCTCAACACCGTCTACATGCGCAACGTGCCGCCCACTCCGGCGAACTACGCCCAGCGCAGTGGCCGAGCAGGTCGCAGCGGGCAGCCCGCACTGGTGCTGAGCTACTGCGGTGCGACCTCACCCCACGATCAGTACTTTTTCTCAGCCCCCACCCGCATGGTGTCCGGTGCCGTGAGTGCACCCACGCTGGAGCTGGCTAACGAGGAGCTGCTGATCGCCCACTTCCGGGCGTTGTGGCTGGCCGCCACCGGCAAAGCCCTGCCCAGCAAGGTGAAAGAGCTGGTGGGGCTGGAGTCCGAACTCAAACCTGTGGTGAGCGAGATCGCCGAAGCGCTCGACAACCCCAAGGCGCGGGATCAGGCACTGCAGGCCTGCCAAGCCATCGTCGACGACCTCCAACGCCACAACTGGCTGGGGGCCACACCGCCGCCATGGATCACCGAGAGTTGGCTGGAGGGATTGAGCAACAGCACGGCCAGGGATTTCGACCGCTCCCTGGGCCGCTGGCGCGGCCTGCTCGATGCCGTCACCAGTCAGTTGGTGCAGGCGGGTCAGGACATGATCAATTACGCGCTGCCGGAGCGGGAAAAGAAGAACGCGGAGCAGCGCCAGCGGGCGGCCTTACTGCAGCGGGATCTGCTGCTGGCCGAGCGCAGCGGGCCCCAGGGCACCAATGGTGACTTCACCACCTACCGCTACCTAGCCAGCCAGGGCTTCATGCCGGG
>JAIXOF010000232.1 GCA_027486935.1 Cyanobium sp. C1_MAG_00004 | reverse complement strand
GGTTGGGCCTTGGCGACCGGGGTGGTGCTGCGGGCCACGGTCTGGGGGTTGGGCTGGGGCTTGGCCTGCGGCTTGGGCTGGGGTTTGGGGGTCACCGCCACGGCCCTGGGCTTGGGGCGGGCCACCGGCGGCGGCGGTTGCAGTTGCAGGCGGGTCCCCGCCACCACCAGGTTGGGATCATCGATCTTGTTGAGGCTGATCAGCCGCTCGACCGGAACCTTGTAGTCGTCGGCGATGTGGCTCAGGGTCTCGCCCTGTTGCACCACGTGGTGACGGGCGTTGGGGTTGGGGCGCGTCGACGCGGTCGCCGTGCTGCGGGGCTGGCCCGGCAGGGCCAGGCGGGCGCCGGCCACCACCATGTTGGGATTGGTGATGCCATTGAGCTGCATCAGCCGCTCGACGGTGGTGCCGCTGCGGTCGGCGATCTCTGAGAGGGTTTCGCCGCTGCGCACGACGGTCGAGCCGCCCGCCCGTGGGGCCGGGGCCTGTGCTGCTGCCGCGCGGCTGCCGGGAATCACCAGGCGGGTGCCGGCCACCACCATGTTGGGGTTGTTGATGCCATTGGCCTGCATCAGGCGGTTGAGGCTGACGCCGTTGCGGTCGGCGATTTCGGACAGGGTTTCGCCCTCACGAACGGTCACACCACCACTGCCGCTGCCGCGACCGCTGGTACCCGCGGTGCTGCGGCTGCCGGGGATCACCAGGCGGGTACCGGCCACCACCACGTTGGGGTTGCTGATGCCGTTGGCCTGCATCAGGCGGTTGAGGCTGACGCCATGACGGTCAGCGATTTCTGAGAGGGTCTCGCCCGGCTTGACGACCACATCGGCGCGGGCCGCTGGAGACAACAGGGCCCCGCCAGGCAACACCACTGCTAGAGCCAGGGCTGCAAGGGAGCGACGCATGGGCGCTATCGGTAGATGGGCAAACCATAAAGGCCCCGCCTGCCTGCGCCCAGCCCCCCTGCCGATCAGGTCTGCTGATCAGCCCAGCAGGCGGCGCAACAGGGCCAGGCTGCGGTTGTTGTAGGGGGGATAGCGGAACGGCACGTCGCCCCAGGTCGGGCGCTGCAGCACGGTGCGCAGATGGGACAGGGCGTCAAAGCCGGCCTGGCCGTGGTAGCGGCCCATGCCGCTGGGCCCCACCCCGCCGAACGGCAGGTTGGCGTCGCTCGCCTGCAGGATCACGTCGTTGACGACGGCGGTGCCCGAGCTGGTGCCCGCCAGAACCTGTTGCTGCAACTGACTGCTCTGGCTGAACAGATACAGCGCCAACGGCTTTGGCCGCCCGTTGATGAAGGCCAGGGCGTCCTGCAGGTTTTCGATCGCCAGCACCGGCAGGATCGGCCCGAAGAGTTCGTCCTGCAGCAAGGGGTCGTCGCCGCTGGTGACCTGCACCACGGTGGGTTCGATCCGCCGGCGCAGCGGGTCGCTGTTGCCGCCGAACAGCACCTGCCCGCGGTCACGGGCCTGCCCCAGCAGGGCCTCAAGCCGGTTGAACTGGGCCTGGTTGACGATCGAGCCCAGGTCGGGGCTGGTCAGGGGCGTGTCGCCGAACAACCGCTGCTGTTCCTGGCGCAGGGCGGCCAGCAAGGGGGCCTGCACGGCCCGTTCGACCAGCAGATAGTCGGGGGCCACGCAGGTCTGGCCTGCGTTGTAGCCCTTGCCCCAGATCAGGCGCCGCGCCGTCACCGCCAGGGCCGCGTCGGCCAGCACGAGTGCCGGACTTTTGCCCCCCAGTTCGAGCGTGACCGGGGTCAGGTGCCGGGCTGCGGCTTCCAGCACCAGCTGGCCCACCCGGCCGCTGCCGGTAAAGACGATGTGGTCAAAGCGTTGCTCGAGCAGGGCGGCGGCGGTGACGCTGTCGCCCTGGACCACCTGCACCACCTCGGGGTCAAAGGTGGCCCTGATCAGGCTGCCCAGCAGCCGGGCGGTGGCCGGGGCGTGCTCTGAAGGCTTGAGCACGGCGGTGTTGCCGGCCGCCAGGGCGTTGACCAGCGGCCGCAGACACAGCTGCAATGGGTAGTTCCAGGGGCTGATGATCAGCACGCAGCCCAGGGGTTCGGCCTGCTGCCAGGCCTTGGCGGGTTGCAGGTGCAGGGCCGTCGGCAGGGGGCGGGGGGCCATCCAGCGGCGCAACCGGCGGCTGCACAGCCGCAGCTCCTGGCGCACCAGCAGCAGCTCCATCGCGGCCTCGAGCGGCGGCTTGCCCAGGTCGCTGCCCAGGGCTGCTGTTAGCGGCTCCCAGTGGCGTTGAAGCATCCCGCCTAGCCGTTGCAGCTGGGCCTGGCGCCAGGCCGCCGTTCGGCTGGCCCCCGTCTGGACCTGCTGTCGCATGGCCTCGATCGGCACCGCCAGGGCGGGCGGCTGCAGGGTGCTGGGGCTGCTCATCAGGCAGGCAGGTAGTAACGCACCAGGGTGAAGACACGGTTGTGCCGTTCATCGAGGGCCTGCCGCATGTTGATGCCCCGTTGGTTCAACAGCAACGAGTCAAACCGATAGCGCGGGATCGCCATCGGCATCACGATCGTCAGGTTCTCGCCGGGATGGCGTTGCTCGTGGTGCTCGACGAAATCGACAAAGGGTGTGACCAGGGAGGCATAGGGACTGTCGAGGATTTCGAGCCTCAGGTTGGGGTCGCTGCCCAGCAGCTGGTGCCAGCGCTGGCGGATCTGCTCGGGGTCGTCTTCGTCGGCCAGCACCCACACCCCCAGCACCCGGTCTGAAACGGTGGCGGCATAGCGCAATGCCTCGAGGCTGGGCTGGCTCAACGAGGCGATCCAGACCACGCTGGTGTTGCCGATGGGGGGGTGGCGCTGCGGCACCTGGATCGGCCTGACCTGGGCCGGATCAACGGCCATCGAGGCAAAGACGCGCCGGTAGCGCCCGCGGATGCGCGCCAGCAGCAGCACCAGCAGCGGGATGGCGATCACCACCGTCCAGGCGCCTTCGCTGAACTTGCTGACCACGATCACCACCAGCACCACCGCGGTGCTGGCAGCCCCCAGGGCGTTCATGGCCAGTCGTCCCAGCCAGCCCGCGCCGCGCAGGCGCCACCAGCGCACCACCATGCCGCCCTGCGACAGGGTGAAGGCCATGAACACCCCCAGGGCGTAGAGGTTCACCGCCACGGTGGTGTCGCCTTGGCAGATCAGCACGATCAGGGCGGTGGCGGCCAGCAGCACGCCGATGCCGTTTTGAAACACCAGTCGGTCGCCGATCCAGCCCATCTGCCTTGGCAGGAACTGGTCCTTGGCGAGCATCGCCGCCAGCCGCGGGAAGCCTGCAAAGGCGGTGTTGGCCGCCAGGGTCAGGATCAGCAGGGTGGTGATCTGCAGGGCCCAGAACAGGGGGCTGCCGGCGCCGAACACCCGCATGCCGATCTGGGCCATGACCGTGCGGTCGGGGTCGGGGGCGATCCCGTAAAGCCAGGCCAGGCTGCTGACCGCCAGGAACATGGCGGCCAGCATCACCCCCATGACCAGCATCGTGTTGCGGGCCCGCCGGGCCGAGGGTTCGCGGAACACCTTGACCCCGTTGGCGATCGCCTCGATGCCCGTCATGGCCGAACAGCCCGAGCTGAACGCCCGCAGGATCAGAAACAACCCCAGGGGCTCGGCCGCCCGCACCAGCGGCGCCGGATCGGGTGTGAAGCCATGCACGGCTACCAGGTTCTGCAGGCCGAACAGGGCCAGTAGGGCCACCATCACCACAAAGGCGTAGGTGGGCATGGCAAAGGCGCGCCCCGCTTCCTTGACCCCGCGCAGGTTGGCCCAGCCCACCAGCACCAGCAGCAGCAGGCTTAGGGGCACCTCGTAAGGCAGCAACGCCGGCAGCAGCGACGACAGGGCCTGGGTGCCGGCCATCAGGCTGACCGCCGCCGTCAGGGTGTAATCGACCAGCAGCGAGGCCGCCGCCACCAGGCTGGCGGCGGTGCCCAGGTTTTCGCGGGCCACCACGTACGAGCCACCGCCCTCGGGATAGGCCTCGATTGTCTGGCGGTACGACAGCACCACCACGGCGATCAGCACGATGATCGCCAGGGTGATCGGCAGCGACAGCCCCAGGGCGCCGCTGCCCGCCAGGATCAGCACCCCCAGGGCCGCCTCGGTGGCATAGGCCACCGAGGACAGGGCGTCCGACGACAGGATCGGCAGCGCTTCGAAGCTGGGCAACTTCTCGCTGTCGGCCTGGCTGCGGGGCAGCGGCTTGCCGAACAGGCGGTGAAACAGGGCCACGGTCAAGCAACAGACGCGGATCTGTCCTCAGGATGCCGCCTGATTGCTGCTCGGGCAGATGTTTGAAAAGCCCTTGACGAGACTTGAACTCGTGACCTCTCCCTTACCAAGGGAGTGCTCTACCGCTGAGCTACAAGGGCGTGTGGTGGATGGGCCGGGTTGGATTTGAACCAACGTAGGCAGAGC
>JAIXOF010000214.1 GCA_027486935.1 Cyanobium sp. C1_MAG_00004 | reverse complement strand
CCTTTCAATTGCGAATCGTAAAATCGTAACACATCCTCTGTCAATGTGTCCCTCTCGATGGGTCCGTGATACTTTACCAGCCCTTTCTTGAGCCGTTCTGACTTCTTGATAAAATCCCTACTGTACTTGTTCCTATGCTTGGTAATTTCTTCTTGATTCATTGTATAGTATATCATATCAATCCATGTTTATATGGTTTCATAGTTTTCCCTTTAACTCTATATAATAACTTACGGTATGCCCCGTAAGTTATTATATATTGATCTCGAACTTTTCCTGCATGACATACTGGGCGTCCAGGTGCTTCCTGGTGCGCAGGTGCCGCCTCCTGTTGCTGACCCAGACACGGGTGCCGCACACGGGGCACTGCCACATGGGACCCTTGGGTTTGACCACGTTTTCCGCGCCTTTGTTCCCCTGGTTCTCTTCCATTAAGAAGGGCTTATATATTTTTCTCATGCCATTGTATAAATTCCCCTATTATGCTCAACCTCAACAAGGTCGGCCGTCCCTTGGCAAGGATAGACGGCGGTAAATACAACGGGCACACGGTCAGCGTGTCCGATCAGTTCGCGAGCCAGCAGGACAGGACTGATCAGGGCAGCGTCATCGCCGAGTTTCGGCAGCTTAAGATAGCCAACGACAGCAAGTTCCAGCAGGTGCCCGACACAACCAAGGAGCGGGAGATTCTCTACATCACGGGTCCCAGCGGGAGCGGCAAGAGCACCTACACCCGTAAGTTTCTTGAGCAGTACAAGAAGAAGCACAAGGAGCACCCCATATACCTGTTCTCCAGCCTGCCCTCAGATGAGTCTCTGGACAAGATCAAGCCCAAGCGTGTCAGACTGGACGAGAGCATACACCAGGACCCCATAGATGTGGAGGAGCTGAAGAACTCCGTGTGCATCTTCGATGATATTGATGTGATCTCTGACAAGAAGATTAGGGAGGCCGTGTATAACATCCTGAACCAGGTCCTGGAGATAGGCAGGCACTACAAGATAACCTGCGTGGTCACCAACCACCTGCCCACGAACGGCAAGGACACCCGCAGGATACTCAACGAAGCCCACACCATCACCTACTTCCCACACAGCGCGGGCGGGAAGATTAAGTATATGTTGGAGGAGTATGTGGGGCTGGACAAGAAGCAGATAGCGCACATGAAGAAGCAGAACTCCCGCTGGGCAACGATATTCAAGAACTACCCACAGGTGTATATGGTGGAGCGGGAGTTGGGGCTGCTGAATGTCCTGGATGATGACGAGCAGGAAGCGCTCCAGAAGCAGGGGACCGCTGCGGAAAAGAAAGATCAGACTGTATAGTATAGACAGCCTCATGATGTATCGTTGGGTGGATAGTCTGAATATTGATACACCACCGCGGGGCGTCCGGAGACTGTCCCCCCGCGAGAAGGTCGTTTTGTATGATTCCGATGAGGAGCTTTTCTTTGAGCGGCTCAACCGGCGGAGCTTCGATCATGTCTGCCGGGTGGAGCGCCTGCTCAGCTACTACAACAGGTACGCGGCCTGGGTGGCGCACCACTACCCCCACCTGCCCCCGCCTCCTGAATACAGGCCGGTCATGCGGGGCAGGTGATATAAAGGTTTGGTGGGTGTAATAGAATATAAATGAACATTGTGCAACAACTACCAACGGAACTGCAAAACCGGGTTTTCTACTACTACGCCGAGCATCCGTGTGCCGTGCTGGTGAAGGAATGGTACCACCGCTGCTTCGGTATTTGGGCGCATTATGAATACAAGAACGGCAATTACAGGACTATGGAAGAGTTGGAGGAGGGCTTCCGCGAAGATGGCTTTTTCCACGGCGGGCGCAAAATACGCAAGACGCTACGGCTCATTCCCGTAAATGAATAACTCTTTATAAGGACTTACGGGGGGAATTTTCTGCAATATTCTATCTGATACTTTTCCATTATTAGTGGTAAAATATCAGATAGAATTTTTATCAACCTCTCCTGACCAGCAGCAGCTCGTCCCTCAGATACTTCTTCTTGTAGGTGGGGAGGGTGCCCGTGGGGTCCTCTATCGTGTATTGGGTCTGCTTGTCCACCACGTCGCCCACGGGCGCGTGGTTCCCCTCCACCCGGTCCCGTATGCTGTAGATGCGCTCGCTCCAGTTGGGCGCGTAGCCCTTCTCGAACTTCTTCTTGAGTATCACCCTCACCTTGTCCCCCGCGTCCAGGCGAGGCTGGTTGTTGTCCATCTTCCGTATGCTCTCCAGGTTGGTCTTCACCTGCTGCTGGTTCTTCTCCTGGGAAGCCTCCATGGGCGTCATCTTGGTGCTTCGGCTCACGTGCTCCTTGTTGTATCTCTCCACGACCTCCGGCACCGCCCGCCACCACTTGTCTCCTGGCTTCATGCTTCTGACAATCTGCGTCTTGATGTAGCCGATCATGCGCTCCGCCAGGGGCGCATGTTTGAGGGTGATGGTGTGGGCGATGCGCTCCTTGGAGAACCACTCCTGCATCTCTCTAGAGGTCAGGGCGGGCTCCGCGTCGCTGAAGATCATCCCCGGTTTCCCATCCATCTCCTTGAAGGCTTGCT
>JAIXOF010000078.1 GCA_027486935.1 Cyanobium sp. C1_MAG_00004 | reverse complement strand
TAAGATTAAAAATAATAATTGCAATATTAATTATAATAATAATTATAATAATATTGATAGTACTAATAATATAATAGTACAAGATAGTAATAGTGATAATAATCACATGAAAGATATGTGCTATAAGACTGATCATGGTAATGCCCGTTGAAAAATTAAGAAATACTATTAGTAATGATAATGATGGTAATGGTAATGATGAGAATACTAATAATGATGATGATGATGATAATGATAATGATAATAAAGATTGTGAAAAATAATGTTCATACAAATACTGATAGTAATAATCATCGTGGTAATAATGATAATGCTAATGCACTCTTCCGCGCTGGGGCGACCAGCGGACACTGCAGCTGCCGCGGCCCGTGAGCTCGCGGGGGCTAGGAGCTGCGCCGCACCGTGGCCCGGTGGTAGTCTGCGCATTCCCGAAGGGAGATGCTCACCCTCACCGCTTTCGCTCGCCAGCCCGCCCGGCCCACCCGCCCGCCCCGAGGCGGCCTCCGGGCACTGCCGCCCCCGCGACCCCTGAGCCTCGCCAGGCCGTGGCAGGCAACCGACAGGAGCCGCTGACTCCTCGCAGCGTCGCGTGCCTCCGAGGACGGTCTGCCAGGAGCACGTCGCTCTCAGTTGGGTGGCCGCCCTGGCGGCGACAGCGGGCCCAGCCCTCGGTCGCCCTCGCGGCAGGAAGGCCGCGGGCGAGGCGAGCGTGCTCGCCGGGCGGCGGAGGCGTCACTTTTAAGCACGCAGGCCCCAGCCAAGGGGTTTGTCATGCCATCCGGCCACCCGGAATCGAACCAGGGACCATCTGATTGCTGCAGAGCTCTACAGTCAGATGCTCTGCCAACTGAGCTATGGCCGGCTTGCTGGCGAGCGGCGGTCTGCCTTGCTAGGGCGGCGCAACTGCTCGTTTCTCGCCGCGATGACTGCGGCAGAGGTCTCATAGCTCAGCTGGTTAGAGCGTGCGGCCAATAACCGCAAGGTCCGCGGTTCAAGCCCGCGTGGGACCATTCTCGCTGGCCCACGTTGAGCCCAGCCTGCGGCAGAGCACGCCCGGCCACCTGCCCGGCCGCGGCGGCATCCCCGACCCGCCGCACCACCTGCCCAGCCGCCGCAGCCTCTCCGACGCAGCCCTAGGGCTTCGCAAGGAGAACGCCAAGACGAGCGAAGCAGGTTGCCGCCGCTTGCTCCCCGCTGGCAGGAATTGGGCGCTGCCTGCGGGATGGGACGGGTGCCTCCGCGGGCTCTGCTGCTTTGCTTGCCCAACGCAGCGTCCACGCGGGCCATCCCGCGGGGCAGGAAAGACACCCACCGTGGGGCTCGAACCCACGACCACAAGGTTAAGAGCCTTGCGCTCTGCCGGCTGAGCTAGGCGGGCTTGTGCCGGAGGAACGAAGATCACGTGCGTCGGTAGGCTTCAAGGGAGCTTCGCGCACTGCGGCTGGCAAGTGACAGCTGTGGGGATCGAACCCACGCCCTTACGGAATGGCGCCTTGAGCCACCGCCTTAGACCGCTCGGCCAAACTGTCCTGAGCGGGATCCCGTCACGGTCTCCGGAGGTGCCACATCGATCCCGTCTGGCAAGCAGCCCCCTGTGGGATTCGAACCCACGACCTCCCGCTTACTGAGCGGGTGCTCTGCCAGCTAAGCTAAAGGGGCCATGCGAGAGCGGCCGGGGCGGGCAGCTGCAGGGGGGCATGTGTCTCAAAAAGAAAATGCTTCTATCTCAGATTGTTCTATTGCTACCGGGTCGGTTGGTTGGTTGGTTGGTTGGTCGGTCGGTCGGTCGGTCGGTCGGGTGGTCGGTTGGTTCGTTGGTCGGTCGTGTGGTTGGTGCGTCGGTGTGTTGGCTGTTTGCTTGGTTGGTGGGTCGATTCTTGGGTCGTCGGTATGGCTGGTGTCGGTGGCTTGCTTCGTTTCTTGGCTGGCGGTTGGCGGGCTGGTCGGTGCCTTCGTTGGTTCTTTCGCTCGGTCGGTCGCTTCGGTCTTGGGTCATTGTTCTTCGTCCGTCCTTTGGCTCGGCGCGTTTTTGCTTTGCTGGTTCGCTGGCTCTTGTCGGCCGCCGGGTTGTTGTTCTGTCGTGCCGGCTCGCTCGCTCGTCCGACGGCATGCCGGCCCCCGTCGCCTGTTGGCGTTTGCCCCGCCCGCTCGCAATGGTACTCGCGTGCTCGCTTGGTCGCTTAGTCGCGTGTTGCCTTTCCGTCTCATGGCGTGCGGACGTTGTGACTACTTGTTGTGGGTTCGCTCGTTGGCTCATTGGCTCGTTGGTTCGTGCACTCATTGCTCTTGGCTCGCTTGCCCTCTCGTTGGCTCGATCTCCCTGGTTGGTTGCTCGGTTGTTTGGCCGGCCGGCTGGGCCTACGGAGGGGCGGGGCGAAGGAGGGTGGGGGGGCGGGGTGTTGGTAAAAGAATAACAGTGAAAACACCGTAGGGTTTGCAAATTACTGCTTCTAACGACACACCGGCCCGCTGTTGCCATGAGGCAGGGAGCCTCTCTTGCCATCAGATTGGGAGCCCGCTCGTGCCATGAGGTAGGGCGCGGTGGGGTGGGGGGTT
>JAIXOF010000085.1 GCA_027486935.1 Cyanobium sp. C1_MAG_00004 | reverse complement strand
GGGTGGGGGGGGAATGTTGCGGGGGTGGCTTTGGGGGTGTTGATGTACGTCGACGGCGGCGTCGGCGGATTCGAAGCTGTCAAAATTAACAAAGGCGTAGCCTTTGGATTGGCCGGTCTCCGGGTCGCGGTGGATCTAACGGGGGGGGGGTTGAGGCGGCGGGGGGGGGGGGAGTAAGACCTTGGGGGTATTGCCGACGATGACGCCGAACGCGCTGAAGACGTTGTGGAGGAGCGTCTCGTCGACGTCGGGGTCAAGATTGCCGATGAAGAGGTTCGCACCAACGTCAGCGGATTTTTTGTCTTGAGAGGCCTTGGGGGTTACATGCAAACGGGGGGGGGGGGGGACTTTGTTGACGCGGAGGGGGCGCCCGTAAAGCTTTACGGCGGAGAGGATTCTGATGGCGTAGTCCGCGTCTTCTTCGGACTTGAACTCGACGAAGCCAAAGCCTTGATGAGCTGTTGTAACCTTGTCCTTTGGGACAAAGACATTGGCTGCATCGTCAGAGGGCTCGACGAGTCCAACAAACCAACGGGGCCAGCTTGGATGAACAGCTCCCACAGCAGTTCTTCAGTTACCTAGGGAGTGAGCATTACTGCAGTCAGACGAAGGAATTCTAGGCCCTGCCAGCGCTGCTGCGTACCTTGTCATCAAGATTGCCAACGTAACATGTGGCCTCGGAATTGCGCTCATGCTGCATGGTGACAGCAATTAACAAATAAATAATTTAGAGAATTTAGAGCTGCGTCGATATTTTCGCACGCATATAGCTACAATCGACTTCAATCATTTTTTATTTTTTGCTTTTCTCTTTGGAGGGACGCTGTTTTGTTTCTCTATCGATGCCTTGAAAGTTTTGGGTGTGGAGTAAAAAGGGCGTGCGGAGTCATTGTTTTGGAACGATGTCCAAAGCCTTTAGCAACTGGCTCCACACATGTCGCAACGCAGTCAGGAATCCTTACATCGCATTTATGGCGTATTATATTCAATACGCATCCTTGAATGGCAGCTCTGACGTCGTCGTCGCGAAATGCCTTTGCAGAGGCAGGGCTTGAGGAAAAGAGTGAGATCTCTACGATTGTTCTATGTTGCTGTCTCTCTCATGTCCTGTCACATACTCCCCATTGCATTCTGCAAAGAGGCCATCTCGAGTGGTCCTCACCTCCCCTCTGTCTTCTTCATTTTGGCCTTCCCTTCGCGTGATATTTGATGCATCCCGTTGCAATCAGCCATTCCATCTGCTATGTGCACGTTTCTAACCAGCTCCCAGACCTTGCTGGCATCGGAGTCTTTTTCGGCCAGCAGCGCAACGACGGCCGTGTTTTCATCCAAAACATCGTCAAGGGCGGCTCCGCAGAGCGCGATGGCACCGTTCGCAATGGCGACGTCCTCCTTTCGATCGAGAACCAATCCGTCCAAGGCGCGTCCCTCTCCGACCTCCGCAACCTCATTTTGGGAGCCCCGGGCACTTTCGTCGAGCTCTCCTTCCAGCGCGCCGATGGTGCGGGTGAGCGGACGTTCTCCGTCCGTCTGATGCGTGGGACGCCTGAGTTCTTTGCGCAGATGAAGGTCAAGACGCTGATGGTCGACGAGATGGAGCGCCTCCGCCAGGCCCTCGCCATTGCGCAGGAGGAGCTCCACCGCCTGCGCGCCGCCCTGCAGGAGGGGGAGGCGCAGAGCGAGCGCGACCGTGGGGAGCTCGAGAGCCTCCGCACAACCCTCGACACCGCCGACGCTCAGCTCAAGGCTGCGCAGGGTGCGGTCGGGGAGGAACAGCGGCGCCAGCGGCAGTTGGAGGCGCAGCTGCGGCAGCTGCAGCTCCAATTCGAGCAGGAGGTCGCGTCGGTGGAGCGGCTGCGCCAAATGCTGCGCCAGGCGGAGCTCCAACTGCGCACCGCCCAGACGGCGCTCGTCTCAGCGCAGGAGCGCTTGCGCGACGAAGAGGCGGCGGTTGAGGCGGAGGTTGCTCGTCGCAAGGAGGTGGAGGCGCGCGAGGCCGCCCTCCGCGCGCAGATTTCTGAGCGCGAGAGCGAGGTTTGGAGGGGGAGGCTGGGGCTAACAATTAAAAGGAAAAAGAGTTGCGGAAAGCGCACGAGGCGTCGCGTCGGGAGTTGGAAGGGACGCGGTCGGAGTTGGAGGAGAGGGTGCGCAAGGCGACGGCGTCGGCAATTGAGGCGCAGCGGGTGCGGGAGGAGTTAGAGGGGAGGGGGGCTCAACTGGCGGAGCAACTTGCGGACGTCCAAGCGGAGAATGAGCGGCTGCAAAAGAGTCTTAAAGACACCGAGGCCGTGGTGCTCTGTTTTGCGACCTGACGGCGCCAGATCGCGCATCAACTTGAGGCGGAGAAGGTGGCTCTCAACGCGCGCATCGCGTCGGCGGCGGAGGAGGTGCGGCAGCTCGAGGAGACCTCGCGCACGCGCGCCGCAGCCATCGACGCGCTGAGGCAGCGAAGCGAAGCGGACCGCACCGCTTGGGAGGCGTCACTTGCGTCAGAACAGGAGAAGCGCCAAGCCGGCACCGCATCGTGGGGGGGGGGGGGCAAGCGATAACGGTTCAGGGTCAGGAAGGGAGAG